>JASHOT010000400.1 GCA_030040965.1 Candidatus Sulfotelmatobacter sp. | reverse complement strand
CGGTCGACGCCAACTGTCTGGCCGCGCAGAATGCCGATGCCTATTGGGATTTCGCCGATACCATTCATGCCAACAAGCAGGAAGTCGACAGCGAAAAAACTTCGGGCGCGCGTCTGGAAGCCATCGACAAACTGGCGCTCGCGCAGGGCCAGAAGCATAATCTCGACGCGACTAAGCTGACCGCCTGCCTGAAGGCGCAGGACGACAGCGCGGTGCGGGCGTCCATGAAAGAAGGCGAGGATCTCGGGCTCGATGCAACACCCATACTTTTTATCAATGGACAGAAAATTGATGGCGTGGTTCCCCTGAGCGAACTGCGTGCCGCTCTCGACGCTGCCCTGAAAGATGCAGGCGAGCCCGTGCCGCAACGTTTGCCGGTCGCAGCGGCGCCAGCCTCCAAATAAAGGGCGTCGCGAAATCGCGAATCAAAGATCAAAAGATCGATTTGGGCAGGGATGGCGTTGTGGACGGGAGAAAACAGATTGACCAAATTCCTGATGCATACAAGGACGGCCGCTGTATTATGCCTGGCCGCTCTGTTGACTGCGCTCGCAGGCTGCAAAACGAAAACCGGCAGTGACGTCGTGGCCACCGTCGATGGCCGCAACCTGCTCCGCTCCGATCTCGACTTCTACGAAAATCAGGTCGCTGCCGGCCAGCCGAAACCCAGCGGCGAGCAGGCAACTGCGCTTCGCCTGCAAATCCTCCATCAGATGATCGAAGACGAAATCCTGATGCGCCGCGCTGAAAAATTGGGGCTTCTTGCCACCGACGAAGAAGTTGACCGCAAATATAACGAGATCAAGTCGCCTCTTTCCGAAGAAGATTTCGAAAAGCAGCTCAAGGACAGAAAAATCTCTATCGCCGATTTCAAGCGCAATATCCGCCGTTCCATCACTGACGACAAGGTGATGAACAAGGAAGTCTCGTCGAAGATCAACATCAGCGATCAGGACATCGCCGACTATTACAACGCCCACAAGAGCGAGTTCAATCTGATCGAGCCGCAGTATCACCTGGCTGAGATCCTGGTCACGCCGGCGCCGAATCCGCAGGTGCAGAATCAAAATGACAAGGCGCAGAATGAAGCGGAAGCGCGCAAGAAAATCCAGATGATCGAAAATCGGCTCGAAAGCGGCGACGATTTCGCTACCCTGGCCATGAGATATTCGGAGGCGCCGGAAACCTCGGGCAATGGCGGCGATCTCGGCATAACGCCGGAATCCGGCCTCAAAGGGGCCGACCCGGCAACGCGTGAGGCCGTCATGGGACTCAAACCGGGCCAGTACACTCCCGTCATCGCGGTGGTCAACGCGGCCGGCCGGCTCATGGGATTCCACATCGTCAAACTTGTGGCGAAGGAACCAGCAGGGCAGCGCGAACTTTCCGATCCGCGTGTACAGCAGGCGATCCGTTCCCAACTCCACGATCGCCGCGAGCAATTGTTGCGAGCCGCGTACTATGAAGTCCTGCGCGATTCGGCAAAAGTGCAGAATTACTATGCCCAGCAGGTGCTCGATTCGAACGGAGTGGAGAAGTAGCGGCTCGTATTCGTGATTGGGACCAATTCGCGATCTAAGTTATTGGCGACTTATTCGACGATGGCCAGCACGTCGCCCGCGTTCACCGCGGCTCCCTGGCTGACCAGAATTTTCTGGATCGATCCTTTTTTGGGCGATTTGATTTCGTTCTGCATCTTCATCGCCTCGACCACCAGCACGCCCGCGCCCGCTTCCACTTCTCCGCCCTCGCTCACCAGGATGCGCACGACCTTCCCGGGCATGGGCGCCGTAAGTTTCTTCGGACCTTGATCGTCGACGGTGCGCCCTCGTCCGCGCAGCGACCGTGGATCGCGAATCTCCGCCGCGAACCGCCGGCTGCCGACCCACACATGCGTCTCGCCGGCGCTGCGCTCGCATTTCACTTCATATGCCTGATTGCCAATGCGCAACGAGAGCACATCCGGCCGCGCCAACACCGCATCCACCGCGATCTCCCGCCCGTCCAGACGGCACAGCCAGCGCCCGTCTTCGCGGTTGAGTTCGAGCCGGTAATGCATGCCGTCGATGCTGACGTCGTAAGTCATATCAGTGATTTTCGGCGGGGAGGCACGCTCCACACCGTTAGTTTTCCATCCTCGAGAACGGCCACCGTTCTCCCATCCGGACTCAGAGCGAATGCGCTTCGGTAAATGAACTTGGGATTGGCTGGAAACGACCCCACTTCTTTTCCCGCGTTGACCTCGTACACAGCAATACGGCGAGCCACTACCTGGCCGCCGATATCGAGCGTCCAGTTTTCTCCTCGAATCGTCACGATATCTGCGGCGACGAAGTCGCCCCGCTCGCTGGCTTGGGGAAAATTCCGAAAAGAGTCGCACGTCTCATGCTTTTCAAGATGTGTCCGGAATCTAACCTGCCCGTCGGAGGAAAACACCTCCTGATCTGAATGGTGATTATGCGTCGCGCGAACCACCGCGACAAAGGCATCATCGTTCACGGCAGTCAAGTTGGCCACTACTCTGATCGGCAATTCGACACGCTGTTCGTAGTGACACAACGGCCAACGGTCAGTGAAAAAGCCGCGACCCGCTTCCAAACCGTGGAAATAGCCGAACTCATCCGTAATCGACTGCGGCATGTTCTGGATTTTTTCTTGCGGCGATCCGAATGGCCCAGCCGTACCGCATCGCGTTGTCTCAAGCCGCGGTCCGAAATGAATAACCTCAAGAGGGGGGGCGCTTTTCGGGAAGTAGATAAGCATCGTCCGACGACTGTGAGACTGCCACTGCGCGTGGCAATCAACGAGAACCTTCCAGTTCCCTTTCCCCTCATCGGGGACGCCCGGCTCGAACCAATGGAGGTCCCCATTGGCTTTCGCCATAATCTGGTCGGCGTCGGAGAGATACAAGCCCGTTCCACCCGTCAGGGTCGTGGGTAGTGATAGCGAGAGATCTAACTTACCGTCCGGCGAAAAGCGCAGTATCTGGAGATCGAGACTCGGTACATCTCGCGTTACAAGCCCGGTCCGGCTCCGAACCGTGTACGCGATTACAACTCTGCCTTTGTGGTCAACCACAACCGACGGTACGACCCGTGGGTGGTGCTTTTGGGTCTGGTCCGGCGCTTGCCATCCATAGGTGCGAAGGTCAATCACCGTACGTCCTGCAGACTGAGCGTGAATGGACGTTGCGCAAAGAGCAAAGGCCGCAAATATGGCTGCTGGACCGCTGTGATGCGTCTTCCGGAAGCAGCGGATCGAGTTTAGGCGCCTCACCGCAGCCCCTCCCGCCGCGCCGCACTCTTCCAGTTCGAGGGCGGTTTTGAATCTCCGCGTTCAGCGCCCATCTCCGCGCGTTCGCCGGGCACCGCGCCCGCCGGCCCCAGAACCGCAAACATGCCCGCCGCAATCACGGCGATTTCGGCCGTCTTGGCATCCGCGCTCGCATCCACCGGTGTCTCTTCCTTTTGCTTCAACATGCGATCCAGAAATCCGGTATCGAGTTTCGCCGCGCGAAAATCGGGATGGCGAAGAATTCTCCGGAACAAAGAAATGTTCGTCTTAATCCCGCCCACAAAATATTCGTTCAGCGCACGCGTCAGGCGACTGATGGCCTGTTCGCGATCCGTCCCATAGCCGATCAGCTTGGCCAGCAGCGGATCGTAATCCATCGGCACCGTCCAGCCTTCATACATACCGCTGTCGCGCCGTATGCCTGGCCCCGAAGGCGCTAACAACAGCGTGATCTTCCCCGGGCTGGGAAAATAATTGTTGTCGGGATCTTCGGCATAAATCCGGCATTCGATCGCATGTCCCCGAATGTCCACATCCTTCTGGGTGAACGGAAGCCGCTCGCCGGCCGCAATGCGAATCTGCAGGTGCACCAGATCGAGCCCCGTGATCAGTTCCGTCACGGGATGCTCCACCTGCAACCGGGTATTCATCTCCAGAAAATAAAAATTCTTCTGCTGATCTACCAGGAATTCGACCGTGCCCGCATTCGTATACCCGGCCGCCTGCGCCACGCGCACCGCTACCTCGCCCATCCGCCGCCGCATATCCGCGTCAACAATCGGCGATGGTGCTTCCTCCACCACTTTCTGGTGGCGCCGCTGCAGCGAACACTCGCGTTCCCCGAGATACACCGTGTTGTGGTGCTCATCCGCCAGCACCTGCATCTCGATGTGGCGCGGATTGATGATCGCCTTCTCGATATAAACTTCGCTGTCGCCGAACGAGCGCTCGGCCTCGCTGCGTGCGCCTTCCAGCGCCGATTTCAGTTCTTCGGAGGCGTGAACCAGCCGCATGCCCTTGCCACCGCCGCCGGCCGCCGCCTTCAGCATCACCGGATAGCCAATCCGTGCTGCGACTTCCTCGGCCTGGGCAACAGACTCCAGCCCGCGCGACGTGCCCGGAACAAACGGAACACCAACGCGCTCCATGGCCTGCCGGGCGCGCGTCTTCGAGCCCATCGCGTCCATGGCCGCGGCCGTCGGGCCAATGAACTTTACTCCCGCGTCGGCGCACGCCCGCGCAAATTTCGCATTCTCCGAAAGAAATCCGTAGCCGGGATGAATCGCGTCCGCGCCCGAGCGCGCGGCAACATCCAGAATCTTCGCGATATTGAGATATGACTCCGCCGCCGCGGCTGCGCCGATCGGATACGCTTCATCCGCCTTGCGCACATGCAACGAGGCGCGATCGACATGCGAGTAGACCGCGACCGCGGCAATTCCCATTTCGTGGCAGGCGCGGATGACGCGCACAGCAATCTCGCCCCGGTTCGCGATGAGAATTTTTTTGAACATTAGACGGAGTGCCGGCCTCGGCCAAACCGGATATTCTACTGGACGCGACAGGCTATCGGTAGACTTCGCGCCGATGCCCAATCTGCAAGACAAGAATCACGACTTGCACGTCTTCGATTTTGCAAATCAGGCGGTAATCGCCGACGCGGTATTTCCACAATTCGCGGAATCGCGCCCCTTGCAGGGCCTGTCCAATGCTCCGCGGATTTTCGATGACGGCAAGTCGCGTTGACAGGACTTCAGAATGCGCCGGGCGGGCTGCGGGTCGAGTTTGCTGAGGTACTTGTCGGCCGCTGGCGAGAGTTCAACCTTCCATGCCATGACGCTGCATCACTTGGTTCAGCGGAATGGTGCGGTCCTTGCCGGATCGGATGCGCGCCAGGCTAGGCTCGGCTTGGTATAAGTCCTCGAGTTCCTCGAGATGTTGCAAGATCGCCTCGCGCGCATAGAACGTCTTGGTGCGCCCGGTGCGGCGCGCGAGACGGTCGAGCCTTTTTTCGATGGCGTCAGGAAGTCGGATCGCAAGCATGGGCATCTCCAATGGTGCTATACAAGCATAGCACCTTCATTCCGCCGGCCGTCTTGCGAAACTCACGGGGAATGGAGTCGCCGCGGGATCGCCGGCCGATCGCAGCCATCCGCCGCGCGGCGAGAAGCGATAACGAACCAGCGTCCAGATGGCCTGCCATCCGTCGGAGTGGCGGATTTTCTTTCCTTCACTCGCCGATCGTGGACGATACGAGATCGGCACCTCGGCGATCTTTTCCCCCAGGCGGCATAGCTTGGCCGTCACTTCCGGGCAGAACTCGAAGCGGTGACACTCGAGTTGCACGCGCTCAACGAGCGATCGCCGGATCACCTTGTAGCAGGTAGCTTCGTCGTGAATGCCTGCTCCATACAAAAGATTAGTGAGGTGCGTGAGAAACTTTGCGCCCAGAAAAAATCGCAGCCCGCGTTCCGGACGGTCGGGACGAACTCCGTAGACCACATTCGCCTTGCCTTGCTCAAGCGGCCGCAGCAGCGCGGGATAATCCTGCGGATCGTATTCGAGGTCGGAATCCTGAATCAGAATGTACTCGCCCCGTGCGTATGCAAGTGCGGTGCGAATCGCCGCTCCCTTGCCAAAATTGCGTTCGTGAAAAACCACCGTCACGTCGCCGGAGGCAGGCAGCGACTGCAAAATCTCGCGCGTACCGTCAGTCGAGCCGTCGTCGACGATGATGATTTCCTTTTTCACCGGCGAGGCATGGATCGCGCGCAGCAGTTCATCCACGTGCGCCGCTTCGTTGTACACCGGCACGATCACCGACACGCAGCCTTGCCAGCGGGTTTCCGCCGACGGCGTCAGGGGCCTCGAAATCGACACGCCAACACTCATCTTGCAGAACCTGGAATCGAGTAGATAATCAGGATAGCACTTTCAGCCGCGATTTCCGCCTTCACAATCCTGCTTTCCGGCGCATCACGACGATCTGCCTGGTCTCGCCCGGGCGGTATTTTTCGCCACTCCACACGTATCGCGGCCCATCGGCGTCCTCGTAATATCGACTCATAAATTCACGCAGCCGCGGAAGGAATTCCTCGAGTTCCGGCCCGCCCCCCTCAGGCCCCCAATCGTCCCACACGTCCACGTAGATGACATACAGCGGCCGGTTTGCTTCCAGTTCCTCAAGCATCTCGTCTCGCATGCGCGCCGTATATTTCTGATGCACGATCAGGCTGTACATGTAGAGATAGCCGGTCGCCGAATGCCGATGCGAGTAGAAATAAATTTCCGGCTCCGACCCCAGCACGGCAATCTTCGCGTCTGTCGGCGAATGCTCGCGCACATAGTCGGCCACGGCCACCGCCGGGATAAACCCATTGGCGTCGTAAATGGCGCGGATGGCCTCGACCGGCGACATCCGGAAGTAAATCGTCCGCTGCCAGCCCACGCAGAACGCGAAGCAAAGAACAAAGATCACGAGCGGCATCGCCGCGACCGACCGCGACCTGCCTGACATCGCCTCGGTGGCAAAACTCACCCCAACTCCCGCCAGCATCGCGACAACCGGCAGCAACAAAATGTAATAGTGCGGCCGAAAATACACTCCCGGACAGATCGCAAGAAAAGAGCACACCAGCAACGCGACCAGAAAGAACCTGCGGGATCGCAGACGCGCGCTCCAGACCGCGGCGGCCAGCCCGACCGCTGCGATAATCCAGATCAATATCGCGGGCGCCGCAACATGGATCGAGTTCTCAAGAAACGCACGGATCGCCCGTCGCAGGCCCATTTTCGAGTACTCGCCGGCGTACTCGAACGTCCAAAACCAGAACTGCCGGAACACTCCGTAATGAAACATGAGCCAACAGGTTGCAAGATACGGAACAACGCTGCCGAGGGAGAAGAACGCGCCCTCTTTCACGACTCTCGGCAACGACCCTTTTTGTCGCGCACTCCAAAGCACGTAGATGAGGCCGAACAGCATAAAGAACATCCCATGCTGCTTCATCAGAAATGCCAGGCCGAAAAACAACCCGCTCAGAAAAATCAGCCACCCGCGTTCGAATTCCGTAGCGCGCAACAGCAGCAATATTGCGACTACTGCCGGCAGCACGACGAAGTTGGTGGCATGCGCTTCAAACCCCATCACCGACGCACTTGTCGTGAGCAATGCATAGCTGCAGCCTGCCACGCAGCCTGCCATTCGGCCAAACAATCTCGCGGTCAGAAAAAAAATGAGCGTTGTCGTGGCCGCGTTCAGCAGCAGCAATCCCAGATGAATCCCCGCCGGAGTCTGCCCAAACACGGTCATCACCGCGGCATACGCGGCGTAAATACCCGGCAGTTTCATGTTGTAGGCCAGCGCGTAAGGCGGAATGCCTTCGAGCATCATTTGACCGGCGTAGGCGTACTCGCCCTCGTCACGCTCCAGCGGCATGTTGCGCAGACGAAAACGAATCGCGCCGAAGAATACAATGACGAGCAGAAGGACAACCAGACAGGTCGTAAGGGACGGCTCATGCGGCCGCGATGCGGAGTTCAGCTCACCCTCCCCTGGCAGTAGAGGACGCAAGCCCACGAGTCAAAAGAAGAAGAGTCAAAAGAATCAGAATGATCGATTGTCGGCATCGGAAACCACTCGCGCCCGAGCATAGTATGATTTGCGCGTCGCAGGATTTCAATATCAGGCATGAAGCCATCTCGCGCGCCAGCGCCCGCCTCGTCGATTCACACGCGCCCATCCCACTTCGAGCTCCTGGTTTCCGCCGCAGTTCTCGCGATCGCTCTCATCGTGCGCCTCATTCCCGCGAGCCGGCTTTTTCTCAACCCCGACGAGGCTCTGCATTACTTGCTGGCCAGCCAGTCGAGTCTACGCCAAGCCTGGGCCGCAGCGCTGACCAACGCCCATCCACCCCTGCTGATTCTCCTGCTTTATTTCTGGCGCTCGTTCGGCCACTCCGAGCTATGGCTGCGCCTTCCCTCGGTGCTTGCCGGAACCGCAGCCTGCTGGTTCGTCTACCTCTGGCTCCGCGCGGTAGCGGGTCGCGCAGCGGCCCTGCTCGGATTGCTGCTTTTTTCTTTCTCACCATCGCTCATTCTTCTCTCCGCTGAAGTTCGCCAATACGCGATCCTGCTTTTTTTCATGGCAGCCTGCCTTTATCTCTCCGAGCGCGCGCTGCGGGATAATTCTCCCGCCGTCGTGGCCCTGTTTTCCGTTTCACTCTGGGGTGCGCTGCTCACGCATTATTCCGCGCTGATCTTCGCCCTGACGATGGGAGTGTACCTGCTCATCCGGCTCTACCCGTATCGTTCTCGTCCAGCCTTATTCGCCGCCTGGGCAGCCGGGCAGATTGTCGCCCTCACCATTGCGGTTTATTTTCTGACCACGCACATTCCGCGACTCCGTGAAACCGGCATGGTGCGCGCCGACCTCGAGTCTTACCTGCGCAAGGCCGTCTTTCATCCCGGCGACCGCAATCCGGTGGAGTTCCTCGCCTCGCAAACCCTGCGCGTGTTCACTTATGTCTTTAGCCACGGCCTCATCGGCGCACTGATGCTGCTCGCGTTCCTGTGGGGACTCGCTTTGCTCGCGAGAAACAGATTTTCCCGGAGCTCAGAACCTGAATCTGAAGACGCATCCGACCCCTCTTCGCGTTCGTTCCTGCTTCTCCTCGTCCTCCCATTCCTGATCAGCTGGGCCGTCGCGTTGGCCGGCTTCTATCCTCTGGGAGCAACCCGTCACGACGCGTTTCTCGCGCCATTCCTCGTCGCCGCATCGGCAATCGGCGTCGCCGGCCTAACACGCGATTATCGTTGGATAAAATTATTGGTCGTCGTCTTTTTGCTCGTCATCTGCAATTTCTTTCCCGCTCCTCCTCCGCCCATCCGCCCCGCCGATCAATCGCGGCAATGGATGGCGAAAGCGACGCATTATCTGCATTCTTCCTCCCCGGCCGGATCCATTCTTCTTACCGATTATGAAAGTGGCCTGCTGCTCGGTTACTACTTCTGTGGACACGGAGTCGTGCAGGTCTTTCCACCACTCCAGCCGCTATCACGTGCCGACTGCGGCAACCACACGGTTCTCTCGACATCGTTCCAGGAGTGGAAGTTCGCGGCTGACACGTTTCCCGAGGAGCTCGCCCGCGCCACGCAGGAAATCACTGCCGGCCCATCGATCGGCCAATCGGTCAATCCAAACAAAGAAATCTGGCTCTTCTATGCGGGATGGATCAACGACTCGGCTCCAGCCATGAAGAAACGGCTCGCTATTCTGGGCTGCGCGTCTCCACAGCAATTCGGGGCGAACATTCTCATCTGCCGGCTCACGCCTTCGGCGTCCGCCAGCAACGCAATAAATAAAAAACCTCCTTCGCAAGAAGGAGGTTTGAGTGAGGAGGGGAAATAACGAAACGTTGATGTTTACTTGGCTTGATCCGGCACCGTGATGCCGCCGCCAGCCGCGGCTGCCGCCTTGTCGGCTTTCACTTTTTTCACCCGCAGCGTCTCATCCACCCAGTGATCGGCGGTCTTGAGATCTTCGGCGCGGGCGGAAAGATCGTCGCACTCCAAGTCGGCCTTTTCGCGGTACATCAGGTTCATGTACGCCATTGCGTCATCGTAATCGGGACGCAGCTCGATCGCCTTCTTCAGGCTGTCAATGCCTTCCTGGATCGCGGGATCGTTCTTAACTTTAAGCTCGTCGCATGCCTTCTTCTGTTCCTTATTTTTCGGATTCAGTTCCTCTTCCGGCTTCAGACCCAGCTCCGCGCGCCGGGCCATGCGCGGTTGGTAGCAGGCGGTCCAGTCGATGACGCCGATCGAGTAATACGGTTCAGGATCATTGGGATCGAGCTCCGACGCCATGCGGTAATACTTCTTGGCGTCGTCCCACTTTTTCATGTTCAGGTACAGATACGCGACTCCCTTCGCGCTGTTCACCTTCTGGTCGCGCGAGGGATTCATATCAATGACCTGCTTGTATTCGTCGATGGCCTGGTTCGCGGTGCGCAGATTGTCCGGATCGTCGACGCCGGGAATGTACTGCGACACAAACGCCGTCGCCAGATACATGCGCGCATTAATCAGGCTGGGGTCGAGTTGCACTGCCTTTTGAAAATGATCGACAGCCTGCTCGTATTTCGAGTCTTTGTAGGACTCCACACCCTTATTCAGCTGGTCGCGCGCGCGCAGCTTGTTGCATCCCGAAGCGGAGATGAGCGCCAGCGCTACCGCAGCCAGCGTAAGTATGCGAACGTTCTTATTCATTGCGGTATAAGTCTCCCTCGCCACAGCATCCTAGGCCCAGAGACAGCGTTTGACAAGTGCGGCACGTCGGCAAGAAATGAATTGCCGCAAAGAACTCGCTGCGCCACGGGCAGACATAACAAATGTCGTCGGCTGTCTGTCGCAGGTCGTCGATGAATTCCCACTGCAGCGTCGACCAACCGCCGACGGCCAACCACAGATTCTGTTAACTGCCGGCTTCAATCTTGGCAGTGATCAGGCCGACCTTGTCGACTCCGGCTGCGTGCGCGATGTCAATCACGTTGGCGACATTGGCGAAGGGAATGTTGTCGTCTCCCTTCACGAACATCACCTTTTCCTGGCGCAGCTTGTAAATATCGGTCAGGCGGCCCTGCAGGTTGTCCCAGGTGGCGTCTTCATTGTTGATCTTGACGCCCGGCTCCGATCCCGGCCCGCGGTCGATCAACTGCACCACGATCGTACGATCCGCCTGCGGCGGCGGCTGCTTCTGGTTCGGCGGCGGCGGCTGCGGAACCAGCGCGTCCAGTCCCTTCGGCGTTACTGGCGAGATCACCATGAAGATGATCAGCAGCACCAGCAGCACATCGATAAGCGGCGTTACGTTAATATTTGCGCTCGGGCCGCCACCGCTCGACCCCATATCCATTCCCATTGCTGTTCTCCTCTATTGCCCTTGCGCCGCTGGAGGCGGCGGGGCGTTTGGAGCTGTTTTCTTCTGATCGGTGAGCAAGCCCAGATCGTCCACTCCGGCCGCTCGCACCGCGTCGACCACCTGCACCACGCCGCCAAAGCGCGCCCGCATATCCGACTTCACGTACACGCGCTTGTCGGGCTTGTTGGCCAGGCGATCCTTCACCTTCTGCGTCAAGGCGCTGACATCCGGAACCTGTTCGCTGCCAAAGTAAACTTTCCCGTCGCGAGTGATCGAGACCAGCAACGCGTCTTCCTTGTCCGCATCCTCCATCGGCGTCGGGTTGTTCACCTTCGCCATGTCGACGCTGATGCCCTTCTGCAACATGGGCGTGACCACCATGAAGATGATCAACAGCACCAGCATCACGTCCACCATGGGCGTGACGTTGATGTTCGAATTAACTTTCGAGCCTTCGTCCCGCTTTGCTAATGCCATAGGTTGCGATCTCCAATGCTTCTGCCGCGGCGCTCGTCGTGATCTGAGCTCAGTAAATCTGGGAAAGTCCGGCACCGGAGGTTCCGGCGCCGGACCGCAACTCACTCACATCAGGCCGCAGCCAGTTCGTTCCCGGAAACTACCGGCGAACGTCGCCGCGTTTCTTCAGGAAGTAGTCGATCAGTTCGCTGGACGAGTTGTCCATCTCGACGTCGAACGCTTCCACGCGGCCGGTCAGATAGTTGAACATCATCACGGCGGGGATGGCGACCAGCAGCCCGATAGCCGTCGTAACCAGCGCTTCCGCGATACCGCCGGCGACCGCAGCCAGACCGGTGGCCTTCGAGTTGTTGATGCCGATGAAGGCGTTCAGAATGCCCATCACCGTGCCGAACAGTCCGACGAACGGAGCCGTCGAACCAATCGTCGCCAGACCGCCCAATCCGCGCTTCAGTTCCGCGTGGACGATCGCTTCGGTGCGCTCCAAAGCGCGCTTCGAAGCTTCGATGGTTTCGCCAGGGATTGCGCCCGGGCTATCCTGGTGGGCCTTGAATTCCATCAGGCCGGCGGTGACCACCTTGGCCAGATGGCTCTTCTTATTGCGCTCAGCCACTTTGATCGCTTCGTCGATGCGGCCATCGCGCAGCGCGCCCGCCACAGCCGGCGCAAACGCGCGAGATTGTTTACGGGCGGCGCTATAGGCCATCCAGCGGTCGATCATTACGCCGATCGACCAGCCCGACATGACGAACAGGATGATGACCACGGTTCGGGCTACCCAGCCCATCGCCTTCCACAAGCCCAATGGATCGGTCGCCAGTGTGCCGCCGCCCTCCTGCACCATCCAGGTGGCTACGGCGGGAATGTGATGAATCATTGTTGCTACGTGAGATGCAAACATGAGTTGCTTTCCCTCCTCGGAACTCGTTTCACTCTGTTTCTTGGAACGCTAAAGCTTCTTGGACCGCTAAGACAGTTCGATGCACAATCTCGGCTTCGCCGCTGCGCCAAAAAAGCGCACGGCCGGCGGATTCCGCCGGACACGAGCCCTTTCCGCACTCTTGGCCATCTGTTGCGGTATTGTGGCCGTGCCTGAGCCTCTGAAAAGCCGCTCCCGGCCACCTTTAGGTGGGGAGGGGAGGGCAATGCACACGCTTCCACGCCATTTCCTGAGCGCCAGGACGCTGCCTGCTTCTAGCCTCCAGCCAGCGTGAAGTTGACCTGGATCTGCGTATCCACTTCGCACGGTTCTCCGTTCAGCAGATACGGCCGGTACTTCCACTGCTTGACAGCTTCGATCGCGGCCGGGGCGAGCATCGGGTGTCCGCTGATCAGCTGCAGGTTCTCAATATCACCGGTCTTGCTGATCTGCGCCTGCAGAATCACGGTGCCCTGAATTCTCGCCTGGCGGGCCAGCGGCGGATAGACCGGATTCACCCGGCGCACCAGCAGGCCCTGCACCACGCCCGAGGATACGCGCACTCGCTGCGGAGTGGCAATCTTCGGGGCCACGGTCGGAGTCGAGCTCAACACGCTCCCGATCACGCCGCCCATCGACCCTCCGGGCACTCCGCCCGGCACTCCGCCGATCACGCCTGCGGTCGCCGACATCGGCGGGGGCGCCTCGTCTTCCTTGATCATTTCCACTTTCTTAGGAATTTTCGTCGGCGTGCGCAGCTCGCCGTTGACGATGTCGGTCTGGATCACTTTCACGATCTTCACCGGCGCGGCGGCTGGCGGCGGAGGTGGCGGCGGTGGCGGGGGAGCCACTAGAAATGTCATTAACTGCGTTTTCGGCAAGGCTTCGGTAAAGATCAGCGGTATCAGGATCATGACGCCGACAATAATGGCTTCCAGAACAAAAGCCACGAACGACATCCGCCCACGCTTCGTCTTTAACCTGCCCCCGGATTCAATGAGACTGTCTTCAAACATAGGCTTCTCCCCCTAGTTCAGACCCTTCTAAAACTTAGACACCGGTCGACCTTACTTTGCTCCCGGCTTTCTACGCGCTGCCTGGGCGGACAGAAGCCCCTGCAGCGCTTTCGAGCAAATCCTTCTAAACCCTTACATAAGAAGGCGTAACACAGCTTGCGAGCCTCAGGCCATCGGGCAAGTGCCTGACCGGTACAGGTGCTCTACAGGTAACAATTACTTGGCCTTGGCCGAAGCCGCCGTCTTGCCGGTTCCCGTCTTTCCCGGAACCGCCATTCCGGCGGGACGCTTGCCCCTCTCAATGCGCCAATCCTGGTAAGCCACCAGAATCGGCGCCGCGATGGCAATCGACGAATACGTCCCGATTAAAATGCCGATGACCAGCGCGAGGCTGAATCCACGAAGCACCTCGCCGCCGAATAAAAAGAGTGCCAGAACAGTAAGGAACGTTAAGCCCGCTGTCAAGATCGTTCTACTCAAAGTCTGATTAATCGCACGATTGACGATATCCGACAGCTTCTCGCGCCGCATGAGTTTAATGTTTTCCCGGATGCGGTCAAATACCACGATCGTGTCGTTATTAGAGTAACCAATCAGCGTCAGAATGGCCGCGATCACGGTAAGCGAGATCTCGAACCGGGGCGCCAGCAGGGAAAACGCCCCCACCGTGATCAGGGTGTCGTGAAACACCGTAACCACAGCGGCTACGCCATAAATCCACTCGAAGCGGAAGCCCAGGTAAACCAGCATCCCGGCTAGCGAATAGAGCGTCGCCAGGCCAGCCTGCCGGCGCAGTTGTTTACCCACGGTCGGGCCAACGATTTCCACGTTCCGCACGTTGAAATCCGAAAGAAAGAAGCCGTCGTTCAACGACGCCACTGCCGCCGGATCCACTCCCGGCGCCCCTTTCAGCTGATCGATGGAGGTCAGCACCCCCCCGAGAGTCTTGTCGCGATAGCCCACAATCGCCTGCGCCTGCGCCGTATATTTTTGATCGGCGTCCGTACCCAGGCGCATGGGGTCCTTATCCATCAGATAATTCTTGATGGTCAGAGAACTGGCATTATTCAGGTCGCAGCCGCTCACACTCGGAGTACCGCACTGCTTTCCCGCCGGAACGTTGGTTTCCAGCGCCTGGATGATCGTGTTCTTGCCCTTATCGAGGGCTTCCTGCTCATTGGTTTCCTGAACATCCAGATCGATCAGTGCTTCATGGAGCGAGGGCTGGTCGTAACTCTGAATCTTCGGATCGCGCAGTCCTGCCCGGTCCATCGCGTGGCGCACTTCGGTGAGGTTGGGCGTATGCGAAAACTTTACGTAAACCAGCGTTCCGCCGCGAAAATCCACGCCCCACGGAATCCCGTGCCAGAACAGCATCGAAAGTACACCGGCGACGCTGAAGATTAGCGAAAAGGCGAGAAAATACCACTTCTTGCCCAGAAAATCGATGTTGACGTCGTGAAAGAACTCCACGTTTTAATAGCCCCTTGTCTCTATAACTTCCGAATGAGATTTGGTAATTTTGTAATTTGGGGCCAAGGTTCGACCGCAGCGAAAATTACACAATCACCCGCTTACCAAATTACAAATTCTAGATGCTCAGCGCTTCGCCGCGCTGCTTGCGGCTCAGCACCCAGTCAAAGATCACGCGCGAAACAAACACTGCGGTAAACAGGTTCGCCAACAGACCGAAAGTCAGCGTGGTGGCAAATCCCTTTACCGGCCCGGTACCGAAAATAAACAGGATCGCCGCCGAAACAATCGTCGTCACGTGCGTATCGACGATCGTGATCCAGGCGTGGCTGAAC
>JASHOT010000399.1 GCA_030040965.1 Candidatus Sulfotelmatobacter sp. | reverse complement strand
GCTGCGGAAAACCACTTACACCGCTCCCTTCGATGGCGTGGTCACCAATCTTCCGGTGCGCGAGGGCGAGTCTGTCGTCATCGGCATTCAGAACGCGCTGGGCAGCACGCTAATGACGATCGCCGACATGTCGGTGATCACTGCCGAGGTGATGGTCGATGAAACCGATATCGTAAACGTTCATCTCGGCCAGCCCGCGGAGATTTCCATCGATGCCATTCCGGGCAAGACGTTCCACGGCAACGTCTCTGAGATAGGCGATAACGCCATCGTACGTTCCAGTGGAGTCTCGACCTCGCAACAAACAACCGCCAACGAAGAGGCCAAAGATTTTAAGGTAGTTGTGACCATGAGCGATCCTCCGAAATATCTGCGGCCTGGACTTTCAACCACAGCGAAAATCACGACGGCGACTCGTAGTAATGCGCTGGCGCTGCCCATCCAGGCCCTGACTTTGCGCACGAAGGCGCAAATCGAGGCGCAGAATAATCCGCCGGGATCGGTGCATGCCGCGGCACCGGCAGCGAGCGAGAATGCATCCAAGTCGAAGAAAGATGACGAAGTGCAGGGCGTGTTCGTGATTCGCAACCGAAAGGCGATGTTTGTTCCGGTCACAACTGGCGTAACCGGCACTACCGATATTGAAGTCGTGGACGGGCTCAAGGAGGGCGACGAAGTCATCACGGGAAGCTACAAAGTGCTGCGCACCTTGCGGCCTGGGGCGAGCGTCAAGATTGACAACACGGCTCCCAAGAAAGAAGACGAATCGTCATAACGTTAAGGTGGTTGGCACGTCAAAATAACACCAGGGTTCTGGGGTCAGGGTCTCAAAAAGTGCAGGTATAAGGAACGACTCAAACAGAAATCAGGCGGGAAATGAGCAGCCGGAAACTGACCCCTGGCAGCGGATTCCCGGCACGGGCAGCGCAGAACGGAGAGGTCAGTGGCATCGGATCAGATCAAGGATCAGGTGAGAGAAGATCAGGAGAAGAACATGGCCACCGCAGAAGTTATCAGCATGCCCACCCCTCTTGTTTCAGCGCCCCCGGAATCGTGCATGATCGCTGCCGAAGACCTGTGGAAGACCTACGATATGGGCTCCGAGCAGCAGGTGCATGCGCTGCGCGGGGTCAATCTCCGCATTCAGCGTAACGAGTATGTTGCGATCATGGGACCTTCGGGATCGGGCAAATCTACGCTGATGAATCTGATTGGATGTCTCGATACTCCCTCACAGGGCAAATACTGGCTCAACGGGCAACTGGTCAGCGAGTTGGATGACGACGAACTGGCACGCATCCGTAACAAGGAAATCGGATTCGTCTTCCAGACCTTCAATCTACTTGCCCGCGCTACGGCGCTGCACAATGTGGAATTGCCGTTGATCTACGCCGGCATCCCGACGGATGAGCGCATCGAGCGGGCCAAGGCGTCGCTCGAAGCCGTCGGCATGGGATCGCGCATGAGCCATAAGCCGAACGAACTCTCCGGCGGTCAACGGCAGCGCGTAGCCATTGCGCGCGCGCTGGTGAACAGCCCTTCGATCATTCTCGCGGACGAACCCACGGGCAATCTCGACTCACAGACCGGCATTGAAATCATGGCGCTGTTCGACCGCCTGCAGGCCGACGGCAATACCATCATTCTGGTGACACACGAAGGCGACATCGCCGAATACGCGCACCGCGTCATCCACATTAAGGACGGCGTGATCGCCAGCGACGAGAGCAAGAACCGCGAGCGCGATTAGTTTCAGACGCGACTCAGTTGGTGAACTTCTCCGAATGGGACTCAGGCAGCGGAGATCCCTCGCTCCGCGGGAAAAGCCGCTTCCGCTCGGGATGACGCCGTGGCATCTCGCACGCTCTAAGTTGAGCTCCCTTGCCCGCGATCACGTTTTCCCTTTTTCAGATGGCTTGGGCGGCTGAAGTCATGTTCCCGAGAGCGTCGGTTTCGTTTGGTAGTTCCGCGCTGATCACGCGATCCCTTCCCGCGCGTTTGGCGCGGTAGAGAGCGGCGTCGGCGGCCGCGATTAACTCCTCCGGCGACGTGCCGTGCTGCGGCAGCGCGGCCACCCCGATGGAAACTGTAATCATGCCTAGCGACTGTCCGCGATGCAGCACGGTCAGTTCGTGCAGCTTGGCGCGGATTTTTTCGGCCCGGGCATGGGAAGCCGTCAGATCGGCGGTGGGAAGAATAACGACGAATTCTTCCCCACCGAAGCGGCACACGACGTCTTCGGCGCGAACGCTCTTGCTCAGAAAGGATGCGGTCTCGCGCAATACGGCATCGCCGCCATCGTGCCCGTAAGTGTCGTTGAAATTCTTGAAGTGAATCCAAGTCCAGCAACAGAATCCCCAGCGACTGCTCGGAGCGGATGCTGCGGCGCACTTCGCGCTCCAGCATTTCGCTCAGGTATCGGCGATTATGCAATCCGGTGAGCGGATCCTTGACGGATTGCGTGTGTAAGGCTTCGCGCAGCCGGATATTGGCGACCGATAATCCCACCTGGCCGGCAAATGTGGTCTTGAAGGAAAGTTCGGAGTCGGCGAGGGCAGGAGCCTCGTTGGTAGCCTGAAAGTGCAAAATGCCAAGCGCTTCACCCTGGGCCAGAATTGGAATGCAGAGATACGTGTGCTGCACTCCGGTCGCATGGGCGCAGCGGGCCGTTGTATCTCCGGCGACCACCAGATGAGGATGGCCGGTGCGCAAAGCCCAACACGCGGCGGGCTCGAAGACGGTCACGGGAAGCAGGCAGTCTTGCCATGAACCGGCCACTTCAGCCAGATTGCGCGCGGCATTCAGCAAGGCGACGGCGCCGCGGCTGGAGGGGAAAATCTTGGGTGCGAATCCGAGGGCAGCGGAAAAAACTTCGTCTTTGCTGGTGCAACTCTGCAACAGCTCGCCCATCTTGGCCAGCAGAGTCGCCCGCTGCGAGCGCTCGGTCAACTCGCGCATCATCTTCTCGTTCTGCTCGTCCAGTTCCCGGCGGGCATAATCGCGCTCGATGATTTCTTCCTGCAGGCGGGTGTTGGCCAAGGTCAGCTCGTCCGTCCGCGCCTGCACCAACGTCTCGAGGCGTTGCTGATTGTGCTTTTGATCTTCAATGTCGGTGCAAGTACCAAACCACTTCACGATTTTTCCGGCCGAATCATGCAGCGGTATCGCCCGCACCAGATACCAGCGATATCCTCCGTCACGGGTCTTCACGCGATACTCCATCTCATAAGCGAATCCGGATTTAAGCGCGTCCATCCACCGCGACACCGCAAGCGACAAGTCGTCGGGATGAAGCACCTGCTGCCAACCCGATTGGAGCGATTGTTCCGCCTCCATGCCTGTCAACTCGAGCAATCGCTGGTTGCAGTAGGCGACCGTACCATCCGGCCGCGCGCTCCACACGATTTGCGGAATGGCTTCGGCGAGGGTGTGAAGCTGCAGCTCTTTGTCTTGGTCTTGCGCCTCGAATCCGAAGAGTCGCCCGCACGACTTCATCATTCTGGCGATGCTTGCGCGGGCATTGCGACCTCGAAGCGCGAGCGAGACCAATCCCGCAGACAGCAGAAAGCAAATGCTGAGCAGCGGAGCGTAGCTTGGGTTCAGGCTCATTGCTTGGAAAAATGCTTTGCTGACACTTGCGCCACGTCTCGCTTGCGCGCACGGCAGCATAATCTCCATCGACAAAAACAGACTTTTCTGGATTCCGTGACTTGTAGATTAGAACCTGTAGATTAGAAAAGATCGGCAACGGAAGATGATGCAGGGTAAGGAGTGACTATTTAAGAAAAAAGGCGCAGATCGCAAGCCTACGCCTTTCTGGGAAATGAGAAGCCGGCTACTGGTTGGAGCTGACGGCCCGCATAGCCGCACCGTCGGCTGGCAGGCCATGTCCGGCAATGAAGAAGTTGTGGTCGTACATGTTGCGATACATACGCCCGGCAATTTCGGCGGCCTTGGGACCGAAGGTTGGACGCCCTCCCTCAAGGAAAATCACCACCACGACGCGTCCCACATCGGTATTGGCATAGGAGGCGAACCAGCCGAAGCGCGTGCCGGCATGGGAGCAGGTTCCGGTCTTGCCGAGAATTTCCTCTTCGTTGAAATTGACCCGCAGGCTACGCGCGGTGCCGTATTGCACAGCCCCCGCCATGCCATCCGAAAGGTCCGGAATCACATTGCCGATATCGAGTTGCCGCTTGACGCGCGGCTCAAAATTGGTGACTTCTTCCGGAGCCGTGGGATGCTGAAGGTAATAGAGTGTTCCGCCATTGGCGATCGCCGAAACCATGGCGCCCAGCTGCAATGGAGTCATGGAGACGCCCTCGCCGAAAGAGCACATCTTGCCCACGCCACCGAGTTTTTCCGGAATCACCGCGTCTGGATATGCGCCCATCTGTTCCCCGGGAATGTCGTATCCGGCTAATTCTCCCAGGCCGTATTCATGCGCGTAATAAGCGACTTTTTCAAAGCCCAGCTTGCGCCCCAGCGCCTCAAAATAGGCGTTATTCGAGCGGGCCAGCGCCTCGGTCAGATTCATGCGATAGCGGCCGCCCAAGGAGACTTCCGTTTCCTTCGAAATCAGGCCTTCGCTCAGTGCGGCCAGGGCCACGGAAAGTTTAATCGTCGAGCAGGGCTGCGCACCGCTGGAAAGCGCGAGCTTCTGATTCACCATGGCAAGAATGCGCCCGCTGGTGGGCTCGATCGCGAGCACGGTGCCATTCATGTTGCCGAGCGCATCAATCGCGGCCTGGCGAACAACCAGATCCTCGCCGGCCGTGATGTCGCCCGACGTGATGTCGTCGGCAAACGAACTCATGGAAAAGCGTTCGTGATACCGGCGACGTGTGGTGGTGGAGACGCGGGTTACGGCTGTAGAGCGCGGGTGCGCCAGATGGCGATAACGCCGCCGCGTGTGCTGCGTTTCACTGATCTTCTGTGGAGTTTTTTTGGCCGGAGGATGCGTGCTGGCAATGTGGGCCGCCCATCCCGGACTGGCAAGCAGAAGGCACGCGGATAAATTAAAAACGAGACGAAAGAGGGCCGTTCCCTTAGACATACTTCCTTGTTTCACTCCCAGAATCTTTTCACTGAAATCTAAGTAACTTTGATGCACGCGCAGTGCCAGCGAAGAGTAACCCCACCCAAAACCGCCAACTTTGCGATAGTACGAGACTTAGTAGATTTCGGCAATGCTAAAGTTTCCATCATGGCAAACGGCTCTATTTCTGTAAATCATTGTCTCGCAATGAGATAACCATGATTACCTCGGTCCAAATGCCTTCGGTCACCGGTTACCCTATTACCAAGTCAGGTACCGACAGTGTGAAAAGCCTTTCGCACTGGGAAAAACCTCGCAGTCGGCCTCGCCGTCGAAAAGATTTTTCTAATCTAGCGCCTTCGATGTCGAGACACCCGGTATTTAGATCACACGATTCTTACATTACGTCGTTGCGTTTGCGCAGAAAGGCCGGCACGTCGAGATCATCCTGCGGAAAATTTGTGGCCATATTGGTCAGCACGCCGGAACGCATGGTTTCCAGGGAAACGTTTCCCATGGAGGTCGTCTCGGCCGCGACCGGAGCGCCGTGCGAGGCCGGCATCGGAACCGGATCAGAATAGCTTCGATCGTCATTGCGATCATCCCCGTGATGATCGGCCGGCTCGGCCATCGTCTCTGACATGATGTGCTTTGGCGGCTCGGGCATCTCGTCACTCGGACCGCGGCCCAAGCCGTCGGGAAAGTCCATCGAATCTTCCTGTGCAGAGTGGCTCGCGGAGAACGACAGGTGCGTCTCCTGATGGCGGCGGCGCATGGTCGGCACTTCGCGGAAGCCGGTTGCGATCACGGTGATCTTCACCCCGTCTTTCATCTTCTCATCCATCACGGCGCCGAAAATGATGTTGGCGTCCTCGTGCGCCGCGCTCTGGATGATCGAGCAGGCGCGCTGCACCTCGGCCAGCTTCAGTGACGAAGATCCGGTGATGTTGATGAGAATTCCGCGCGCGCCGTCGATCGCGCCGTCTTCGAGCAGTGGCGAAGCAATCGCACGCTGCGCCGCTTCCGTCGTGCGTTTCGCGCCTGAGGCCGATGCCGTGCCCATGACGGCGTATCCCATACCCGACATGATCGTCTTCACGTCGGCGAAGTCGCGGTTGATGATGCCGGGAATGGTAATGATGTCGGAAATTCCCTGCACGCCCTGGCGCAGAATGTCGTCGGCGATGCGAAAGGATTCGAAAAATCCGGCATCCTCGGCGACGGCCAGCAGTTTTTCGTTGGGGATGACGATGGTCGTGTCGACGGATTCCATCAATTCAGAGATGCCGCGCTCGGCCTGCTGCATGCGCCGCTTGCCCTCGAACGCAAATGGTTTGGTGACGACTGCAACCGTGAGGGCTCCCATTTCGCTTGCGAGCGAAGCGATGATTGGCGCTGCGCCGGTGCCGGTTCCGCCGCCAAGGCCGGTGGTAACGAAAACCATGTCTGCGCCTTCCAGCGCTTCGATGATTTTGTCGGAATCCTCGAGCGCGGCTTTGCGTCCGACCTCGGGATTTGCACCCGCCCCGAGACCGTTGGTCAGCTTCACGCCGAGTTGCAGCTTGACAGGCGCATGCGACATGCGCAGAGCCTGCAGATCGGTGTTGGCGACGATGAATTCGATGCCCTCGACTCCGGCATCGATCATGCGGTTCACGGCGTTGCCGCCCCCGCCGCCTACGCCGATGACTTTGATCTTGGCATCGTTCTTCGGTTCTTCGTTGAAGCTGATGCGAATGGATTCTTTGCTCATGGTTCACCTTTTTAGGTTCGTTTGCGGCACGGCTAAATCCATGCCCTTCCCAACTCTTGTCACGCTCCCACCAACATGGCTTTCAACTTCGTTCCCCATCGCGATTCCTGAAGTCCGCGCGCGATGCGCGCCCGCTGGCCGTAGTTCACCATGCCGAGCACCGTGGCGAACTCTGGCTCCGATAATGTCGATGGCATCTTTGCCAGCGGCGCGGGCCAAGAGAGGCGGACCGATCGACGCAAAACCGACTCGGCTACGTCGAAAATTCCCGGCAGCCGCGACGCACCTCCGCTCAGCACCACGCCGGCAATGCAGATGTCATACATGCCGCTCTGGCGCAGAGCGTCGCGCATCATCTCGAACAGTTCACGCGCACGCGGTTCGAGAATCTCGGCCACGAATCGTTGCGGCAACAATCGCGAGGGACGATCGCCGACCGATGGAACTTCCACTTCGTTGCCCTCCGGAATCAGGGTGACGATGGCATTACCGAAAATTTTCTTGATCTTCTCCGCCTCACCGAGCGGGGTGCACAGGCCAACCGACAAGTCGCTGGTGAAGTGATCGCCGCCGACGGGAATGACGCCGGTGTAGGCGACTGCGCCCTGTTGAAACACGATCAGTTCGGTCGAGCCCGCGCCGATATCGGCGAGACAGACGCCAAGCTCGCGCTCATCGCTGCGCAAAACCGAATCGGCCGCGGCCAGCGGCTCGAAAACTGTGTCGTCCACGTGCACTCCGGCTTTATTGACGGCCGTGATCACGTTCTGCGTGGCGCTGGTCGCAGCCGTCACCATATGGACGCGAACTTCGAGCCGCGCGGCCATCATGCCCAGCGGATCGCGCACGCCCGCCTGGTCATCCAGAATGAATTCCTGCGGCAGCAGGTGGAGGATTTCGCGATCGGCGGGCAGAGGAATGGCGCGCGCGCGGTCGACCGCCTGCTTGATCTCATCGCGGCCGATCTCGCGTGGCCGCGTGCCCAGACTGATGCCTCCGTGGCTGTTGACACCGCGCACATGAGCGCCGCCGATGCCGATAATGGCGCGCTCGACGGGAGCGCCAGCAACATCTTCTGCGGCCTCGACCGCCTTCTGGATTGAAGCAACCGCTTTGTCGAGTTCGACGATGACCCCTTTGCGCGAGCCGCGCGAGTCGGCAATGCCGTGTCCGCGATAGCGCAGCCCCGCGTCGGTGATCTCGGCCATCAGCGCGCAGGTCTTCGCGCTGCCGACGTCGATTGCCGTAAGAGAATTTCCCTGCTGGCTCCCCATGCTTTATGAGTTCCTCGACTTCGTCATTAGCGATATCAATTCCGGTCTTTGGTAATTCGACATCAATTCAACAAAATCAATTTGCGCTTGTGCCCGCACTCGGCTTGGCGATGCCAGGACTCGGCTTCGCGCTTGCCGGATTTGGCTTGGCGCTACCCGTGTTTGCGGTTAGTGGTTTGGCAGGGCCGGCATCCTTGCGCCGATCGCGAGACCGCGCGACAGCCGCCGGAACAGCAGCGCCACGGCGCGGGGACGAACTTTTCTTCTGCTTTATTTTCCCCGCAGGTTTCTTCCCTGCCGCCGAATCCAGAGTCGACTTCGACAACTCGAAGGCTGGTTTCGGCAGGTTTCGCGGCGCCGACCCAACCTTCACCGGACCGATTTTAGTCAAGAGCGCGGCGGGCTTCACTCCCGCAGCGGCAGCAGCCTTGGCGGAGGCCGGCGTCAGTGCCACCTGCTTCGGCTTTGTTTCCACATCTGGATTGACGATGACCTGGTTGTCGTAGCGGAGGTTGACCGACTCCAATTTCTGGAACTGCTGGCGCCACTCCTGCACATGGCTGACGTAGGTTTTGTACCGCTTCAGGTAATCGCTCGATCCGAGTTCGACGAGCACGTCGCCCTGCGGATCGTTCACACGCACCTTCAGATCGTCGAGATCGGAAACGTCGACTTCGCTCAGATCCTGTGAGTAGCGAGCTCCTCCGGAATCGAGTTCGCGGATTAATTCGGCGTAGGCCTTCATGCGCGGCGTGCGGGTGGAAAGCGGCTCACCGGGATTCATCCCCAGAACGACGGGAAATGAATATTTGTGGTTATGGGGTAATTCCATCAGCGTGCCGACGGAGTCGATCAGGAAAATTCGCGAGCCGACGCGGGCAAAGGCCACGGGCGTGCGTTCGTGGATTTCAACTTTGATCCGATTGGGGACGAAGCGCATGACGCTGGCCGACTCTACCCACGGGATCTGCTCCAGCTGCAGCTTTTGTTGCGCGAGCGGAATGAAAAAGATGTTGCGGCCGATGTCGGCGCCCATCACTTCCATGATTTGCGCCTTCGTCGTGTTTTGCATGCCAGTGATTTCGATGTTGTCGCTCGAGTCGACGCGGAATCTCCAGGAATGTTGGCCATACTGATAAAGACCTGCGGCCAGGAGCGCGGCAAATGCGAGAAGAGCGAGGGCGAGAGCGGCCCACAGCAGGCGCACGGCCGTTTTTTTGGGAAGAGCGCCACGGCGGGCGGAAACCCGTTTTTGGCCGCGAAGAAAAGGAGATTCTTCGTCGACGTCAAGATCGACGAGGCGTGCGTCGTCGAGCGACTCGCGATCGTCCCGCATGGACTGCGGGCGCCCAGACTGCTGGCGCATGGGTGGACGTAGAAATTCGGCGCGGGAAAACTCTGAGCGCGGATTCTCAACGCCGGGCGGGTACAACTCCTCCTCGAAGATGGTGGGACTTCCCTTCCGCGCCATCAGTCCAGGTCAGTTGTCGTGGAGAACGCTGAGCCTTTTCACTATAGCCCGATTTACGGAATCGACATAGAAAAAAAATCCGCGTTTTTGCACAGATGGGAACCGAACTAGCAAATCAGTCAGGGTAGTGCTGCGCACAAACAAATCGGGCACGGCAGGTTCGCCGCGCCCGTTTCGCAGGAGACAAGTCAACGAAATTCCGCATGAAGATTTAGATCGGGCCCGATTCAGAGTCCACATGCACCGCGGGTACGTTGATCTGCGGAGTGTGTATTTGAGGAATCTGGACTTGAGGAACGCTGATCTGGGGAATCTTGACTTCGGGAATTCGAATCTGGGGAACGTTGATTTCGGGCACGCGAATCTCAGGAATGCTGATCTTTGGTATTTGTACAGCCGGTATCTGCACGGAGGAAATCTGCACCGCCGGAACCTGGATGCGCGGAACCCTCACACGTACATGAACGTGCGGGCAATCGGAGCTTTCCGCCCACTGCATAGCCGGCATCGGAGTGACTACGGAAATCCGGCTGAGTCGTGGCAGTGTGTCTTGAAATCCGGCCTGCAACCGCGCCTGCAGGCGGTTCTCAACTTCCACCTGACGCGCTGCGGCGCGTTCCTGCTCGGCTTCGGCCCGGTCGAGGGCAGCCTGCTGACGATCCGTCATGACTTGGACCCTATCCTGCAATTGGATCTGGAAGTGGTCGTACTGGGATTGCGCCTGCGCCATGGTCGTTTGCGTGATGCGGGCGCGAACTCTGGCTACGGCATTCGCCAGGCAGGGCGCGTTTTCATTCCGGTCTGCAACCAGCTGCGCCTCGGCCAGGAACTGGTCGGCTCGGCCAGAGGCCAGCTCGACCACGGCTCGCACGTCGCGTCCCACGCCGTCGGCAATCTGATGGGCCCATTCCAGGCCGCCATCGTGATAGCTTGCGTTCAATCCGGCTGCCAGAACCCCTGCCGCCAGCCATCCGTATGCTTTTAGTTTCATGACCTTAGCTCCGTCTTGCAGGATAGACGGCCCCCACAGCAATCGGTTAGCAAAGGAAGATACGGCCGACGGTGAGCAAAAGTTCCGGCCAAGGATTCGGGGCCCTGTCCCGCAGGGCGCTTTCGGCGAGATTCCCAGTTCGCTTCCCCTTGCAATGCTCGCCGAACCGAGCGTTCCAAACGAGACGAAACGTTTTATCCGGGGATAGAATTGGACTCTCATTGTGGAGGGTGCATGTCTTTTCTGGCCGCGCTGCCTGTGGTCATTCTGCAAGCGATCGTTCTGCAGATTGTCCTCCTGCCAAGCGCGTTTCCCGGTCAAAGTGCGCAAAATCAGCCGCAAGATGCCCTTGCATTGTTGACCGAAGTCAGCCAGCGTTATGCGCATGCGAAGTCGTACCACATTGAAGCGGTCGAGGAGCGGACCGAAACCAACGAACTGCATCGCAGTTGGGAGAAGTCACTCTACACCGCGATCCACATGTCCGACGGGCGCTACCGCTACGAAGGCCGTGACGGGTTCAGAGGCGCTGTGATTGTTTCCGATGGGACTACGCAGTGGCGATACCACCTCAACGAGCAACGATTCACGCAAAAGCCGGCGGCGGAGTATCCCGCAAAAGGGCAAATAATTCCGCTAGAGGAGTT
Source organism: Candidatus Sulfotelmatobacter sp. (assembly GCA_030040965.1). Classification (GTDB taxonomy): domain Bacteria; phylum Acidobacteriota; class Terriglobia; order Terriglobales; family Acidobacteriaceae; genus Sulfotelmatobacter. The sequence goes on along the minus strand of JASHOT010000399.1, from coordinate 13,632 downwards.
GCCGGCATCTCAGACGACCTCAATTGTTCGCCAGCTTGCCGAAGAAGCGCATCGGCTCAAGTCCGCTACGTTTCTTCCCGACGAGAGCGTCGCACTTGGCGGGCGCCAGATCGACTGCTACGTTGTCCGCTTTTCGAGCGACGACTTGAAGACCAGGAATGGAGATTCGCAGGAGGAGCAGACGATCTGGATCGACAAATCACGCAGGTTAATCGTCAGAACGTTCCGGCGTAGCGATGGCCGTGCGACTACGGGTCCGGGCGCGCATATTGCGATGCATTCGGAAACCACGCGAATCTACTCCGTGGTTGAATTGGACCAGGACGAACCCGCGAGTTCCTTCCTGTTCGTTCCGCCTTCCGGCGCCGAAATGGTTGCAGAGTTTGCAATTCCGTTCATGAAGGGAGCGCCCGAGAGTGATCTGGTAGGAAAGTCTGCTCCTGATCTGCAGTTCAAGTCTGCGGAAGGAAAAGTTGTCGGTCTCAGCTCATTCCGCGGGAAACCGGTGTTCCTTGAGTTCTGGGCGACGTGGTGCGCGCCATGCGTTGATAGCTTGCCGGATCTGACCAAGCTCTATGCCGAGACACAAAACAAAGGATTGATTTGGGTCACTGTCGATAACGACGTCGATGCAAGTGACGTCGCGGCGTATCTGGCCAAGAAGCACCTCCAGATGCCCTGGCCGAATTATCACGATGAGGACGGATCGCTGGGCAAGGCGTTTGAGCGCAATGGAATCCCGCTGGGCGTTTTGATCGACCGGGACGGCAAGGTTGTCTTTTACCGCTCGGGATACGAGATGTCGGATCTTCGCTCTGCCATCGCCAAACTTGGACCTGAGTTTGTCGCGCTCTCGAATCAGAGTGGGGCAAAGTAGTGGGCAAATCGGAATCGGCGAAGCAAGGACCGCGCGTTGCGTTGAAATGCGGCTACTGAATCACAGTTCCGCGTTGCTTCAGCTTCTCCAGAATCATAGGCCCCAGCTGTGAGACGCTGCCTGCGCCGAGGGTCAGGATCATGTCGCCCGCCTCGGCGGCAGAGGCGGCCTCGGCGACGGCATCGGCAAATGAGCCGGCATAATCGACATTTTTTCCGCTCTTCTCCCGAATCCGCGTCGCCAGCAGTTCACCGGACACTCCGTCGATTGGCTGCTCACTGGCCGCGTAGATATCGAGCACGAACAACGAATCTGCGTCAGCGAACGCCATGGTGAACTCTTCCATCAGATCGCGCGTGCGCGTGTAGCGGTGCGGCTGAAAGATCACGTGAATTTTCTTGAATCCGCATTGCTTCGCGGCTGCCAGGGTCGCGCGGATTTCGGTGGGATGGTGCCCGTAATCATCGATCACGCTTACGCCTGCGGCCTGCCCGCGCAACTGGAAGCGCCGATCGACGCCGCGGAATTGCTCCAGCGCGGAGCTGATCGCCTCGATGCTGATGTCGAGCCCTATGCCCACTGCAATCGCAGCCGTGGCGTTCAAAACGTTGTGGACACCCGGCACGTGCAAGGTGAACTGGCCGAGGTCCTGCTTCTGAAATTGCACGCGGAATCGGCTTAACGGGCCGGCCTCGCCCGGATTTGCAGGGATCGGAGTATCGAGCCTGATCAGGAAATCGGATCCGCGCTTGGTTCCATAGGTGACGATGCGGCGTGGCACCTCGGGCAGCAAGCGCCGCAGTAGCGGGTCGTCATTGCAGGCTACCACCATTCCGTAGAACGGCACACGATCCATGAATTCGAGAAAAGTTTTCTTCACGTCGCGCATGTTGCGGTAGCAATCCATATGCTCGCGATCAATGTTGGTGACAACAGAAAGAATTGGGGACAATTTCAAAAAGCTGCGATCACTCTCGTCAGCCTCGGCGACCAGATACTGCGATTTGCCGAGGCGCGCATTGGATCCCATAGCGTCGACGCGACCACCGACGACAACCGTGGGATCGAGCCCGCCGGCGGCCAGCACCGCTGCAACCATGGAGGTCGTCGTGGTTTTTCCGTGCATACCGGCAATAGCAATGCCGTATTTCAGCCGCATCAGCTCGGCGAGCATCTCGGCCCGCTGAATGACGGGGATGTGTAGCTGGTGCGCCTCGATGACTTCAGGATTGTCTTTCGCGATGGCCGAACTGGTAACTACGACTTCGGCGCCGGCGATATTCTCCGCGCGATGACCTGCAAAAGCTGTGGCTCCCAGTGCGGCCAGACGCTCGGTGACGGCAGAGCTTTTCAGATCCGATCCCGAAACTTTGTAGCCGAGATTCAGCAGCACCTCGGCTATGCCACTCATGCCGATGCCGCCGATACCCACGAAATGGAGGCGCTGAATTTTGGCAAACATGGAACGATTGAATAATTGGGAAATTGAGTAATTGAGAGGCTCAGGATCGCACCGCCGCTGGTTCTCAATGACTCAATTACCAGATTACACAGTCACTCAATCCCTGCGATTCTCGCTGCCATCGCCGCGATATCCTTCGCGGCATTCGGATGCGCCAGCGCCCGGGCGGCATGACTCATGTGCTGCAACCGCGGCATATCTCCGAGCAGCGCAGCAATCGTCTCCGCCAGCCAGACGCCTTCGAGTTTCGATTCTTCGACAACGATGGCAGCTCCGTGCCGCGCCAGCGCTTCGGCATTGATGCGCTGGTGATCGTCGGCTGCGCGCGGAAACGGCACAAAAACGGCCGGCTTACCCGCCGCAGTAATTTCCGCCACCGTGCTCGCGCCTGAACGACACACGACAAGGTCGGCCCGTGCAAATGCCGACGGCATGTCGTCAATGAACTTGAAAACTTCGAACGTGAACGACGGCGATGCCGAGGGCGCCGCGGCAATCAGCTTTTCATACGCGGCCAGCGCGTCATTATAGTCGCGCTCGCCGGTCTGGTGAATGATGTGAATGCTGGGCGCCTCGCGCTCGAGCACGGGCAGACAGCGAATCATGGCGTCGTTGATGGCGTGCGCTCCCTGACTTCCTCCGAAGACGAGAAGAGTCGGAGTTCCTCCCCGCTTCGAGGGAATATCGAAGAAAGCATGCCGCACTGGCACGCCGGTAACTTCGGCATGGCGAAAATATCTTGCCGTCTCCTCAAAGTGAACCGCGGCAGCGGAGACGAACCTGGCGACGACGCGATTGGCGAATCCGGGAACGACGTTCGGTTCAAACGCCAAAGTTGGAATATGTTTCACCACGGCCGCGAGCATCGCTGGCCCGGAAGCATAGCCACCGACACCGATGACAACGTCGGGTGCGAACTCGTTAAGCATTCGGGAGGCGTCCCAGAGCGCGCGCGGCAGATCGAAGGCTGTCTTCGCGCGTGTCATCAAACTCACGTTCTTGAGTGCACCCACCCGCACGAGCTGCAAAGAGAATCCTGCAGGCGGCACAAGCCGGTTTTCGATACCGCGTGCCGTGCCGATGAACAGGCACTCGCAGTCGTAACCTCTCTTGAGCTCGTTGGCGATGGCGAGAGCAGGAATGACATGCCCGCCAGTGCCGCCTCCGGCCAGAATTGCCCGCATGCCGGAACTATAAACCATCCTTTTTCAGTTAGCTACGGGTGGTTCTTGATTTATCTTGATTTGTCCAGATAAATCAATATAATAAGAAAAGGCAAAATTGTACATGGCATCCACCAAGAAATTCTCTCCCGAGATTGACTCCGCTCTCTACGACGAGCTCGTACAGACCGCCGATCGCAACGGACAGACCCAGCGTCATGTGCTGGAGCAAGCGCTCCGCTTCTATTTGCACAATGTCGTGCCCTCTCAGCACCTGGTGCGGCGCGAGGTGATGGAGGCCTTCGAGCAATCGGTCGCGCGCAATCGTGAATTGCTCGAGCGTCTAGCCAAATAGATGCGGGAATATCTAACCGTGGCCGAAGTCTATCGCATGCAGCATAGGCTCATTGAGCTTTTCGGCGGCTTGCATGGAGTTCGCGACGCAGGCGCCGTCGAGGCCGCTGTGTTTCGGCCGCAGAACGGATACTACGAGTCTGTCGAAGAAGAAGCCGCTGCGCTGATGGAGTCGTTGGGCATGAATCACGGCTTCATCGATGGGAACAAGCGAATCGCCTTTACCGCGGCCGATGTTTTTCTCCGGCGCAACGGCTTCTACATTGATGTTGCAGCTGATGAAGGTCATAAATTCATCGAGGGCTCTCTTGCCCGCCAGGAGTTTCGGTTCGGAAATATTCTGGCTTGGATTCGGAGCCGTTTAAAGCCAGCTGACTGAGCCAACGCTTCATCGAGTCCCCAGCGCTACTCCACCTGCTTGGTGATGTTCAGAAGCACACCCACGCACGCCAGCGTCACAAATAGGGACGAGCCTCCGTAGGAAACCAGCGGAAGCGGAATGCCTTTCGTCGGCATCATGCCGAGAACCACGCTGATGTTGATGAAGGCCTGCAGCACGACCATGCTGGTAATGCCGACTGCAAGATAGCGGCCGAACAAATCCGTCGTCCGCCAGGAGGCGCGCATGCCGCGCCAAAGAAAAATCGCAAACAACGTGACCACAAACAATGCGCCCACGAGGCCCAACTCTTCGGCGGTCACCGCGAAAATGAAATCCGTGTGCGGCTCGGGAAGATAGAAAAGTTTCTGTTTGCCTTCCATCAACCCGGTTCCGGTCAGACCGCCGGTGCCCACAGCGATGAGCGACTGAATGATGTGAAATCCGGCTTTTTCGCGGTCGGCATAGGGATTCCAGAATGCGAGGAGACGATCACGACGCCAGGCGACGCGGAATAGCAGCACATAGAGCACGGGCATTGCCGCTGCGAAGGCGTAACTGAAATAGCGCAGCCGCATGCCGGCGACGTAGAGGATGCAAGCAGCAATTCCCGCACACGCGATGGCGGTGCCAAGATCGGGCTGGAGGACGATCAGTCCCAGAAAGACGAGCACGGGCGCGGCGGCCGGCACGAGGGTATTGCGCACGTCATCCATCAGCTTGGCGCGGCCCTCGAGAAAATAGGCGAGGAATAGAATCAGCACGGGCTTGGCCAGTTCGGATGGCTGAAAAGAAAATCCTCCGAGGTGAATCCAGCGATGGGTGTGGTGGGAACGATCGAGAAAAAAGACGGAGATCAGGAGCAGGGTTGTGATGCCCATGAACGAAAACACCAGCGCGGGATTCTTGTAGCGGCGATAGTCGACGCGCATGGTGACGACCATGGCCGCGATCCCGGCCACAGCCCAGATCAACTGCTTCGACAGGAATGCGTAGGGTGAGCCGAAGCGCTCCCTCGCCATGACGGCTGAGGCCGAAAACACCATCACCAGGCCACCGAACACGAGCAGCATGGTCACGGTAAACAGCCAGCGATCGACACTGACGCGCTTCGCCATGGGAAGTTCATTTCAACATGAACGCGGAAGCTGAGATTGTTGATTATTGAGATTTGAGCGTTGATTGTCTTGGTACGGGCAAAGATTCTCACCATGGAGGCACAGAGGCCCGGAGAAAGAATTTTTCTCGTTGCCCTCTTCGCCTCTGTGTCTCTCTGTCTGTCTCCGGGGCGAAATGTTTTTTATGTCAGGCTGCTGACGATTTCCTTGAACACCTTCCCGCGGTGCTCATAGCTCTTGAACTGATCGAAGCTGGCGCAGGCGGGAGCGAGCAGGACCACGTCTCCCGGTTGGGCAACCGCGTTGGCGCGGCGAATCGCGTTCTCCAAGGTCTCGGCGTGGATGAGTTCCGGGCCGCCGTTTTTCTCGGAAATAATCTGGGACTCGATCTTTGCGGCTGCGGCTCCGATTGTGTAAACGCGCTTCACGCGTTTCCGCAGCAAATCGTTGAGCACCGAGTAGTCGCTGCCCTTGTCTTTGCCGCCGAGGATCAAATGAATGTTCGCGGGAAACGACTCCAGCGCTTTGATCGTCGCATCCACATTCGTGGCTTTTGAATCGTTGTAGTAATCGACGCCGCGGATCGAGGCCACAAACTCCAGCCGGTGCTCGACCGCCTTGAAGTTTTGCACCGCCTGGCGAACTTGCCGGGGTGCACAGCCCACCAGCGAACTGGCGCAAACGGCCGCCAACGTGTTTTCCAAGTTGTGCGCGCCCTTCAGCGGAATCTCGGATACCTGCATGATTTCGCGCTGCCCTTTTGCGTTGCGAAAGAAAATATTTCCGTCGTGCACCCAGGTTCCATGATCGACTTCCTTCTGGCGGCTGAACCAGAAGATCTGCGCTTTCGTGCGCGCGGCCATCGATACACAGGTTGGATCATCGGCATTAAGGACAGCAAAGTCGTCCCCGTGCTGGTTTTCAAAGATGCGCGCCTTGGCGTTCACGTAGACGTCGAACGTGCGATGGCGATCGAGATGATCGGGCGTCACGTTCAGCACGACGGCGATTTTCGGGCGGAAGGTTTGAATGGTCTCCAGTTGAAAGCTGGAAACTTCCAGCACGATGACGGTTCCGCGCTCAGCTCGATCGGCCAGGGAAATCGCTGGCGTACCGATGTTTCCGCCGACCAGGACCGGAAATCCATCGGCCGCAATGATTTCACCGGTCAGTGTTGTCGTCGTGGTCTTGCCATTCGATCCAGTGATGGCCACTATCGGACCTGGCAAAAACTGCGCCGCAAGTTCAATTTCACCGATGACCGGTTCGCCCAGCGAGCGCGCCTGTACCAGCGGAGGGGCATCGACCGGCACCCCAGGCGAGACTACGATTAGATCCTGACCGCGAAATGTCCGGTCGCCGTGGCCTCCGGTTTCGACCGTGATGCCGTGATCGAGCAGCACTGGAATTTCATTGCGCAGTTCGTCGCCGCTCTTGGTGTCGGAAACGGTAACCTGGGCTCCATGCTGTTTCAGGAACAGTGCCGACGCCACTCCCGACTTCCCCAGTCCAACCACCAGTGCGCGTTTTCCGGTCAGTTCCATCGAAGTGTCGAGCGTTCAAAAGTTTCAATGTTTCGAAGTTTCAAAGTCGTTGGCTCTGGTTTGAAACCTTGAAACTCCGAAACTTTGAAACTCGCCTTACCGCAGTTTCAATGTCGTCAGCGCGAACAGCGCGAACACGAGCGACGCAATCCAAAACCGCACGATAATTTTCGACTCCGACCAGCCCATCAGTTCGAAATGATGATGAATCGGCGCCATTTTGAAAATTCGCTTCTTGCGCAGCTTGTACGAACCCACCTGCAGCATCACCGAGAGCGCCTCGATCACGAACACTCCGCCGATAAATGGCAGCAAGAGTTCCTGCTTGATCATGACCGCCACGGTTCCGATGGCGCCGCCCAGGGCGAGCGATCCCACGTCGCCCATAAACACTTCGGCGGGATGCGCGTTGTACCACAGAAATCCAATCGATGCTCCGACCATCGCCCCGCAAAAAATCGTCAGCTCCGCGACCTGCGGCATGCGCTGCAATTCCAGATACGTAGCAAACGTCGCATGACCGCTCACATAAGTCAGGACGGCCAGAGCTCCCGCGGCAATCACTGTACATCCGATCGCCAGACCGTCTAGGCCGTCGGTTAGATTCACGGCGTTGCTCGAGCCCACAATCACGATGGCGACAAACACGATAAACCAGAAAAATGCCAGCGGCCAAATATGCGGATAATGCAGCAGCTTCTGGCTCACCAGATCGGGCTGGAACTGCTTGAAAAACGGTACCACCAGGCGCGTGGAATACAGATTATAGGTCTGCATGGCGATCAGCATGGATGCCACAACCACGGCGGTTGCGATCTGCAGCGCCAGCTTCGCCCGGGCCGTCAGGCCCAGATTGCGGCGATGCGTCACCTTGGTGTAATCGTCGGTGAATCCGATGGCGGCGTAGGCGCAGGTGGAAAAGACGGCGATCCACACAAAGCGATTGCTCAAATCGGCCCACAACAAGGTTGGAACGATGATCGCGATGACGATCAGCAATCCGCCCATGGTCGGGGTGCCAGCTTTTTTCTGATGCGCCTTCGGGCCCTCTTCGCGAATGTATTGACCGATCTGAAATTCGCGCAGACGGTTAATGACCAGCGGACCGACGATCAGCGCCGTGAACAGCGCGGTGAGACTCGCGAATGCGGTGCGGAACGTGACATAACGAAAAATGCGGAACGGCGCAACGTAATGTTGCAGCTTCAAGTACAACAGCCAGTAGAGCAATCCGCCTCCGTAAGCAGCCGTCAGCTTTCAGCCCTCAGCCGTCAGCCATGTGAGGACAGCCGCCCTTGGCTGTCCGGTCGAGCGCAACTCGACGACATTGCATGTGGTCTAAGCATGTGGCCTAAGATTGTCCGTCGCGGCGAGCCTTCCATGTCTCGATCGCCCTTTCGAGCTTCACGCCCCGCGAAGCCTTGAACAGAACCACGTCGCCATCCCGGGTCTCGCGCGCCAGCCACTCGCCGGCTTCTTCGGGCGTAGCCACGAAATCCGCTCGCGCTCCCGAGTTCCGCGCTCCGTCGACGATCGCCTGGGCCAGCCCGCGCACTCCGACGAGCACATCGATCTTTTTCTCGGCGGCATGCTCTCCGGCCGCACGATGCATCTCCTCGCCCGCCGGCCCCAACTCGAGCATCTCACCCGCGACCAGAATGCGCCGCTTCGCCGGCATTGCGGCGAGTGCATCAATCATCGCGGCCAGTGCCTTCGGATTCGAATTGTAGCAATCGTTAACGACCGTGATGTTACCCAGTTGGAGAACCTGGCCGCGCTTGTCTGCCGCGGTCAGCGTTGCCAGTGCCGAAATGCACTCGGCAAGTTTCATCCCCCGCGCCAATCCGACCGCGACCGCGGCCAGCGCATTCAGCACATTGTGCTCACCCACGAGTGGCAGTCGTGCATGTTCACGCGCCTCGCCAACCACAATATCGAACTGGGATCCGTCCACGCCGCGCGCCTCGATGTTGTCTGCGCGCACATCGCTGGGGGCGTGCACGCCGTAATGCACCACCCTGCCCTTGAAGTTGCGACCGAACTGCGAAACGTATTCGTCGTCCGCATTCAGCACGGCGGTTCCATTTGCCGGCAAGGACTCGATCAGTTCGTACTTGGCGTGAGCAATCCCGGCGAGCGAATCGAAAAACTCCAAATGCACCGGGGCGACGTTCGTGACCACGCCAATTTCCGGCTGCGCGATCTTCGCCAGCGCGCGAATCTCGCCCGCGTGGGACATGCCCATCTCGACGACGGCCACATCGTGCTCCGGCTGAATCTTCAACAGCATTAGCGGCAAACCAAAATGATTGTTGAAGTTCCCTTCCGATTTGAGCACGCGGAATTTCGATCCGAGAACGTGCGCGATTGCTTCTTTCGTGGTCGTCTTCCCCGCCGAACCGGTCACGCCCACCAGCGGTTTGCCCCACAACTTGCGGACCGCGGTCGCCAGTGTTTGCAGCGCCACCAGCGTATCTTCGACCACCAGCACGCGCTCGGTCCACGAATAACGATGCCACTGATCTTTTCTTACGACCGCTGCGACTGCGCCGTTTTCCAGTGCGCCGCTCACGAAATCATGGCCATCGAAGCGGTCACCCTTCACGGCGAAAAACAGTTCTCCTTTGCCGATGGTGCGCGAATCGATTGAATATCCCTGCGCAATGTCGTCGGGTGGAAAATCTCCCTGCGCGGAAATAAACTCCCCAATTTTCGAAAGTGGCAACTTCATCGTTGACTTTCCCCGACCGACGCCGTTTCACACTCGTACCCCGCAGCCCGCAACGCCTCGCGCGCGACTTCGACGTCATCGAAGGGCATCGAACCTTCTCGCGTCACCTGCACCTTCTCATGCCCTTTGCCGGCGAGCAGCACAATATCCTCGGGCCGCGCCTCGGCGATCGACTGGGCAATCGCCTTGCGTCGATCGGGCTCAACGGTGTACTTCACGCCCGTTTTCTGCAATCCCACGACCGCGTCGTTGATAATTGCCCGTGGATCCTCGCTGCGCGGATTATCGGAAGTCAGCACCACGAAATCGCTGCCTCGCCCTGCAGCCTCGCCCATCAACGGGCGCTTCGCACGATCGCGATCCCCTCCGCAACCGAACACGGTAAGCACGCGCCCTTTCGATCCCGCCCGCGACACGAATTCGCGCGCCAGCGCTGTAAGGTTACGCAGCGCATCGTCGGTGTGCGCGTAATCGACAACAACCGTGAAGGGCTGGCCGCAGTCAACGCGCTGAAATCGCCCGGGAACGTGCGAGAGCGCCTCGATACCATGCGTCAGCGCCCGGGCCTTGCATCCACGCGCAAAGCACGCCCCAGTCGCGGCCAAAATGTTGTAGACGTTGACGGGCCCGATTAGTGGAGAAAACAAGGCAATCTTCTCTTCCGGAGTCACCAGATCGAAACGCGTGCCGCGCGGAGTAATGTCGACGTTTTCTGCGTGAAAATCGCCGCGTTCCCATCCATAAGTCAGCACAATGGAACTCCGCTTGCGGCTGAACGAGGCCAGCTTCACGCCGCATTCATCATCGAGATTGGTCACGGCAACTCGCGGCGCATCCGTGCCGCAGCCCTCAAACAGCACCCGCTTGGCCGAGAAATATTCGTCCATGGTTTTGTGATAATCGAGATGATCGCGCGTGAGATTGGTAAAAACGGCCACGTCAAATGGAATGCCGAAGACGCGCTCCTGCGCCAGTGCGTGAGATGAAACTTCCATCACCGCGTCGCTCGCGCCCACTCCCACGGCCTGGCTGAAAATGCGGTTCAACTCCAGAGCTTCGGGCGTGGTGTGTGGAGCGGGATAAACCTTGCCCGCAACGTGATATTCAATGGTTCCGATCAGCGCGCTCTTGCGTCCTGCCGCGGTCAGAATCGATTCGATTAGAAAGGTGGTCGTGCTCTTTCCATTGGTTCCAGTAATGCCGATGATCGCCAGCCGCTCCGCCGGACGCTTATAGAAGTTCGCGCTGATCCGGGCCAGCGCGCGACGACCGTGGGGTACCACCGCCCACGCGATCCCCTCGCGCGGCGCTTCGCTGGATGAATCTGTGACGACGGCGACGGCTCCCGCCTGAATTGCCTGATCGATGAAGCGATTGCCGTCGGAACTTTCCCCGCGCATGGCCAGGAACAGGGTTCCCGGTCTTACACGGCGCGAGTCGTATTCCACACCCGTCACTTCCGGGTTCCCGCTTTGCGAAAGAACCTCTGCGCCATCCAGCAGATGTTGGAAAGTCATTGCGAGGATTATAGAAGCATCCCGTTTGATTCGTGGTTCGAGATTCGCAATTGAGGGACTTTTACGAATTGTTTGTTCATTGACTTACGGCGCTCTTCCGTCATCCTCGGTTCATTGACCTTAATGAAGAGAATCGGCAAAAGAGCCATGTTACCGACGTGATGTTCCTCTGTCCTGCCAGCCGGCGCTAACCTAGCCCCATGAACCTAGGAACCAGTCGCGCACAATATCGTTGCGCGCAATGCGAAAAGCCGGAAAACGCCTGCGAATGCGAAAAGTTTTGCTGCCTCTGCCAGTCGGTGATCGACATCCGCATCTGCGCCGACGGACTGATGTACTGCGAGCCCTGCCGCAAAGCCTGCGACTACAAAACCGCGGATTAGCCCGCAATAATCTCCTCGTCGGTTAGCGCCAGAGGCTCATCATGCCGCTGGTTGTCCCGCCAATCCCCCGCTGATCACAGCCACTGCGAATCTCTCCAGCAACCACGGCACTCCGAGCCCTCATCAGAAATTCGGGCATCATTCGCATTAATTCCGCGCTATGAGTCCATTGCGTTTCGATTCTTCAACATGCAACCGCTTCCCGACCGGACATCCGGTCATGCGTGATGCAAGTCCTTGGCAGACCTGTGGTTTTTAAGGCAGAATAGAACGTTTTTGCGTCAAAACCGTTTTGTGCCCTTTTTCTGGAGATCCTATGGCTACAACAATGCACATCAGCGACATCGCCGAGTTGCTGAGTGAAGGTCGAACTCACTTTAATCTTTCTCCCGCGGCTCTGGTTGAACACTCGCTTCGACGCAACGAGGCCAAAATGGCAGCCAACGGCGCCATTGACGCCTTTACCAACCGCACCGGACGTTCCCCCAAAGACAAGTTCATCGTGAAAGATGAAACTACCGCCGATAGCGTGAAATGGGGTGCAGTAAACGTCCCGTTTGAGCCGGAAAGGTTTGACGCACTTTACGCCCGCGTCATGGAACATCTCCGCGGTCGCGAACTTTTCGTGCAGGATCTTTTCTGCGGCGCCGACCCCTCCTATCGTCTGCCGGTTCGCGTCGTCAACGAGTACGCCTGGCACAACCTTTTCGTGCACCAGCTGTTCATTCGTCCGACCGCCGAGGAATTGAAAACACACCATCCGGAGTTCACCGTCATCGCCGCACCTGAGTTCCAATCCGATCCCGCGCGGGACGGCGTCAACTCCGAAGTTTTCGTGGTGGTCAGTTTCACGCGCCGCACCGTGCTGATCGGCGGAACGTCTTACGCGGGCGAGATGAAGAAGTCGATCTTCGGCATCATGAATTTCCTGCTGCCGCCTAGAAATGTGTTCCCCATGCACTGCTCGGCCAATGTCGGCCATAACGGCGTGAGTGCCCTCTTTTTCGGCTTGTCAGGCACCGGCAAGACCACGCTTTCTACCGACCCTTCCCGCGATCTGATCGGCGACGACGAACACGGATGGAGCGCCGACGGCATCTTCAACTTTGAGGGCGGATGCTACGCCAAGTGCATCAAGCTGTCGAAAAAGAACGAACCGCAGATCTGGGAGGCGATCCGCTTTGGCTGCGTTCTGGAAAATGTCATCCTCGATCCGCACACGCGCATTCCTGACTATAACGATGATTCGAAGACGGAAAACTCGCGCGCAGCCTATCCGATGAACTTCATCGAAAACGCCGTCATTCCGGGCGTCGCCGGACATCCGAAGAACGTTGTTTTTCTCACCGCAGATGCCTTCGGCGTGCTGCCGCCTATTTCGCGGCTTACACCCGAGCAGGCGATGTATCACTTTTTCTCAGGATACACGGCGAAAGTTGCGGGCACAGAAGCAGGGTTGAAGGAACCGACCGCGACTTTCTCGACCTGTTTTGGATCGCCCTTTCTGCCGCGGGCGCCAAAAGTTTATGCCGAGATGCTCGGTCGCCGTTTGCGCGAGCACAACGCGCAATGCTGGCTGGTCAACACCGGATGGCAAGGCGGAGCCTATGGCGTCGGCAAGCGGATGGCCATTCCTTTCACTCGCGCTATGGTCGATGCCGCGGTCGAAGGCGAACTGATTAAAGGGGAATTCGAAATCGAACCCAGCTTCGGCTTGGCCATTCCCAAACATTGCCCGGGCGTGCCGCCGCAAGTATTCAACCCGCGCAATGCGTGGTCTGACAAGGCTGCATACGATAAAGCCGCCGAAGACTTGCGCAACCGCTTCGCGAAAAACATCGAAAATTTTGAGGCGCCCCCGGAAGTGAAAGCGGCAGGACCGAAGGCACAACGGTAGACGGCCGTAATTGTTGAGCCTGGGCTGCGACTCGTGACTCACCGCTCGCGACTAGCTAAAGGCTGGTACAAAACCGCGAGTTTTAAGTTTTGGCCATTGCCGGGCCGGAATTTCGGGAAGGAAGCGCGCTCTACCTCTTCCTGTGTGCTGCCTGCGTGACCGGCAGCCATGCAGTTGACCCGGGGCCCCCAACTCGTACCCGGTGGC
>JASHOT010000398.1 GCA_030040965.1 Candidatus Sulfotelmatobacter sp. | reverse complement strand
CCGCAGAAGTCTGGGCCGAAGATGCCTTCGCCGCCGGTGCCGCTGGCGCGATCGGAGCATAGGACACCGATTGCGACCCCGGTATCGGAGCCGGCTTCACCGCCGATGCCGGAGCGCCCGCCGCGGGCTTCGTAGAAGCCGCGGGCGTGGAAGAAGAAGCGGGAGTTCCCGCCGCATCCAGCGCCGCATTGGTGTCGTTGGCCTGCTTCTGCTGCAGCGACTTGGCGACGCTGCGCGCGTTGTCAATGGCGTCGGTGTTCTGGGCATAAGCCGCGCCCGCCGCCATCGTGATCGTGATTGCCAGAATGCCTGTCGTCAGCTTCATGGTCATCCCTACTTCACCGCCGGCGCTCCCGGTTTAGCCCCGGGTGCTGGCGCGGAAGGTTGCGTGTCGTGACTGAAATACGTGGTGGCCGTAAACGAGGCCACAATGCTCTCGTTGGGGGCGTACTGATAGCTGTGCTTGGTCTTGGCGCCAGAAGGGTTGCGCGTGGTCGACACCAGCAGGTTGCTGATGTTGACGATGCGCTCCAGCTTCTGCACCTGGTCGAAGAACTTCAGCATCGAGTAATACGGACCGTCGGCTTCGACGTCGAAGGGCACCTCGGTGTAGTACTGCTTCTGGGTGGTGTCCTTGGCCGCGTAGCGCCGCAGCTCGATGCCCGCCTTCTGCGCCTCTGAGTCGATCATTTCGATGAAGCCGTCTTCCTGCTTCTCGTCGGGAACGACACGGGCCTCGATCTCCATCTGCTGCTTGAGTTCGGCCAGTTCCTGGTCGATCTGCTTCAGCCGCGGACGGTAAGACTCCAGCTCGTTGTTCTCTTTGATCTTGGACTCCAGAGCCGCCTGCGCCGCCGTGTTCTTCTCGTTCTGACTCTTGAACAGGCCGAAGTAGAGCCCGACGGTGACCAGCAGTCCACCCAAGATCACCACTCCCCACTGCTTGATGCCCGATAATTCGCCAAAATTCATCGCCATAGGTCCGCCTTTACGACTTCCCCCCTCGGTCGCAGGTCAGAATGAACTGAAAGGCCTGCATGTCCTTGATCTGCTCGTCCTGCCAGGTCTCTTTGATCTCGACCGACTTGAAGAATCCGGTTTTCTGCAGATTGGCAATCAGATTCGCCACCGCATCGGCCGACAGCGCCGTGCCCTCCAGGTTCACGCTGGCGCCGGTATCGTCCATCTTGCTCAGCCACACGGCCTCGGTGTTATTGACCGTCTCGCCCATCATGGCCATCAGGTTCACCGGCGTCGTCTGCCCGTTGCGCAGGCCGTCGATCACATCGAAGCGCCGCTTGTAGCTGTCCGCCTGGTTCTTGCGCGCCAGAAATTTGGCTTTCACATCGGCCAACTCGTGGTTCTTCTGCTCGGCTTCGACCATCTTTTGCGCAATCGCCTTGCCGGCGCGATCCAGGTGGTACCAGATGAGCAGGTTGGCCAGTCCGGCCACAACCACGACGGCCAGGACCTTCAGCTTGGGCGACCCCATATCGCCCAGTTCCATCGCGGGCATCGCCGGGCCGCCACCGCCCCGCTTGTTTTTTCCCTTGGAAGTTTCGAGAAGATTGATTTTGATCATAGCGATTCAAAGCTCCTCAGAGCCAGGCCCACGGCTACCGCCATTTGGCCCGGATTCCGCTCCACCAGTTCCGCTCCCAGCCCCTCAACCGGCGGCGTGACCCGCTGGAAGGGATTGAACAACTCGACCGGCATGGAGAATTCCTGCCGCAGCGCCTCGACCAGCCCCGGCACTTTCGACGATCCGCCGGCGAGATAAATTTTCTCGATGTGCTCGCCCGCCGCCGAGGCGCGGAAGAAGTCAAACGTCTTCTGAATTTCGAGCACGATGATTTCGGTCACCTGCTGCAGGATCGGCTGTTTGGCGTCTTCACTCACCGTGCCAACCTTGTTGCCCAGCTTGAGCGACTCGGCGTCGTCGAAGCTGAGATCGAGTTCCTTCTGCAGCGAATCGGTGTACTGATGCCCACCCACGCTGACGTCGCGCGGGAACAGCGGGGTCGTGCCCTTCACAATGTTGATGTTCATCACGCTGGCGCCCAGGTTGAGCAGCGCCACCACCTGTCCCGGCGCCGGCTGGTAGTTGTACTCGTAGCAGTTCTGCAGCGCCAGAGCGTCAATGTCGACGATAGCCGGGGTGCGGCCGGCCATCGAGAGTACGTTGGTGTAGTTCAAAATCTTGTCCTTCTTCACCGCCACCAGAAGAACGTCCATCTGCGGCGAGCCCACTTCGTCGGAAAGAATCTGATAATCGAGGCTCACATCGGCCAGATCGAAAGGAATGTGCTGCGCCGCTTCCTTCTCGATGGTTTCGGCCAGTTCCTGGTCGCTCATCGAAGGCAGCGAGATCTTTTTCACGATCACCGAGTGTCCGCTCACCGCCGTGGCCACGGCCTTGGTCTTGATCTGGTTATCGGCGAACAGCTTCGAGATGGCGCTTGACACCGTGCCCGAGTCGACGATCATCGAATCGACCACAATGTCGGACGCCAGCGGCTCAAGCCCGATATGGGCAACTTCGATCTGTCCGCCCTTTTTCTTGAGCTCGACCGCCTTGATGCTCGACGAGCCAACGTCCAGACCAACAATCGACTTCGATCCGAATCCAAACATGTGCCCACCTTTTGTGTGGCGCGGGCACTCTTGCCCGCGACGTTTAACTTCTAAAGTTGCCCGGCAGCCTTCACCGCTGCCTTCTGTTTCTTCTTCGACTGCGGTTCCATCTCGCTCGACTTCTCTTCCATCCACTGATCCAGGCGCGATTTCTTGAAGCGCCAGCGGTTGCCCAACTTGAACGCGGGAATTTTCTGCTCGCCGACGTACTTGTACAGCGTGTCGGGGCTGACGCCCAGATACTGCGACGCCTGGCGAATGTTCATCACTTCTCGCGAATCGCCCATAATTTCCTTGCTCCGTCTCTCGACCGCCGCTTCCTCGTCGCTGCGTTCCGGGCAATCCTCCGGGGACCGCGGGTTTTCGTTTGAGAGACGCCGCACCCTCATCTCGCACTCCGAGGGCTGTTGGTGTCCTGAGCATATATCAGCCCGAAAAAGCCCCGGCTCAAAGCGAATGTGCCGTTTTTGTTGGGTTTTTTGCCGTTTTTCTGGAATGGTAAAAATGGCGATTCAGGGTTGATCACAATATATTGTGGTTTTTCGGTCAATAAATACAATTACTGGGATGGAAGCAGAAGAGGGTGTTGAGTCACATGCCGTGCGGTAACTGAAGTACTAGGCACGGTACGGAGGTACTACGCCGCTAGGCCAAAGCCATTTCTATCAGCTGTTTGCCTCGCGATAGCGAAGCCGTCTCTTGCATTACCGATCGATCGCCCGCGCAGGTTCCTGCGTGCGGGCGCCACTACTGCGGGCCCATGCCGCCCATGGCTCCCATGGGGCGGCAGTTGTCGGGATGGGTAAACATAGACGCCGGCGGAGGATCGAAGCTGATGTCTTTGTACTGCACGGTGATTGGCCCCTTCTCGGATTGCATCTCGATCTTGATGGGAAATCCGTGCAGATCGTCCGCCTCCCAGACCTTCATCTTCGAGACTTTTCCGGTGCTTTGCGAC
>JASHOT010000397.1 GCA_030040965.1 Candidatus Sulfotelmatobacter sp. | reverse complement strand
GATAGCGGTAGGCGCGTCCCTGCGGCGCGGGACGAATCCGCTTCATGCGCGGCCCATCATTGGCCACGGCCCGCTTCACATACAGATTGTCGATCTCGACATCGAGCCCCTTCTCGGTCGCGAGAAAGTTCGCATTGTCGAGCGCCGACTGCAGCAGCTTGCCGATATGCGGCGCGACGCGCTTCTTGGTAAACAGCAGCGTGTTGCGCGCTTCTTCGACGCGCTTGCCCTTGATCAGGTCCAGCACCAGCCGCGCCTTCTGGGGCGAGACTCGCAGATATCTCAGTTCCGCTCGAAATTCCATAGTCAATCTCAGCTCGTGGCTCTTTGGCTCTTCGCCTTTAGCCAAAAGCTAAAAGCCAGAAGCCAAAAGCGGTTTTTTACGCCTTCGGTGGCGCTGCTGCCGATCCGCCCGCGGGCGCCGCCGGTGCAATCGCTCCCGGACCGCCCGGAATGCCGGCCGGTTTCGCCGCTGCTTCCGTCGCCGCTTTCATGGAGTGGCCCTTGAACTGACGCGTGAAGCTGAACTCGCCCAGCTTGTGTCCCACCATGTTTTCGGTAACGTACACCGGGATGAATTTCTTGCCGTTATGCACCGCGATCGTGTGCCCGACCATTTCCGGAACCACGGTCGAGCGCCGCGACCAGGTGCGCAGCACTTTCTTCTCGTTTCGCGAATTCATCTGCTCAACCCGCGTCAGCAGGAAGCCATCGACGAACGCGCCTTTTTTCGTTGAACGTGCCATAAAGTCAGCTTCTAGCTGTTAGCTCCTAGCTCTTAGCTAAATCCAATCTCTTGTCATTCCGAACCGGACTGCTAAGTCGGTGAGGAATCAGCTTTCCCTAACGACTACTTGCTTCTCCGGCTCACAATAAACTTATCCGTGCGCTTGTTGTTGCGCGTCTTGTAGCCGCGGGTCGGCTGGCCCCACGGCGTCACGGGATGCCGTCCGCCCGAGGTCTTGCCCTCGCCGCCGCCATGGGGATGATCCACCGGGTTCATGGAAACGCCGCGGTTGTGCGGACGCCATCCCAGCCACCGCGACTTCCCGGCTTTGCCGATGGTCACGTTCTCGTGATCCAGATTCCCCACCTGGCCGATCGTCGCCATGCAGTCCTGCGAGACTTTGCGGGTCTCGCCGGAAGGCAACTTCACCAGCGCGTAATCCTCTTCCTTCGCGACCAGTTGCGCCGATCCGCCCGCCGAGCGCACCATTTGCGCTCCCTTGCCCGGCTTGAGCTCCAGGTTGTGGATCACCGTGCCGGGAGGAATATTGCGCAGCGGCAACGCGTTGCCCACCAGGATATCGGCATCGGGACCGCTCACAACTTTCTGCCCCACCTTCAAGCCCTCGGGCTGAAGAATGTAGCGTTTCTCGCCATCGGCGTAGGCCAGAAGCGCGATACGAGCCGAGCGGTTCGGGTCGTACTCGATCGTAGTGACGGTTGCGGGAATGCCGGTCTTATCGCGCTTGAAGTCAATGAGGCGCAGCTTGCGCTTGTGCCCGCCGCCGATGAAGCGCATCGTCGTGTCGCCCGAGTTGCGCCGTCCGCCCGTGCGCTGCTTCGGTTCGACCAGCGGCTTGTGCGGATGCTTCGTCGTGATCTCGTCGTTGACCAGCGTCGTGCGATAGCGCAGCGTCTGCGTCGTCGGTCGGTATGTTTTAATCGGCATAATCAGCTCTCACATCTTGTCGTTAGTCGTTCGTCGCTGGTCGTTCGCAAACCCCACTCGCCGGCCAACGACTAACGACCAACGACCAACGACGGTCTTACAAATTCTGTGCGTACTCCGGCATCTTCTCGCCGGAGCGCAGCCGCACGTAGGCCTTTTTCCAATCCGGACGGTAGCCGGCAAAGCGCCCACGCCGCCGTTCTTTTCCGGGATACGTCGCCGTGCGCACCGAATGCACCTTCACCTTGAAAATCGACTGCACCGCTTCCTTGATTTCCGTCTTCGTGGCCTTGGGCGCGACCTGGAAGACCAGCGTGTTCTGGTTTTCCTTGATGGCCAGGCCTTTTTCGGTAATCACCGGACGGCGAATGATCTGGTATGCGCTCTTCATGATTGGTTACGCCACCTCCGCCGCTTTGTCGTGACGCGCGCGGCGCCGCCGCTCCTGCGTCGGCTTCTTCGCCGCTTCGTCTTCGCCTTCGCCGGACTTGCGCTGCTTCTTCGAAACCGAGTTCTCGAGCGACTTCTGCAGCTTCTCGATCGCCGGATGGGAAAAGACCACGCGATCGTGCCGCAGCAGGTGATAGGGATGCACCTCATTGCCTCGCACCAGCTCGAGCCCTTCGATGTTGCGCGCGCTCAATTCCAGATTGCGGTTTTCGTGCTTCGCTGCTTCGACGATCAGAACCGTCGAATCGACCTTCAGCGCATCGAGCGCCTTGCGGAATTCCTTTGTCTTCGGCTCTTTCACATCGAACGCATTCACCACGGTGATCTTGCCGTCGGCAAACTTTGCGGCCAGCGCCGAACGCAGCGCGCCCAGCAGCTTCTTGCGCGGGAAGGTGAAGTCGTAGCTCCGCGGCTGCGGACCATGAACAGTACCGCCATGCCGCCACAACGGCGACCGTATCGATCCGATACGCGCGCGGCCCGTGCCCTTCTGCTTCCACAGCTTCTTTCCGGAGCCAGAGACTTCCCAGCGGGCTTTGGTCTTGTGCGTTCCGGCGCGCTGGCTGGCGCGATAGTGCCGCACCGCCTCCCACAGCAGGTCTTCGTTGACTGCGCCGAAAATCTCGTCGGCCAGATCGAACGTCCCGACCTTCTCGCCGCTCAGATTGTGTATGTCAAT
Source organism: Candidatus Sulfotelmatobacter sp. (assembly GCA_030040965.1). GTDB lineage: Bacteria > Acidobacteriota > Terriglobia > Terriglobales > Acidobacteriaceae > Sulfotelmatobacter. The sequence continues at coordinate 715 of JASHOT010000397.1, read as the reverse complement.
CGTTGCCATATATGTCTCGTGTGGCGCGGGCGCCCTCGTCCGCGCACCGAAATCCTTACGCTTTCTTCGCCGCTCTCTTCGCCGCCTTCAACGGATCGACTGTCGCTGCACCGGCAAATCCGCGACGCTCTCTCGGCGGATGCTTCGCCTTGGTAATCACAATGTATCCGCCCTGCGGCCCGGGCACGCTGCCTTCGACCACCAGCAGATTCTCGTCCTTATCCACCCCAAGAACGCGCAGATTGCGCATGGTCACTCGCTGATTTCCCATGTGCCCCGACATGCGCATGCCTTTGAAAACGCGGGAGGGAAACGCCGACGAACCGATCGAACCGGTGATCTGGAACATGGACCCGTGCGACTTCGGTCCGCCGCCAAAATGATGCCGCTTGACGACGCCCTGAAATCCTTTCCCCTTGCTGACTCCCACGATGTCAACAAATTTCTCGCCGTCGAAAATCTCGACCAGCACCCGGTCGCCGACTTTCACCGCGCCGTCGGCGCCATCGGTTCCAGCCTCGACTTCGAGTGGCACTTCACGCAGGAACTTCACCGGCGGCAGATTATTCTTCGCCAGGTGCCCGCGCTCCGGCTTCGACAGCCTAGACTCCTTCACAAACTCAACCAGGCCGATCTGGGCCGCTTCGTAGCCATCTTTCACCGCCGACTTGTGTTGCGTCACCACGCACGGACCGGCCTGCAGCACCGTGACCGG
>JASHOT010000396.1 GCA_030040965.1 Candidatus Sulfotelmatobacter sp. | reverse complement strand
ATTATTCGCGCCGCATCGGAGAAAAATCCCGTGTGCCACTCCTGCCACTGCCCGGCCGAGGCCAGCCCCGCCAGCGTTGGCAGAAAATACGCCGCCATCGAGAGCGGCACCACCAGCGCCAGTGCCCGCGGATACGCCCGCTGCGGATTCTCTACCTCCTCGGCGACGGTCGAGAGCTGCTCATATCCCGAATACAGCCACAATCCCAGCGCCAGCCCTACGCCAAACACTTTGAACGTGGCCTGATGCGGCACCACCCACGGCGTGAACGGATTGAACCGCCAGTGCGTAAGCCCGAGCCCAATCAGGATCACGATCGGAATGAAGATAAACATCTCCAGCGCCGTCGCGACTTTTCCCACCGCCTGAATTCCGCGCACGTTAATCCAGGTCAGCAGCGCGATCAGCGAAACGGAAACTAGGTAGTGCTCCCACCACGTCATGCGCGGAAAGTAATAAACGAGATAGTCGGTAAACAGAACGGCATACGCGCCGCCCAGCAGAAACGACGCCGTCCAGTTCCACCAGCCGGCGAGAAATCCCCAGAAATCCCCGAATGCCGCCCGCGTCCAGCGATAGAAGCCGCCTTCGACTGGCATCACCGTCGTCAGTTCTGCAGACACGAGCGATACCGGAATGCACCAGAAAAACGGCAGCACCAGCAAATAGACCAGCGTGATCCCCGGCCCCGAGGTCGTCACCATGTCTTCCAGGCCGAAGGGCCCGCCCGTGGTGTAGGAGAACATCACGAACACGAGATAGAACAACCCCGCCTTGCGCAGACCGGTTTTGCGAGGAGACGAGGCCTTCGACGCAGATGGATGGTCAGGCGTTGTTCGAGACGGCTTGTCGGAGTTGATCAATCAGTTCCGCGGACACCTTCGGGAGGGATGATTCTGCTGGAATCACGCTTAGTGGTCAATGACTGCAATGGAGATTCGTCGCTAACTACTCGACTTGGGAGACCAGAAACGAGACACGCTGCCTTAGCTGAGCCAGTTGTTCCCGGAACTTCTGCTTGATGGTTTTGTCAGAGACATGCGCTGGGTCGTTGATGTGAGCCGTTAAACTATTAACGGCTGTATTGAGTTTATGCAGCTGGGCCTTTGCTCGATTGACGTTACCGAATTGAATTTCGAGTTCTACCGTAGTCCAGAACGTAGACGCGAGTGCGATTTTTTCCTGTATTGCTCGCATTCGCGTTTCAGCACTCTGCTGCAAAATCCGGCCGAAAGACGTTGGCAGACTCTGCGACACTCCCATAGAAAACCCTACAAATTGGATCAGTGCCAATTATTTTAGCGCAGAATAATGCCTCCAAAACAGCCCCGTCGTCAGCTTTCACGGCCTTCCCCGAGTCAGGAGGGAAGCGCTTCGCCGATGGGCCTGATTCGGAGTGGATTGGCAAATTGAGGTAAAATCGCGGCGTACCGGGGCTACCGGGGCTATATGAGGAGCCAAGAGAAGGCTATACAACCCCAATTTCTCTGCGGTTGGAAAGAGATTGCGAACTATTTGGGAAAGGGAGTTCGCACTGTCCAACGCTATGCGCGTGAGATGGGTTTACCCGTCCTCCGGCCCGCCGGAAGCCGCGCGGGGGCAGTGACCGCGATCCGCACTGAACTCGACAACTGGGTCAGCGGTTCCAATACACATGTATCACCGGCCAAGCGTCGCGCTTTAAAAAGCCGCACAAATGAGCTAAGAGCGAAGTTCCTGCAAGTTGACTCCGAAATTGCTCTCACCTTTTCCAGCCTGGCGACAACGGCACGCGACCCGGAAATGAAAAGACAGAGGGCTCAAACTGCTCGGAAAGCCTACGCTGACATCATGCGACTGAAAGGGGGGACCGACTTAAGTGATGCGCAAAAGCACAAACTGGAGGCGAACCTGGAGCGACTGAAACACGAACTTCGAAATCTTGGTCAACGCTTCTAGTCCTCTTTTGAGAGTTCGGGTCGATGCGAATGGTCAGCGTGCTTGATTCGGATTGGGGAGGACGCGCCCTGACAGTGCTTCACTAATTCGTTCGTCTGCTGTAGCAACCTCCGGCTCCTGCGAACTGCCAGTATCGTTCTGCCAATCAACAGTTTCATTCGGTCCCACTGTCCGCCAGCAGCGATCATTCTAAAAACCATCTTGTCAAGAAAAGTCGTGCCATTTCAATACCAAGAAATCCGTAGCCAGAACATGGCTATTCAACTCAGCGTTAGCACTCATCCTATGAGAGAGGATCCAAGGCTTTGGGTCTTATCGGTCAGCTTTATGCCACCAGCGCAGCGCTCAGTGCCCCTTCGAGTTCCAGCAGTTTGCGTTTGATCTCCAGGCCGCCGCCGTAGCCGCAGAGCGAGCCATCGGACGCGATTACGCGATGGCAGGGAACCACAATCGCTACCGGATTCCGGTTGTTGGCCATCCCTACGGCACGAAATCCCTGCGGACGGCCGACTGCCCGCGCAATGTCGGCATAGCTCCGCGTCTCGCCATAAGGAATCGCCGGCAGCGCCCGCCAGCAGTCGAGTTGAAATTCAGTCCCACGAAGATCGAGTGCAAACGTAAACTTGCGCCGCCTGCCGGCAAAATATTCATCCAGTTCGTGAACGTACGCCCTCAGGGCTTCCTCGGATTCCTCAAACCTGAACGCGACCTTGCCCGACTGTCGTTCCGAGCGCAAATCCCGCGGGTTGGGGCGAATCGTCTGCTGCCCCGGCAGCCGCCGATCGAATTCGAGCGCGACCAGCCCCTTACCTGACGCGGCCAGAAATAACGGCCCCACCGGAGAATTAACTACCACGGAATGAAGCACTTCCATGAATTCGCCCTCCCTTCGGCCTCACCACCGTAACATGAAAAAATTCCCTCGCGGACAGCTTTTTCACCGACAATGATAGTTGACAGAATCGCCTTCTTGCCCCACAGTGTGTGCGTCAGCTGGAAGCATGAAGAAAGCCCTCCTCATCTTCACTGCCGTCGTGTTGGCCCCGGTCCTCGCGGTGAGCCTTGTCCTTTTGGCCGCCAACGACTGGCGCACCATCGGGCAGACCCCGGCTGGCGACACCGTCTCGGTCAGCTCCGTGCACAAACTCAGGAATAACCAGCGCGTAGCCCTCGTCCGCGTGGACTACAAGGCCCCGGCCGAGCTGCCGCAGGGAGGTCCGTTCGTCGAACTCCGCGCCCGCGTCCGCTTCAACTGTTCGAGCGGCGCCGCCGTCCCCTCGTCGGAATGGTTCTACACGCGCGATCGCAGCGGCCGCTTTGTGGTCTCCAAGAAAGCCACCCGCGATGATCAGTTCGGCAAGGCCCTCGAAGGCAACTTCGCCGATCTTGTCAGCAGCAACGTCTGCAATCAAGCCCGCTAACTCCCTGTGGTGTCAGATTTTGATTGTCATCCTGAGCGAGGCGTTGTTTGCCGAGCCGAAGGACCTGGGCGAGCCGCGCTGCTGCGGCGCGTTCTTTGCGCCGCGACAAACGCGCGTTTGGCTCGTTTCCTTTTTCCAACTGCACCGCTACTGAGCTTCGGTCTGCTGCCAATTGCACGCCATGCAGGATAAGTCCATTTTTGCCCACGCGCCGGCTACTCGACTTCGTTCCCGAACTTCCGATATTTTCCCCGGAAAAATATCAGCGGATCGCCATCACGCACCATCACGTCCTCGACCTCGGCGATGAAAATCGAATGGTCTCCTGCCTGTTCGACGGAGTGCAGACAGCACTCAAGATACGCCAGCGAACCGCGAAGCACGGGAGTTCCATGGCTCGTTCGGTCGAATCGTGCGCCGGCTTCGGATTCGGCCCGCTCGTGTGTGCGAGCCGGATTTGCATAGAATTCGGAAATCGCCCTCTGATCTTCGCCCAGCACGCTGATTCCAAAACGCTTTCTGGCATGCAAATGGGCGTGCGTTGAGGCGCTACGATCCACGCAAACCAGCAGCAGAGGCGGATCGAGCGACACCGACGAGAAGGCATTCGCAGTCATGCCGTGTACTTCGCCGTCGAGGTCGACGGTGATGATCGTCACTCCGGTGGCGAAGCATCCCATGGCGCGGCGGAATTCGGCAGAATTCAGGCTCATGATCGCGGCCGCTCGCCTACATTACCATGCCGGGCCGTTGTATCATCGCCTCAGCCATGTCGCTGACCTGGAATTCATCGATCGGAACGAATCGTCCGGCATCTGCATCTACAGCAGCCGGCGTGCTCGCTGACCTGCACCCGGGCAACCCGATCTCTCGCTTAGCCGCGCTTACTCTGATCGCGTGCTCGGACGCTGATCTTCCCTCGCTCCTGGCGGCCGCACGCGCCGCCAAGGAACGATTCAAGCCGGGAGTTATCACTTACTCGCGCAAGGTTTTCATCCCGCTGACCAATCTTTGCCGCGACTACTGCGGATATTGCACCTTCCGCCGCGATCCGGGCGAAGCCGGCGCGCATACCATGACGCCTGACGAGGTGCTTTCCGTCGCTCGCGCCGGTGAAAAGCTTGGCTGCACCGAAGCCCTGTTCAGCCTGGGCGACAAGCCGGAACTGCTCTTTCCCGAAATGCGCGAGACGCTACGCCGTCTCGGATACAACTCGACTCTGCATTATCTCGAAGCGATGTGCGAACTTGTGCTGCGTGAGACCAACTTGCTGCCGCATCCCAATCCCGGCCTGCTCAGCGCGGAATGGATCTCTCGCCTTGCTCGCGTTTCGCCCAGCATGGGCCTGATGCTCGAAACCGCCAACCAGTCACTGCTCGGGAAAGGCCGCGCTCACGACAATGCGCCCGACAAAGTCCCATCCAGGCGACTGCGCACGATCGAAGAAGCAGGCAAGCAAGCAGTGCCGTTCACCACCGGCCTGCTCATCGGCATCGGCGAATCGGCCGCAGATCGCGTCGATACGCTTCTCGCCATTCGCGGCTTACATGACCGCTACGGCCACATCCAGGAAGTCATCGTGCAGAATTTCCGCGTCAAGCCCAACATCCCTATGGCGCGCTGGCCCGAGCCCTCACACGGAGAAATGCTGCGCGCGGTCGCGGTAGCTCGCTTGTTACTCCCCAGGGTCAATATTCAGGCTCCGCCCAATCTTTCCGCGCCGTACTATGAAGACTTAGCCGACGCCGGCATCAACGACTGGGGAGGGATTTCTCCGCTGACCCCCGACTACATTAATCCGGAAAAGCCCTGGCCGCACCTCGAGCAACTTCGCCTTCGCACCCAGGCCAAGGGATTCGAACTGCGTCAGCGACTGCCCGTCTATCCGGAATTTATCGCTCAGGTTCTGGCCAAGCCCGGCCTGCTCTCGGAAAAACTTCGCACTGCCTCAAGCGACGATGGCTTCGCAGGGAGAGTGGCGGCATGATCTGCGTCCTCAGCGGCGGCACCGGTGGAGCGAAATTCGTTGACGGCTTGCGCCAGGTGATGCCTGCCGAAGAGATCACCCTCGTCGTGAACACGGGCGACGACCTGCTCTGGTGGGGACTCTACGTTTCGCCCGACATCGATTCGATCACTTATGTGCTCTCCGGCATGCTCAGCCGCGAGCGCGGATGGGGCGTCAAAGGCGATACCTTCCTCTGCCTGCAAGCCATGGGGCAGCTTGGCGAGCCGACATGGTTCCACACCGGCGACCGCGATCTCGCCATGCATCTGCTGCGCTCGCGCTTGCTTGCCGAAGGCAAAACGCTGTTGGAAGCGACCGAAGTCATCTCGCAAAAACTCGGAGTGAGGGCACGGGTTCTGCCCATGAGCAATTCGCGCGTGGAAACCCGGATTCAAACCCCCAACGTTGGCGAACTGAGCTTCGAAGAATATTTTGTCCAGCGCTGGTATCAGGATCCCGTGAGTTCGGTGCGCTTCGCCGGCGCCAGCGACGCCGAACCTGCTCCCGGCGTGATCGATGCCATCACTTCGGCCGATGCCGTCATTATCGCGCCAAGCAATCCCGTCACCAGCATCGGACCGATTCTCGCCGTACCTAGCATTCGCGAAGCTCTGGTGCGCGCCCAGGGAAAAATTGCCGCCGTCAGCCCGATCGTGGGAAATGCGCCGGTCGCCGGACCCGCCGGAATTCTGATGCAGGCCCAGGGGCTGCCCTGCTCGATCGCCGGAGTTGCGCAGGCGTACGAAGATTTCCTCGATATCCTGATCTGCGATACTCGTGACGCACGCACCGCCGAGACGGTTCGCAAAACTGGTTTGCGCGTCCAATGTGCGCAGACCATCATGCGCAGCGCCGACGACAAGGCCGCCCTTGCCCGCGAAGTACTCAACTGCGCACGCCCGAACATGACAGACGCGGCACGATCGAGGAGCGACGCTGAGGCAAATTCCTTCCGTCGCCTGGGCCGCCAGCCGTGAACGCCGGCTTAGTCGTCCTGGTTCCTGTCAAGAACACGTCTGGCGCAAAGCAGCGTCTCGCGTCGGTTCTTGATCAGCCCGCGCGCACGAAACTCGCGCAGGCCATGTTGCACGATGTCATGGCAGCGCTGCACGACTGGAAAAATCGTCGCGACGTTGCCATCGTCAGCGGCGACGATTACGCGATCGACCTAGCGCGCAAGTATGAATTTGAAATTATTCCTGACCAGACGAATCCCGGCGAAACGGGCGCTATCGAAATGGCAACGCAAATCTGTGTCGAGCGTGGGGCTGAGAGTACGCTCGTCATTCCCGCCGATATACCTCTGATTCAGCCTTGGGAACTCGACGAGATCGTAAAGCACGCGCCCACCGCAGGCAGCGTGCTCGTTCCCGCTTTTGATGGACGCGGCACCAACGCCGCCCTCCGCCGCCCAGCCAATCTGTTTCCGCTGCGCTTCGGCAACGATAGCTTCAAGCCACACCACGCCGCCGCACAAGCAACGGCCAAGCCATGCGTGATACTGAATCTTCCCGGCATTGCTGTCGATGTGGACAATCCCGAAGACCTCAAGCAACTCGCTGCAGTCCCCGGCGAAACCCGCGCCCAGCAACTGGCGAGAGCATGGAGTCTGAGCGACCGCCTGTTGGCTACCGGACCCGACGGGCCATGAGCGATGGTCAAGTCACGCTCGGTGAATCACACTCAGCGAATCAAGCTCAGCGAATCAAGCTCAGCCAATAAAACAGTATCCAAGGACCAGGCTGGTGAGACGAGTAAGCAAAGAAAAACGACCCGCGCGGAAACAGACTCGCTCGCCCGCCGAAGTTCGACTTATTCCGATTCCAGTTCCTGACGAAATTCTCCCCGGCGACAATCTTGCCGAAAACTTGTTGGCGTCCTTGCGTCGCTGCCGCATTCGCCTCGAGCCCGGCGACATTTTCGTCGTCAAGCACAAAATTGTTTCCAAATCCGAAGGCCGCATCCTCGATCTCGCTATGGTTTCGCCTTCGCCCGAATCATTCGCGTGGGCGCAACAATACGCGCTCGATCCGCGCGTCATCGAACTTGCCCTGCGCGAGGCGCGCTCGGTGATCCGGCGGCAAAATGGCGTGCTCATCACGGAAACCCATCACGGCTTTCTCTGCGCCAATAGCGGCGTCGATGTTTCCAACGTCGATGGCGGCCGGCATGCCGTCCTGCTTCCCGAAAATCCCGACCGATCCGCGGCCAACCTTCGCCGCGCCATCCAGCGGCGAACGGGGTTGTCGGTTCCCGTCATCATTACCGACAGTTTCGGTCGTCCCTGGCGGGAAGGCCTGACCGAGTTCGCCATCGGCATCGCCGGCATGAAACCGCTGCGTGACGACCGCAATCGCTGTGACCCCCACGGCTACAAGCTGAAAGCCAGCGTGGAGGCCGTTGCCGACGAATTGGCCTCCGCAGCCGGACTGGTATGCGGAAAGCTGAACCGCACTCCGGCCTGCATCATTCGCGGATTCCGCTATGAAACTGGCGCTGGCGGGGTGCGCGACTTGCTGCGACCGGCATCGTCCGACCTGTTCCGCTAAAGATCATGTGGGGAACACCCGGCCCCGGTGAGTCTGCCCTGTGTGACCGAGGACACGAGGGAGCCGCGAGACATCCGTTAGCAAAACGCTTAGAATTGCGTCTTCCGGAAAAAGACATGATCCGCGGCGTGGCAAACTCCGAACTCGAATTATTTCCCACCGTCGATTGGCTCGACGTTGCGCCACGCCTGTCTCCGGCGTTGCGCGCCTCTCTCGAACGTGTACTCGAATCTCTCAATGCCGCGAGCCTGACTCTCGACGAATCCTACGCGCTCGCCAACGCCGAAGGCGACGACCTCATCGGCCTGCTTGTCGCCGCCAATATTCTTCGCGCCGAACTCGCGGGCAACATCGTCACTTACGTCGTCAATCGCAACATCAATTTCACCAACGTCTGTTTCGTCGGCTGTAAATTCTGCGCCTTCAGCCGCGGCCCTCGCGAGTCCGACGCCTACTTCCACTCGCTTGAAACCATGGCGCAGAAGGCGCGCGAAGCCTGGGAACTGGGCGCCACCGAAGTCTGCATCCAGGGCGGACTTCCCCGCGATCTCGACCCGTTCTACTACCGCGATATTCTCCGCGCCATCAAATCCGCCGTCCCGCAAATGCACATTCACGCCTTCTCCCCCATGGAAATCGTCTACGGCGTCGAACTCACCGGCATGCCGCTGGCCGATTATCTGTGCATGCTGCGCGACAACGGTCTCGGCACGCTGCCCGGAACCGCCGCGGAAATTCTCGACGACGAAGTGCGCCACATTCTCTCGGCCAACAAACTTTCCACCGCGCAATGGATCGAAGTCATCCGCACTGCTCACCGCTGCGGCATCCGCACCACTTCGACGCTGATGTACGGCCACGCCGAAACTCCCGCACACTGGGTCCGTCAGATGCGCCTGCTGCGCCGGATTCAAAGCGAAAGCAATCAAAGCGGAACCGGAGGATTTACCGAATTCGTTCCGCTCGGCTTCGTGCATCAGAACACGCTGCTCTTCGCGCAGGGACTGGCGCGCAGCGGCCCCACTCTCGCCGAGCATCTCAAAGTGCATGCGCTGGCGCGCATCCTGCTCGCCGGGTCGATCAACAATCTTCAGGTTTCGTGGGTAAAGTTAAACCGCAAGCTCTCGCAGCTCTGCTTGCAGGCCGGCGCCAACGACTACGGCGGCACACTGATGGAAGAAAACATTTCGCGCGAAGCCGGGGCCACTGCCGGCCAATACACCAGCCCGGAAGACTTTCAGTCGCTGATTCTGGAAATCGGCCGCATCCCGGCCGAGCGCAACACCACCTACTCGCGGATCAACATCAAGCTGCCCGCGAATAACGCCGTCTTCAGCGCCGAGCAACCACTCGATCCCGAGTTCGCATGAGCATCACCGCACATGGCGTTTGGGTGGCGCAGCGCTTTAGCGCTGCGATCAAGCCGCAGAATTTGAACTCCGGCTTCAGCCGCTGAGGTGCTGAAGGTAATGATGGACTCCGCCAGGAAATGACTCGCCCCATCGCCATCCTCGGAGGCACCGGCCCCGCCGGAACCGGACTCGCCCTGCGCTGGGCGCGCGCCGGAGAGACGATCATCATCGGCTCGCGCGATTCCGCCCGCGCCCAACAAACCGCCGCAGCAATTCAGCAAAAAGCCGGACCGCAATCCCAAGTCTCCGGCATGGAAAACTCCGCCGCCTGCGCCGCCGCCGACATCCTCATGCTCACCGTGCCGTTCGAGGGCCAGGCCACGCTGCTGAAGCAACTCAAGCCGTCGATCACCGAAGGCAGCATCCTTATTGACGCGACCGTCCCGCTGGCCGCAAGCCTCGGTGGACGCGCCTCCCGCACACTCGGCATCTGGCAGGGATCGGCCGCGCAGCAGGCCGCCGAACTGGTCCCGAAAGAAGTGAGCGTCGTCTCCGCCTTCCACAACGTCTCCGCGGAACTCCTCAACGGCGACGCTCCGCTCGACTGCGACGTCATCGTCTGCAGCGACGATCCCGACGCCGCGCAACTCACCCGCGAACTCGCCGCGAAGATTCCCGGCGTCCGTGCAATTGATGGAGGCAAGCTCGAAAACGCCCGCATCGTCGAGCAGATCACCGCTCTGCTGATCGGCTTCAATATCCGCCACAAAGGCCACGCCGGCATTCGCATCACAGGATTGCCGCCGCAGGCCTATCGATAAGAACTGCGGTCAATCAGTGTGCCTAGGATGTTTCACCATCACCGCAGACGAAGATACGAGTCGATTTCCTTCGTGCGAGCCTTCAGTCGTGTTAGCTGCTCACGAAGTTTGGATCTAGCAGACTTCGGCACATGATTCGGCTCATCGAGATGGAAACTGATCGTTTCGGCATGATGCAGGAGTCTGTTTACCACCTCCATCGCTTCCTCGGGCCGTCTGTATCGAATTTGCGTTTCTGCAATCGCGCACAACGTAAACCCTAGTGTCAGTTGGGACTCGATCGCCTTCACGCGGCACTCGGCTGCCGTCCTGCGCAGCCGCGCTATTTCGATCGCGTATTGATTATCAGCAGCTAAAACGTTGCGTGACGGAGATGCTGGCATGAACCTTGAGACTATCGACAATCGCTTCTTCCTTGCGATTCCGAATCAAGCCAGAGCGGTCAAAGCAAGGGAGATCCACTCACTCTACCCTAAAGAACCGTCCTGTCCGGTGCGCCAAGAAACGCCATTTTTGGGACGCCTCGCCGTTTTCCGCTTTGAAAGCGAGCCGCCAGCGGGGCAACACGCAGGACTGTCACATTCCTTAACATCGGTGCGCGGCCTTGTGCTCACGCATGGCGGTCGCTGTACGCTTGCAATTCCTGAGACAAATCTCGCAATTTTGCTTTGCGTCGGCGAAGCGTTCACCTTTCTGTTTCCCTGCTACGAAGAAAAGCTTTGTCACAGCTTCGTAATAAAGGCGAGTTGCCGCCGAGTAGCGGTCAAGGAGAGCAATGTATGTTGTACAAGGGCCAAAGCGTGGGAAATGAGACTCCGCCATATGCGGCCTCCTGAGCACGGGTCGTTACCGACCATCGATCGCACAAGAGACCGACGCCCGACGGGCGCGGCGGAAAGATGTGTAAAAGACTCCTTTCAGTCTAGCACGGTGGCACGGTGGCGCAGATGGTTTGTTTTATGTGCGCACGAGACGGAAGTCTTCTTCTACGGGCGGATTTTGAACGCTAGGGAGATTTCGCATCAAGTAACGGGCAAGTCACGATAAAAATAGGCCCATACGATTTACCCATGCGCCGAGAAACAGGGGCACGACTCGAAATCCTAAATGGTTGGAAAGAGATTGCGAACTACTTGGGGAAGGGAGTTCGCACTGTGCAGCGCTATCACCGTGAGATGGGTTTACCCATCCTCCGGCCCGCAGGAAACGTGGCCGCGATCCGAACTGAACTCGATAAGTGGGTCGCCACTCCCCCCCCGCGTATTTTCACTGGCCAAGCGCCGGGCTTTAGACAGCCGGACCAACAAGCTGAGAGCAGAATTCCTGCGAATTGACTCTGAAATTGCTCTCACCTTCTCCCAACCTCGCGTTGACGGCAAACGACCCGGAAAGGAAAAGACGCGCGGCTCAAACCGCTCGAAAAGCCTATGATGCGATCATTCGGCTGCGTAAGGGCACCAAAATAAGTGAAGCTGACCAGCAGCGACTAGGGGCCAATCTGGAGCGGCTAAAACGCGAACTCCAAAGTCTTGGCCGAAGCTTCTAGTCCTGTTTTGAAATCTCTGGCCGATGCGAGGGGTCGGCGCGCTTGATCCTGATCTGGAAAGAGGTCACCTGACACTGCTTGACTAATTCGTTGGTTTGCCGAACCAGCTCCCGGCTCCTGCGAATGATCAGTCTCGTTCTCCCAATCATCAGTTTTGCTTTCCTACGGTTTCGCTCGGCAGCCGTCATTCTGAAAACATGCTGACCGTGAAAGTCGGGCCATTTCAATACCGAGAAATCCGTAGTCAGAACGCGGCTGTTTAAGATCAGGGTCTTGCACTCATCGCTGCCGGATCCACCTTCCAGGCGCGAGCTCGCTACTTTTCCCCCACCGTTGCCGTTATCTCTTCCGCCGGCTCCCCTCCCGCCATCTGCTGCGCCAGAATCAGCTTTCTTGCCTCGCCGCGAATCTGCGGCAGCTGCATTCCGAACCACACCGCGCCCATCACCGCGGCCGCTCCGCCAATCGCCACCGTCCAGGGAGCGCCCAGTCGATCGGCCAGCGCGCCGCCCATCAGCGAGCCCAGTGGCGCCAACCCCATAAACATCATCGAATAGACAGCCATCACGCGCCCACGCAAAGCATCCGGCACCATCACCTGAATCAGCGTGTTCGACGCTGCCATCTGCAGCATGATGAAGTAGCCAACCGGCAGCAGCAGGACCACCGACAGCCAGAACGACTTCGAGAACGAGAACAGCATCAGGCTCACACCAAATCCCGCGCAGCAGGTTGCCACCCAACGGCTCAGTCCCTTCACGCCCGAGCGCGCGGCTAGCGTCAGTGCACCCAGCAGCGCGCCCACTCCCGCCGCGCCCATCAGAATTCCCAGCCGAACTGCACCCAGATCGTGCGATCCGATCAGCGACGCCAGTTCCTGCCCGCCGCTGTGCAATATGCGATCGGCAAAAATCGGCATGAGCACCACGTACGGCATCCCGGTCGCGCTGACCACGCCGAGCAGCAACAGCAGGGCGCGAATCGGCGCGGTGTCGTTCACAAATCGAAATCCCTCTTTTATATGCTCGATCGGCGACGACCCAATTGCCCGCGCCGGGCTGTTCACCCTCATCAGCATCAATCCGATAATCACGGCGATGTAGCTGACGCCATTGGCAAAGAAGCACCATCCCTCACCCAGCCGCGCCACCAGCACGCCGGCGACCGCCGGCCCAATCACGCGCGCCGCATTGAACATGGAGGAATTGAGCGCGATCGCATTCATCAGATCGTCTCTGCCCACCATGTCGACGAGAAACGATTGCCGCCCGGGAATGTCGAAGGCGTTGACTACACCCAGAGCCGCGGCTAGGATGAAAATCTCGGTGACCGTGACTCTGTGTGTCAACGTCAACGCGGCCAAAATGAACGCGAGGATCATCGATGCGGTCTGCGTCGCGATCACCACGCGCTGCCGGTTCATGCGGTCGGCAGTAATGCCTCCGATCGGCGCCACCAGAAACACCGGAATCTGGCTGGCGAATCCCACCGAGCCCAGCAGCAGTCCGGAACCTGTCAGCTTGTAAACGAGCCACGATTGCGCCACGGTCTGCATCCAGGTGCCGATCAGCGAAATCAATTGTCCGCCGAAAAACAGCTGGAAGTTGCGGTGCCGCAAGGCGCGCCCGGCGGCCTGCCAGTTCAGACCGCGCCGTTCCGCAGCCTGCTCCGCCGAGGCCCCGCCGTTCGCTACATTCGGTTGGATGGAATTCGTCGAATCAGCCACAATCTCATCTTTGGATGACGTTGCGTCACCCTCGGCAGCAGTATAACTTGACCGCGATCCATGTACTGGCCGCCGCGCGATTGCGACCAAAACGTAATCTCTACTCCAACCGATGTCCCCTCCACAGACGCGCTCGACCGCAGGGTGATGAATCGCTGGGTGGCCGCGCGGGCGATACGCCATCCCACGCTACGGTGTTTTGTGTACACCTGTTGACTCCCGTCGATTGCTGTTTTCGTGTTCCAATTCTGGAAGCGTGGCGCGCCTTGGAATCGCAGCACATTCAGCAACTCTGTGTCCTTCTTATCAATGCCCCGGATGAAGCAGCGGCACATGCCATCGCTACCGAATTGCGATACGCCATCCACGCCCTCATCGAGAGCCTTCGCCAAGAACTCCTGGATGTTCCCGCCAACCTATCCCCGGAAACAGCAACGCAGTCCTAGGCGCCTACTTGCCACTCTCCGATTCGGACGTAAATCAGCAACCCAGTCTTAGGACCCTACCGACGAAACGGCCCCGACGATTTCCACAGGTCGCCCGATCGCGCTGCCAACTCCATGCCGCCGGATTCCATCGAAGTGCAAGCGAATGACCAGTTTGGGAACGGTTGACCTCAGTGACTAATTTGCAACTTCTTTCCTTCGCGGGGCTGCGTTACAGTAGCAGATACGCTTGTCGGCGTCGCTGCAGAGAGGTGTTTCATTTATGACGACTCCTCCAGTTCGGGTTGAACGACGCGTCGGACAGCGGTTTCCTTATCTGCTCCCGCTTTCGCTTCGCCAGATTTCCCCCGCCGTCGAAGGTGTCGGTTTCACACAGGATCTCAGCTCGCGCGGCGTATTCTTCCTCACCGATGCACAACTCGTGGAAGGCGCCGAAATCGAAATCACCCTCCGCATGCCCTCAGAGATCACCCTCGGCGAGAGCATGCCCGTCCGCTGCCGCGGCCGCGTTTTGCGCGTGTCAAAGCCCATGCCGGGATCGTCGACTCCACCGCTGGCAGAAACCAAGAGCGGGGTTGCGGTGCGGCTGGAAAAGTATGACTACCTTTCGGAAGTTTCCGAATCCTCGGCCACCTTCGCCCGCGTCTCGGCCCTGCACAGCCAGGCGCTCCCCGCCCGCACCCGATAAATCCTCGCCGGTCGAAGTCGCCACCAGAATGTTCTCTTCCCATCCCGGCCTTTCTGGCATACAATTTCGTCGCAAGAGGTGAAGGCCTCAGGTTCTGGTTCGGACAAGCCTTTTCCAGCTAATCCCCCCATGCAGTTGCGGTTCGAGATTTTTCGCGCGCTTTTTGCGCCATCGTGATCTTGGCCTGATTACCTAGGTCACTTGGCGGAGGGTACTTTCTCTTTCTAACATGCAGACACCGAGAGAAATCAGCGAGAACCGCGCTATGCATGGCATCGCCGTCGCGCTCCTTACGGAGGACCGCGAGCATCTAGCAACGCTCCAAACCCGCCTCGAAGCGACGCGCCTGGGACGCGCCGTCTTCAGCCATGTTGGATTTCCCGCCGGACCTACCGACTCGATCCTTCGCCAGCTGCAGGAATCGCGCGCCGAAGTCGTCGTCGTCGATATTCCTCATCAGGATGCGCAACGAGCCATCCGCACCATTGAACTGATTCGCGCCACCACTCAGCAGATCGCCATTTTCGCCAACGGCGAAATGACCCAGCCCGCCAACATCGTTGCCAGCATGCGCGCCGGAGCCGGCGAATACATTGACAGCTCCGCCGGCCACGATGCCTTGCTCGAAGCCCTCACGCGCTTCAGTTCGATTCGCACCCGAACTCCGGGTAGCGGCGGCAAGGCGCGGGTCTTTACTTTCCTCAGCGCCAAGGGCGGCGCGGGCTGTACGACAGCCGCCGTTAATATCGCTGTCGCTCTGCAACAGGCGCACGGTGACGTTGTTCTTGTCGATTTCGCGCCCATCGGCCACGCCTCGCTCCATCTCAATTTGCGGCCGCAATTCGGCGTGCTCGATGCGCTGCAGAATCTCCATCGCATGGATGTCTCCCTGCTTGACGGTCTCATGACTCCGACCAAGGAGGGGATGCATCTTCTTGCCGGCTCCCAGCAACCCTATCCCACTGAGCCCACTCCCGGCGAACTGGCGCGATTGTTCGATCTGCTGGTGAATCACTACCGTTTCGTGGTTGTGGATGTTTCCAGCCGTCTCGATCCCACCACGCGCCTGCTCTCCGATCTCTCCAACGCCGTGCTCATGGTGGCGCAGACCGACGTCGTTTCCTTGTGGAGCGCCGGCCGCATTCACACGTTTCTCGAAGAAGGAACGGGACGCGATCGCCTGCGCATCATTCTGAACCGTTACAAGAAAATTCCCGGATTTACCGACGAGGATATCGAGCAGGTTACCAGTTGCAAGGTTTTGTGGAAAATTCCAAACGCATTTCACTCGGTCTCGCCCGCCATCGATCACGGCTCGCCCGTCGTTCTGCAGGAAGGCCCCGAGATCGGCCGCTCCTATCGTGCGCTGGCCGACACCCTTGCAGAAGCAGCCTCCAATTCCGAAGGCAGTCCCGACCTGGTTTATGGCACCGAAGGCGCGCGCAAGAAAGTTCCTAGCCGCCTGAATCTCTCGCCCGCCCGCGCCGGACAATAGTTTTCTTCTCGCGACTCGCCGCACCGGACTCAGGACTCAGGACCCCGGACTCGCCGGAAACATTCGAAGTACCACATCCTGCGACTTGGAAGTCGCTTTCTTGTTCGCATCCGTCGCGTTCTCCGTCAGCGTTCCCTTGAGCACGAAGTACGCTTCATCTCCCGGATTCTTTCCCTCGCCGCGCTCCACGCTTCCATTGAAGTCGAACGACACTCCATGCACGATCTTCGTCGTGAAGCTGAGCTTCTTCCCATCCAGCTTGGCCGTCTTGAAAAACTGATCCAGAAATGTTTCCTTGTCGCTCTCGCTGTCTCCGTATCGCGAAATCAATCCCGTGACGCGTCCATCGTCCTCCACCGTCAACTGGACGAATTCTCCTTCTTTCAGAAACGAATACATCCCCGAATATTGCTTCGGGTCGGGCTCGGCGCTGGTCGCGCCTTTCGTTTCCTGCGCTCTGGAAATTTGCGCGAGCGAGCCCATGCTGATCGTCGCAATCGCAATGAACGTCAATATACAACCCTGTTTCATGAATTTCATCGCATTCATCCTACTACTCTGTCGATACGCACGTTCGGAGCCCAACATGGCCTGCTCCATGTAAACCCACTTTGAAACTCAAGCCTCTCGTTCTTGCCCTTCTGGCTACCCCAATTGCGGCAAATGCATCTACGATAGAAAAATGTTTGTGTCGCACGGTCCCACTCCGAACGAAGACGCTCGCCATTCGGGCATCCCAAATGCTGCGTCCTCAAACCGAGCCCAGTCCGGCCGAACTCCACTGGCAGCGCCCGTTCCGCGGTTGCTTGTCGAACTGCCTTCCCGCCCGCGCGTCTTCTTCACCAACTTGTGGGATACATTTTTCCCCACGCGTCTTGCCGCGCTCGAACTTCACTCCGCCCCGGCCGCCTTCTGGCACGATGTCTTCGTTTCCCGGCCTTTGCCCTGGAGCGCTTTCTTCCAATCCGGTGTCTGCCACATGCTGGCATTCGTAGTGCTCCTCGGACTTTCACGGATTCTTGCTCTCCAACCCCACGTCGCGGCGCAGCCTGCCTTTGAACATTCGCAGGTCGTTTATTACAGCCCTGCGGAATATTTGCCGCCTCTCGACACTCGTCAGCCGGATCCTGCACCAGCCCCGGCGCAGGCTGATCCGGAGTTCGCGCGACAGCCCATCATTTCCGTGCCCCGCGAAGCCGACAATCATCACCAGACTATCGTGACTCCGCCGAACGTCAGGTTGACCCGCGATCTCGCAGTGCCCAACGTCGTCGCCTGGTCAGAGAAAATGCAGCAACCGCAACTTGCGATTCCTTCTGTTCCGGTGATTCCGGCCGCCGAGATCAATCGCATCCAGCCGCAACTCAATTCTGTCGTCGCCCCTCCACCCGACAGTTCGCAACTCACGAACCGGCGCGATCACTCCCTGCTTCAAGCCGAGGTCGTTGCGCCTCCGCCTGAGTTGCACAAAGCCCGTGACGTCTCCGCGTTCAATGCACCGCAACCAGCGGTCGTTGCGCCACCACCAACTGTGGACATTGCTTCGAATCGTCCCTTGGGCGAGATCAACATCACCCGCGCCGACGTCATTGCTCCCGCGCCCTCGCTGCCCGTGGCCGAGCAACAAGCAGCCTTATCCGGACGATCGCCAGCGAGCGTCTCCTCCGCCGCGCCGCAAGTTGTACCGCCTCCCCCCACGGCTGCCTCCGCTTTCGGATCTCCCGGTCGCATGATCGCCCTCAGCCTTCACCCTGCCGTCGGCGCACCGCCAGATCCTCCGGCGGGCAATCGCCGCGGCTCATTCGCCGCCACGCCTGAAGGCCGTGCCGGAGCGTCCGGTTCCACCGGATCAGTTGCAAACCCAAGCGCCCGTAGCGACGGCAACGGGGCTGGCTCCGGTTCCAATGGCAAAACCGCGTCCGATGAACTTCCCGCCGGACTTTATGTAGGACACGCTCCGGCTCCGACTGCATCGGTAGCGGGCGATCCGCCCTCCTCACATCCAGTCAATCGGAATCTGGTCAATCCCAGTCTGCTTGCCGGTTCCCGTGCTTTCCGCCCCACGGCAACGCAGTCATCTTCTGCGCAATCCAGCGCTGCTCCGCTCACCGATGCCGAACGCGTCGTTTTCGAAGGGCGCCGGTTTTATTCGGCCACGATTACTTCGCCCAACCTCAACTCCGCGCGCGGCAGTTGGGTCGTCCGCTTTGCCGAAAAAAACGCGAGCGCCGCGAATACACCCGCCGCGAATCAATCAGCTAACCACCTCACCCAGCCGTATCCCAGGCGCGAAGTCGACCCCGCCTATCCGCTCGAGATCATGCGCGAGAATGTCCACGGCACCGTCATTCTCTACGCGGTCATCCACGCCAACGGTTCAGTCGGCGATATCCGCGTGCTGACCAGCGTGGATCCACGCCTCGACCGTTTCGCCGCCCAGGCTCTCGCGCAATGGCAATTTCGCCCGGCAACAAAAAATGGCGTCCCCGTTGATGTGGACGCCACCTTCCAAATCCCTTTTCATCCCACCCCGGGGCAGGCACCTTACTAGTCTGGAACAGACGGCGGAGAGATCAGCTCGCTGCGCCTTTACGCCTCTCCAGCGCGGAGTAGATTGCCTGATCTGTGCAAACTTCGTAGTAAGAGCGATCGGTCCATCCCTTGACGGAGAAATCGCTGGCATCGATGCGCGGAATCCGGCTCTCGCGCACCACAATCTTCCGGAAAATATCGCGGTCGACCGGCACTGTAGCCGAAAACAGTTTGTACTCGCCCGTTTCCGACGACGCCAGATGCGCCGGCAGCCGCACCTTCAGCGGCTCCAGCGTAATTTCTTTCTGCAACTTCTTGAACGCCGCTTCGTTCATGCGAATCCCGCCCAGGTTGAAGTTCAGGATCACATCCTCGGGATTGCCATTCTCATCCAATTCTGCGGCCTGAAACGCATACACATGAAATGGTCCCGCCTGCGGCTCCATCACCTTGCGCGCTTTTTTATTGCATGACGATAACCGGTCGCTCTCATTCAGCGCCTCCGAGATCATGATCTGATGCTCGCCATCCATAAGATAGAGCGGCGCCGCTTCCTGCAGCGTGATCCCGAGGCCAAGTTCGAGCTGCGGCATGCCGGAGCGCTGCATCAGCTCGTTATATCCGCGCACAATCTCCACAATCTCGCGCGCCAGCACGCACATCCGGCTGACCGCCAGTCCTGGCTCGCCTTCGCGTTCGAGAATCGCCAGAATGATGGCGTCGCCTTCCAGAAACACTTTCTGCGCGCCATATTTTTCCAGCAGCTTGTTCACCGGATCGTAAAAGTTCAGGCTGAAATACGACGCGGGATTCAATCCCTTCTCCATCATGGTGCGCGTCAGCCGCGTCGAGTCGCGCACGTCCGCCTTCAGCACGACGTGCCGCAGCACGCGCTCCGACTCGCTCTGCTTCTGCTCATCGGGAAGCAGAAATTCGTACAGCGTTCCGTTCACGCGCGAAAGTTCCTGCAAACGCTCGTTCGGAACAAGATTCACCGAGTCGAGCGCGCCGTTCAAAACCTCCAGCCGCCGCAAATCGCGGTGATAGTGGAAGAAATCCGCCAGGAATCGCGCCGCCACCTTCGCTCGCTCGGCGCCGCGGCAGCTCGCTACTTTTGCTACGGCGGCATACAAGCTGTTGGGTGAAAGCTTGCCGTATTCCTGGATCATGCGCTCCACCCGGTCGCATTCCGTGCGGTCGATCAATGCATTCTTCAACTGCTGCGGATTGATTCTCGATGCATACTCGCTCAGCAGCGGCACCACGTGATACGAAGCAATCACGTTTTCCATCACGCGCTCATCCTCCAGCAGCCGTACCCACGCCGCCAGCCGCTCCTGCTGCGCCAGGCCTTCATCGGAATCGTCGGGCGTTCCGCTGCCCACCAGCACACGCGCATTTTCCGGAACGTTCATCCAGGAATCTAGTGTTCCGGCTATCGCCTCCTCGCCATACAACGACCGCAAATACGCGGAAACAATTTCGCGCATTCTTCCATAACGATCCGGATCGCGGTCCCAGTTTCCGAGCATGACGTAGTGCTCGGCGCAAAGATAATCGTCGCGTCCATCTTCAGAAAAAAGCAGCCGGTTCACGAACAGCGGATAAGTGAAGTACGTCCCGGCGTTAGTTTCTTCGCCAAAGAGCGATCGCCGGGTGCGGGCCAGCGTGCTCTTCTCGATCTCGCGCAGCGTCTCGAAAATCTCCTGCCCCGTTTTGCGCAGAATGATTTTCTTGCGCACTTGAAATGTCGCCAGCTTCTCGCGATACTCGTGCGCCTTCTGCTGGCGCATATTGTCATAGCTCTTGATGGTTACCCGGCAGCGCTCAAGCACCTGCGCGAACTGCAGATTCATCTCGGTGCGCAGGAACTTCGTGACCGCCAATCGCGCCAGTACGTCCACGGCCAGCTTGTACTCTTTTTTCGCCCGGTTCAGCGACGCGACCAGCAATTCGGTCAATAACGACTTCCACTCGGTGGCCTCGTTTTTGGGCTGTGCCTTGCCCGCAAGATTCCGCATCCACGACGGCCCCTGCGAGCTCTGCGGCGCCTCGGCCGAAAGCAATCCCTCCAACTCCCCGTTTCGCGCAATCAGCCGCGCAATCTGCGCTCGCGCCGCCTCGACCACCCGCGCGCTCAGCACCACATCGTGCCGCAGGTTGTCGACGCCGAGCGCCAGCCCCTCGAGCGACACGAATGGCGTCGATGCCGCCAGCTCCGGCACCGCCGGCTTCTCCGGCGCCCCACCGAGACGAAAAATTGGAATTCTTGGCATCGTTAAATCGAATTGCGGCCTACACGTGGCCGCGGGCTATGAAGGTGTGCGTCATCCCGAAGGCTCGCGTTTTTCTCCGGCGAGCCGAGGAAATCTCCCACGCAACTACATTCGAGGGCAGGCGTAAATTACCCACCGCCCTCGCGGAAGTCGCTGATTACACACCTACATATCGAGGCTAGCATGCAGGAACAGGCGGCTAAAGTTACCTAGGTTACCGTGCTTCGACCCAGAGGATGCCACCTGAAGCGAAACGCCCCTCGGATCTCGTTCTTAAGTGGATGCGGCCGGTTCAACACGATTGCGGAGGACGGTTTCTTGCCGGGCGCGGATTGGGCTATGCTGATACAGCCGCTCAGGAGGTCCCCCATGCATCGCCGCGAATTCCTCGTCCGCTCGGCTACAGCCGCCGGAGCCGTATGGCTCTCCTCCAACTCGATCCTCAGTGCGCTCGCCGACCAGACTCTCAATCGCAAATTTTCCGCAGCCGATACCGTCACCCTCGGCTCGACCGGCATCCACACCAGCCGCCTTGCCATGGGCACCGGAACCGTCGGTTCCGGCCATCACTCGCACCAGACCGCCCTCGGCGTACAGGGCCTCAGCTATCTTTTGCTCAACGGATACGACCACGGCCTGCGCTTCTTCGACGCCGCCGACTCCTACGGAAGCCATCCTCACGTGGCCGAGGCGCTCAAGCACGTGCCGCGCGACAAAGTCACCGTGCTCACCAAATCGTGGGCTCGCGACGCTTCCGGCATGCGCGCCGATCTCGACCGCTTCCGCCGCGAACTGGGCACCGACTACCTCGACGTCTGCCTCATGCATTGCGTCACCGAAGCCGACTGGACCACTCAGTTCCGCGGAGCCATGGACGTGCTCTCGGACGCCAAACAGAAAGGCATCATCCGCGCCCACGGGTGCTCCTGTCACTCGATCGATGCCCTCCGCGCCGCCGCCAAATCTCCCTGGGTTGAGATCGATCTCGCCCGCATCAATCCCATCGGCGCCTATATGGATTCCGACCCGGCGACCGTGATTGAAGTGCTGAAAGAAATGAAAACCGCAGGCAAAGCCGTGGTGGGCATGAAAATTCTGGGCCAGGGCGATCTTCGCAATCGTCAGGATGAGGCCATCAAATATGCCCTGTCGCTCGGCCTGCTCGATGCCTTCACCATCGGCGCCGAAACTAAGCAGGAGCAGGAGGACTTGATCCACCGCGTTGCCGCCGCATGAATCATTGAGTCATTGGGCGATTGAGTAATTTAGTAATTTAGTGTTTGGATCAGTTGGTCGAGGGTTGTATGTTCAACGATTCAATCACTGTATCGCTCAACGACTCAATGACTCAATGACTAAATGATTCAATCACTCAATTCCTACGGCTCCCTCCCCGCTCCCAGAATTTCCTTGCTCCCGCCCTGCGCCACTGCCGGATACACCGCTCCCTTGCGCCGCCGCAGATCGCGCGGCAATTCAGACCGCAGCAGCCACAATCCCGCCGCAACTGCCGCCGCCCATGTGACAGTAACCAGCGAAAGCTGCAGCAGGTCCGCGATTCGAGCGCCGTGACCCTCCGTCAAAGGAACAACTTTCGCCACCTCAAAGCTGATCACTCCCGCGGCCAACGCCGTCAGCGCAGCCTTGCCCAATTCCCCCCAGCGCAACTCGCCGAGCGAAACAAATCTTCTCCGGTGCAGCAGCAATGCCAGCGCAAACAAATTCGCGCCAATGCCAATGTCCGAAGCCCACGCCAGTCCAATCAGCCCAAAAAACCGAAACAAGATCGAATACACCGGCAGCGAGCACGCCGTAATCACCGTAACCGCGGCCATCGGCGTAAACGTATCCCCAGCCGCGTAGAAGGCGCGAGCATAAAGCCCCTGGGCTGCCCACAGAATGAGCGAAAGCGAAAACCAGAAAAAATAAACCGCCGTCGGCTGCACATCGGAGAATAGAAATTTGCCCCTCCGATACACCAGATCAATCAGCGGAGGCGCAGCCGCCGTCATCCATGCCGTCGCCAGCAGCGCCGCAGCCGACACGCGATACACCGAGTCGTTGACCGTCTCGCCAAACTCTTTCATCTTTTTTTCGTTGAACAGCCGCGCGAAAAATGGCAGCGAGGCCTGTCCCGTCGCCTGTCCTAAAACCGCGATGGGCACCGCGAGCAGCCGCTTGGCATAATTGAGCCGCGAGATTCCGCCCACAACGCTCGCGGCGAAATAGCGCAGAATCCAGTCATCCGCCGTCACCAGGGAAACGCCCAGCATGAGTGGAATCGATAGCCGCACCCACTCCAGAAACGCAGGATTCATCACCTGGAACGAGACGCGATATCCGGTGCCAATCTTTGCCGCCCCGATCACGCTGGCCAGAAACGGCCCGGCAAAACTTCCCAGCAGAGCGCCATAGGCGAGCGATTCAATCCCGAAATGCCGACCGCCGACCACGCCGCCAAAAATGATGAACAGGTTGTAAATCAGCGGTCCGAAGGCAGGAAACAGAAACAGCCGGTGCGACAGCAACACCGCCGACACCACTCCACCGACATAAAAGAAAATCTGCGCGGGCAAAAGAATGCGGGTCAGGTGAACGCAAAGTTCCAGCTGATCCGGCTTGAAATCCTTCACGTACCAGTGCAGAAACTGCGGGGTGAAAATCTCGGTGAGGATCGTGCCCACGATCATCACCGCCGTCATCACGGTAATAATGATGGAAAAAGTTTCCTGCGCATCGGCATCGCGCTTCTCCGCTAGAAATCGCGTATAGATGGAGATGAATGTAATCGAAGCCGCGCCGCCGGCAACAATGTAGTTGAGAAAGTCAGGCAGGGTGAACGCTGTGACATAGGCATCGGTCTGCGATCCCGCACCGAACGCAAAGGCAATATAAGCCTCGCGGAGATAGCCGATCACGCGCGACAGCATGACCGTGCCCATCAGCAACAGAGTCGCGGAAAGGGCAGTGTGCTGGTGCGATGGCCGGAGGAAGCGCAGCAGTTTCGTCATGAGGCCCGATCACGAGAGCCAAAACAAAAGCTCATCTTATCGGAATCTCACACGCCGAATGTTGACAGACTCGCGTCCGCCGCGGCCAAAACGTTCACTCCGTTCAAAAAGGGAATCAAGCCATTCGACTATCAGGACATGACGCAGGAGAGGGAAATGCTGGGGACTCAGGTGGCCCACTTCTCGCCAAGCGCTGACGACCGAGGGCTGACGACCGACGACCCAAAAAGTAAGAGAGTTCCGAGGTGATGTAAGGTCCATTCCTCTCGGCCAGTAGCTCGCTTCTGACCCTCGCTCGACCTGCTTTCAGAGCTTCCCTTGCGGGGCTGCTCCGCGCGATCTCGGCTCGGGCTCCGGGCTCACCGCCAACCGGACAAATCTACCTTACGCCTCGGAACTCTATCCTGCCTTCAACATTTCTTCTCTGTTCTCCTCGACCAGCGCTTTGCTATAGACCCTTGCCTGCCCTCCCTCCAATCTTTCGATCGCAGGGTGACTGGGCTTGAGCCCCGGACGCCGCACCAACCGGAAAAACTTAAGAAGCTGTCAAAGAACGATTATGTTTTTACTCCTTCTAAAAATTTCGTCAATCGAAAATCCACCCGTCTAACTATCTGGATTTTCAATCGTGTGCAGCCCGTCCACAACCCCTTGCCCAAAATCGGTGCACTGAGATTGGCTCAAATTTTTGTGGAGTGGCGGAAATGCAAGATTTTGCCTAATTTTCATTCGATCATAATCCACGTAGGGAAAGTCTTCGAGTTTGTTACATCTGTGAATATTTTGCCAAGTCGATGATCGGCAACGACTTGGCGAGTAAGCAGATACGAGAAGGGAGTGTGATCGACGGCGAAAAAAAATCATTCAACCAGCGAGCGCTCGTCTACAAGCTGCTTGTTGCTTTCGTCCGAACCCGCCAGTTCAAACGAGTTCGTGATCGCCGCGTTGCCCTTTTCCACGCTGGTGATGACATAGGAGCAGCCGATCCAGTGGGCCTCTTCGAAATCGGTCTTCGACCACTGGGCGGGATGATCCGGATGCGAATGATAGAAGCCGACGATATCCTCGCCACGCTCGCGCCCCTCACGCTGAATGCGCACCAATTCCCTGGGATCGATGTTATAGCGGTTGTGAGCAGAGTCGGTGCGGGTATTGCCGCAGCGGGCGGTGGAAGTGACGGTGCGGCTGCCGTCGTCTTCGAAGCGCCCGAGAAGTACCCCGCAGCACTCGTAGGGATAAGTTTCCTCGCCGTGCCGGCGGAGGGCGTCATAGTCTTTGCGGGAAAATTTCAGCATGGCTGGATCGTTGTAGATTACAGCATGAAAATCGCTTTTGCTTTCGTTCCGGCGGCTGCATCATCCCGAGCTGAGCCGTTGTTCAGGCGGAGCGAGGGATCTGGCGCGGAGTGACGATGCAGTTGCACGCGAGATCCCTCCACTCGCGGGTAAAACCGAGCGTTCGGAATGACGCCATGTTTGAATACAAACTACTTCTCGTTCCAGAATCTCTCGCTCAAATATTTTTCGCCCGAGTCGCAAAGGATGGTCACCATCACGGTTTCTCGCGTTCTCTTCATAGAAAGCTCGTGGGCAATTTTCAGGCAGCCCACAAGTGCGGCCGCGGCTGAAATTCCCACCAGCAATCCCGCCTGTCGCGAAAGTTTGCGCGCCATCGCGTAGGCGTCTTCGGTTGAAATCTCAAGATTCCGATCTGCCAGCGCAGGATCATAAATCTTCGGCACGATCGCGCTGGCCATGTGCTTGGCGCCTTCAATGCCATGAAAAGAAGAGTCGGGCTGCAGCGAAATGCACTGCACTTGCGGATTCAGTTCCTTGAGCCGCCGCGTGGTGCCCACAAATGTGCCGCTGGTCCCAAGCATGGCGACAAAATGCGTGACGCGCCCTTGCGTCTGCTGCCAGATTTCATTGGCGGTCGTGTAATAGTGAGCCTTCCAGTTGGCATCGTTCGAATATTGATCGGCGTAAAAATACTGCTCGGGATGTTTTGCCGCCAGTTCGCGCGCCATGCGAATCGCGCCGTCGGATCCCTCGGCGGGATCGGTATAAAGAATATTCGCCCCGTAGCCCTGCAGAATTTGCTTGCGTTCGCGGGAAACATTCTCTGGCATGCAAAGCGTCACCGGAAATCCTTCAGCGGCTCCGAGCATGGCGTAGGCAATGCCGGTGTTTCCGCTGGTGGCATCGAGAAGGATTTTGCCCGGAATAAGCTGGCCCCGCCGGCGTCCTTCGGCGACGATGTGCGCTGCCGCGCGATCCTTGACCGATCCCCCGGGGTTATACCATTCGGCCTTACCCAACAGTGCTATGCCCGGAAGTTCGCGCGTAAGCGCCTCAAGACGCAGAAGAGGAGTATTTCCGATTCTCTCGATCAGACTGTGGCCAAGGCTTTCCCCTAGAGTTGATGGTACTTCCACCGGCCTGCCGGATTGTGCGCCAGTCGACATTGCTATTACTTTACCGGAGCCTTGCGCCATATTCGAACCGAATCGCCATGACCATCGTAATGTGTGGTGTGGCTGAAAACGCGGTATGTAGTATTTTGTTTAGATGAAGAACTCAGTTCCGGCGATGCGGATCGTGTAAAGTTACGTCCGTTCTCATATTTGCTGCATCAGATTATCGCCAAGTCGACGCCGGCAGGAAAGGGTAAAAGCAAACCGAGATGGCAAAAGAGATTGAAGCAAGAACCTATGAAGAAGCGCTGGCCTGGCTGCGCGATCACGGCTTTGACGTAACCGACGCGCCCGGCACCAACGGCCGCGTCTTTTTACGGAAATACAACGTCTCGGCCGCGATCCAGAAAGCCCCTGACGATGGCGTAAAGATTTTTGCCTATCCCGGCTACCTCATTGGCAGCGAGATTTCGAAACTGGTCAACCGCGGATATCAGCAGTTCCTGAAGACTTCAAAAAACGAAGTGCCCGCTACCGCCGATCATCTGAAAGCACTGCATACGTTCGCCGAAGAGCTCAAAGTGGCTCTTGGCCTTCCCAGCCTGTATAACGAATCGCTGGGCACGGTGAGCGAGGCTTACCAGTACGATCGCATCGTGGATCGCGACAAACCCGCCGTGGATCGGCCAAAGCGTCCGTGGGAAGTTGCCGGCAAGGAAGCCGCGATCGCCGCGAAAAAGGGCAGAGCGTAATCGAGCTGCTGCTTACGTATCAATCGTGATCGTGTGAATTGCTGAGCGAGTTCACCGGCGCACGTCTCTCGAAGAATTTCCACTTATCGATTCCCGCCGCTACAGCCACGTCAAAAAATCCCACCATCATTTCGTCGCTGGTCTGGTCCCCCCAGGTCACGGTCTTGTTCGGATCGGGATTGTGTGGATTGTTTTTCGAATTGTCGTACCAGGCAATCGCGCGCAGCCGCGTCCCGGCTTTGAGCAGCCGAGGTTCGGCGAGCTTGTAGCTCAACTGCCAGTGAAAGTGATAATTCACGCGCAGCAAAATCTCGACGCTGCCGTCGTCGTGCACAATGTCATATTCGAAGCGCTTGCCGCGCAGATGCATGTGCGGAAAAAAAGTGAGAAGCGTGGCGTCGTTGGGTAGCGTCCCCTGCACTTCCACGCGAAAATCATCGGCTCCGGGCGGAATGATCAAGGCGTGATTGTTCAGTTGCAGCGTAATCACGCGCTGCGCAGGCGGAGATTTTGCAAAAACGAGTCCGACGCTGGTCTGATCTTCGGCAGCGGTGCCATTGGTCGTGTAATGCATCTGAAAGACGAGATCCGAACCTGCGGGCACAAACTTGGCCATACCCTCGGGCCATTCGTCCGGAGAACTTCCCGGCGCATAGACGAGCAGAAGGTCACTGGTGGTTTCGTGCGCCTGCCGCCGATCTTCCGAATCGCTGAGCGACGAGGCCGTAAAAGCTTCACCCACCGGTGCGTGTCGCAACCAGTGCGAATCGGGCGGACGAATATAAACCACGGCATGGTGCACGTTGGCCGCACTGCCCGGACGGAACTCCGCCATCCGCACCCACCGGTCTTCGGTAAAATGCGT
>JASHOT010000395.1 GCA_030040965.1 Candidatus Sulfotelmatobacter sp. | reverse complement strand
CTTACCCGCGACCAGCAGGGAAATAGCCGCCTCAACACGTCTTATCTGTTGCGCGTCCTGACCGCGGCGGTCGCGCACAGCGCCTACCGCCCCTATTGGAAACGTTCCCTCTCACAGCCCTTCAGCGAGTTCGGCACAACCATCGGAGACGACGCCGGCATGCACGTCTTCCAGGAATTCAAGCCCGGCATTCTGCAGCTGGTCAAAACCCACGAACCGAAATTCGTCTCCCGCATCGAGCAGCACTTCGAGCAAAAGTAAATTTCCCCCACCGATCACGGAAACTGAATGTGCACTGCGTTCCCCACGATACTCACGTTGAGATATTCGCCGTAGTACTTCCCGACGCCGCGAACCAGGCCGGCCATCAGCTGAACCAGCCCGCGATTGGATTCATATTGCATGATGAGATGTTTCTCTCCCCGCCACTCATAGCGAAAACGCGGCGGCCGCGCCGATTTGATCGACTTCGTCATCACCGTGTGGATCTCGTCCAGGTGCAGCAGAAGGTCACGCGCATTCACGCGCATTCCTGGCATGGGCATAGTAGGCGGAGTACACTCGCGGCGCGTACGTCGTCGACCAGTAATCTCCGAACGCCTCCATCACCCCTTCCAGCGGCAACTCCACCGCCGCCGAGACCGCCTTCATCAGGGCATGCATTTCGTGGTCCGGAACGTCCTCAAACGTGCTGTAAATCCTCGACTCTTCCACTCCCGCGATTTTGAGCGATCGTCTCCACTCTTCCGCCCCAAATTGCTGGGTGACAAGTTCCTCCAGGCAGTTGATGATCGTCCCCTTCACCGCCGCCTACTCCTTCGAAGCGTCGTCGCGAGACCTGCGTTAGAAATGTCGGCAAGTAAGCCGCAGAACTTCACCTTAAACGCCGCTAAATCAGCCATCGCACGCAGATCGCTCGGCAGGGAGTCGGCACGAGACCGGCTGTTCTTAGCCGCCTGAGATTCGCTACGCACTCCGCGTACCCACCCCGCAGTAAAGCCTTTCCTTTTGTTGTGATGGTATCGGCGAGCAGGGCGAGGCCATTATATCCGCGCCGCGAGCCGTCGGGATTGATTGCAGCCGTCTGGTATTGTCCAGCTGAAGGCGACAAATAAGGGCTGCTCGCAAACGGCAGCCCCTGTTGAGTCATTTGCAGATTGGACAAGACGGACAGCAGCACGTTGCCGCGACTACGGTTGCAGCTTTAGCTCCGAGTGCGACCAACAAGACCAGGGCGAGCGAATACAGTTTTCTCATGATCATTTCCTTTCCTCAAGCGAGAGTTGAGCAAGTCTTCGATCAAGCAGCACAGTTCCTTTTCTCGCGCACACCCCGAAACATCGTTTGTCGAGCAAAGGTCGCGAAAACTCCGCAGTCTTTGTCTCAAAGCCCGAAGCGAGTGAATCTGTTGCTCAAGTACCTTGTCCCTGGCGTCAAGCCATTGCATGAGTTCAGGGCAAGGATTTTCCCCGCGCTCGGCGAGTTCGATCGCCCTTTTCATCTCGGAAAGCGTCAACCCGACAGTTTTCGCCTTCTGGATGAACTCGATGTAGCGCATGACCTCGGGAGCAAAGACTCGATAACCCGTGTGTGTTCGTTCCGCTCGAGGCAATAAGCCAATTCCTTCCCAGTACCGCAGTGTTTTCGTCGTCACGCCCGCACTCTTTGCCAGTGCGGACACGCTGAGTGCTTTTCGCATGGCTAGCCTCGAATCACTGTAAAGCTTACCCCGAGGGGAAGGTTCAAGCCCCCGTCGACTAGCGTTGATAAATCGCGATCAAGCCTATCGGCCTCACCCTGTCCCGAACCGGGCCACGACTTCTCCTCGCCACCCCGGCGACGCATTGACGCTGCTCTCCCCAACTCTTTACACTCAAAGATTACAGAATTGTTAAAGGCCAACCGTGAGTCTCACAGACACAACTGAAACCAGGAACTCCGACGCAAAGACGGGCGACGCAAAGATGGGCGAAGTCAAGACCGACGAAGTCAAGCAGGACGGCGTCAAGCGCGAGATTTCCGTGGAAGTGCCCGCCGACGAAGTGGCGCGCGAAACCGAAACCCTCATCCAGAAATATCAGAAGATGACGCGCCTGCCCGGCTTCCGCCGCGGCCACGTGCCCGCTTCGATCATCCGCCAGCGCTTCAAAGAAGACCTCAAAAGCGACGTGGTCGAAGCCCTCGTCCCGCGCTATTTCCGCAAAGAGGCCGAACGCCTCGGCATGATTCCCGTCTCGCAGCCCCGCGTCACCGATCTGCACATTCATGATGGCGAGCCGCTGAAGTTCAAGGCGAGCTTCGAAATCATGCCTGAGATCAAGGTCGCGGGTTACAAGGAGCTGCGCGCCGACCATCCTCAGATCGAAGTGAAAGACGAAGAAGTCGAGGAAGCGCTCAACAACGTTCGCGAGCAGCACGCCACCTTCACCGCCATCGAAGGCAGCACACTCTCCGACGGCGACTTCGCCCAATCATCCATGGACGGCCGTCCAAAAGACGCCGGGGCTAAGGAAAACGACAAAACCAAGCCCGTGCACATGGACGAAGTTCTCATCGAAATCGGCGGCAAAAATACCGTGCCCGAATTTTCCGCCAACCTGCGCGGAGCCAGCGCCGGCGATACCCGCGAGTTCGAAGTCCTCTATCCCGAAGATGCGCAGGACAAGCGCCTCGCCGGCAAGACGTTCATCTACACGGTAAAGATTCATGCCATCAAGCAGAAAAATCTTCCCGAGTTGAACGACGAATTCTCCAAACAGTTGGGCGAGTTCACTTCGCTCGATCAAGTCCGCAAGCAGATTCGCGAGAATATGCTGGCCGAGCGCAAGCACACCGCCGAGCGCGAATCTAAAGACAAACTTGTCGCAGAACTCGTAAGACGCAATGATTTCGAAGTGCCCGAGTCGATGATCGACCGCCAAATCGATCTCCGCCTCGAACGCGGCTTGCGTGCTCTGGCCGGGCAGGGCATGAAAATGGAAGACATGAAGAAAATGGACCTGCCGCGCCTCAGGGCAGGCCAGCGTGATCAGGCTGTACAGGATGTGAAGTCGTCGTTGTTACTGGAACGCATTGCGGAGCTGGAAGGAATTCAGGTGGGCGATGACGAGTTGAATCGTGAACTCGACGCGCTCGCGCAACAGACAAAACAGACTCCGGAAGCGGTCCGCGCTCGTTTGACACAGGATGGGGGCCTCGATAGAATTCGCAACAGAATCCGCAGCGAAAAGACCCTCGAATTTCTGTATCACCAGTCCGCGTAAAGGCTGCAACCACGCGGACCTTTCGACCCTCCCCAGCAAGCGAAGCGTTGCGTCGGGGCGGAGTGTGGCAGGTGAACGTGAAAAATAATAATAACGATTCCCGAAATGATCCTCACATGATGCTGGTTCCCATGGTCATCGAGCAGACCGGACGCGGCGAACGCGCCTACGACATCTACTCCCGCCTGCTCCGCGATAACATTATCTTCATCGGAACGCCCATCGACGATAACATCGCCAACCTCGTCATCGCCCAGATGTTGTTTCTGGCTCAGGAAGATCCGGAGAAAGACATCCAGCTTTACATCAACTCTCCCGGCGGCTCCATCACCGCCGGCATGGCGATTTATGACACCATGCAGTACGTAAAAAACGATGTCATGACGCTCTGCGTGGGCCAGGCGGCCTCGATGGCGGCGTTACTTTTGGCATCAGGCGAACCCAAAAAGAGATTGGCACTGCCCAATTCACGGATTCTAATACATCAGCCGTCTATGGGCGGATTGTCGGGTCAGGCCACCGATATCGATATCCACGCGCGCGAGATTTTGCGTATGCGCGAGATCACAAACCAGTTGCTGTCCAAGCACAGCGGGCAAAAACTGGACAAAGTGGAGAAAGATGTCGAGCGCGATTTCATCATGAACGCGCAACAGGCTAAGGAATACGGAATCATAGACGATATCATCTACAAGACGGCAAAAGCGGTATGATCGGCCTTCGCGCTCGGACCGCTCAAGGCTCGTTTAGCTGAAGACTTGGGCGGCTGAAAAAAAGCTGGGTGCAAAGCGCGGCAAATGGGTCGAACGGCGCCGGGGCCTGATCGCCGCACAATTTAAGGAGTAATGCCGAGTGAAAAATAAGTCGGGAACCGACGAGATCCTCCGTTGTTCGTTCTGCCACAAGTCGCAGGACGCGGTCGCGAAACTCATCTCGTCCCCCAGCGATTATCCCCGCGCCTACATTTGCGACGAGTGCGTCGCGGTTTGCAATTCCATCCTCGAAGATGACCGCACCGCCACTCCACCCTCCAGCACTCCCAACCAGTTGCCCAAGCCGCAGGAAGTCAAAACCTTCCTCGACGAATACGTCATCGGCCAGGAGCAGACGAAGAAAAAGCTGGCGGTCGCCGTCTACAACCACTACAAGCGCATCTTCATGAATCGCCAGAAAACCGGCGATGGCATCGAGCTCACGAAATCCAACATCATGCTCATCGGTCCGACGGGCACCGGCAAGACTCTGCTCGCCCAGACCCTGGCCCGTATGCTCGACGTTCCCTTCGCCATCGTCGACGCCACCACACTCACCGAAGCCGGCTACGTCGGCGAAGACGTCGAAAACATTATTCTCAAGCTTTTGCAGGCCGCCGACGGCGACGTGAGCCGCACCCAAACCGGCATCATCTACATCGACGAGGTCGACAAGATCGGGCGCAAAGACGAGAATCCCTCGATCACGCGCGACGTTTCCGGTGAAGGCGTGCAGCAGGCCCTGCTCAAGATTCTGGAAGGCACCATCGCCAACGTTCCGCCCCAGGGAGGACGCAAGCATCCTCACCAGGAATTCACTCCGGTCGATACCACCAACATTCTCTTCATCTGTGGTGGAGCATTCGTCGGGCTCGACAAGATCGTCTCCCGCCGCATCGGCAAAAAGTCGCTCGGCTTCCGCAGCAGCGATGAAGCGGAAAAAGAAGATTCGGCATACGCCAAAAAACGCAGCCAGGAACTTCTGCAGGATGTTCAGCCGGAAGATCTGATCAAGTTCGGATTGATTCCCGAATTTGTCGGCCGTCTGCCCGTCGTTGGCACCCTCGAAGATCTCGACGAATTTGCGCTGATCGAAATTCTGACGCGCCCGAAAAACGCCATCGTCAAGCAGTACCAGCGCCTGTTCGAGTTCGAGAACGTTCGGCTCAAATTTGCCGACGAAGCTCTCCGGGCAATCGCCCGTCAGGCGATGGCGCGCAAAGTGGGCGCGCGCGGCCTGCGCATGATTCTCGAAGAGCTCATGCTCGACTTGATGTTTAACCTGCCTAGTCAAAAGAAAGTCAAGGAGTTCGAGGTCACGCGCGAGATGGTGGAAAAGCGCACCGCGTCATTCACCACCATCATGGAAAAAGCGGGATAGCCCCGGGTTTTCGTTCGGCAAGATGTCGTTCCCAAATCGAAGACGCCGGCATTCATTTGAAAAAATGGCCATTTAGAGCCATGCGCGAGGGGCCTCGGGCGAGGTAGAATCTTTAAAGGACGCTGCTGTGGGCCGTCCCGTTAATGCCGTTTTTCTGTTTGTCGTTCTTTCACCCAGGGAGATTCTGTGACCACATCCAAAGAAAAGTTCGAATCGCGAAAGCTGCCCATGATGCCCATTCGGGACGTGGTCATTTTTCCTTTCATGATGACGCCCTTTGTGGTGGGCCGCGAGTCGAGCGTCCGCGCGCTGGAAGAAGCCCTGGCGGCGGACAAAAAAATCTTCCTGGCCACGCAGCACGACGCCTCCATCGACGAACCCAAAGCCAACGAGATTTATCAGGTCGGCACCATTGTCAACATCGTGCAGAGTCTCAAGCTGCCCGACGGAAATATTAAAGTTCTGGTCGAAGGCATCGAGCGCGGCAAGATCCTCCAAGTCACCGACACCGAAGGCTTCATGCAGGCGACAGTTCGCGTGGCGCGTTACACCTCCGAAGCCAACCCGGCTCTCGAAGCCGCCATGCAGCGCGTCACCTCGCTGTTCGAACAATATGTCAAGCTCTGTCAGGCGCTGAATTACGAAACCATGATTTCGGCCGTGCGCATGGAAGACCCGGCCAAGCTCACCGACGTCATCGCCGCCAATCTGCAGCTTTCCATCGAAGAGAAACAGGAACTGCTCGAAATCTTCGATCCCGGCGAGCGGCTGACCCGCATCGCCGACGTGCTCGACATCGAAATCGAAAAACTCAACGTTGATCGCACCATCCAGTCGCGCGTGAAGCGCCAGATGGAGAAGGCGCAAAAAGAGTACTACCTGAACGAAAAGATTAAGGCCATCCAGAAGGAACTTGGCCGCGGCGAAAAGAGCGAATTCGACGAACTGAAAAAGAAAATCGAATCCGCCGGCATGCCCAAGGAAGTCAAGGACAAGGCGCTGCAGGAACTCAAAAAGCTGGAAGCCATGCCGCCCATGTCCGCCGAATCCACCGTCTCGCGCAATTATCTCGACTGGCTGCTGGCCGTGCCCTGGAAGAAGCGCTCCAAAGAAATCCGCAACATCTCTCGCGCTGAAAAAGTTCTCAACGAAGATCATTATGGCCTCGAGAAAATCAAGGAACGCATCCTCGAATTTCTCGCCGTCCGTCAGCTCGTAAAAAATCCCAAAGGCTCGATTCTCTGCTTCGTCGGCCCTCCGGGAGTCGGCAAAACTTCACTGGGCATGTCGATCGCCAAGGCCACCGGCCGCAAGTTCGTCCGCATGTCGCTCGGCGGTGTGCGCGATGAAGCCGAAATCCGCGGCCATCGCCGCAGTTACATCGGCGCCCTGCCCGGCCAGATCATCCAGATGATGAAAAAAGCCGGCACCAAGAATCCGGTCTTCATGCTCGATGAAGTCGACAAGATGTCCATGGACTTCCGCGGCGATCCCTCTGCCGCCCTGCTCGAGGTTCTCGATCCCGAGCAGAATTACATGTTCGTCGATCACTATCTCGACGTCGAATACGATCTCTCGCAAGTCTTTTTCGTCGCGACCGCCAACGTGATGCACACCATCCCTCCGGCCTTACAAGACCGCATGGAAGTGCTGCGTCTGCATGGCTACACCGAGCAGGAAAAAGTCGAGATCGCCAAACAATTCCTGGTCAAGAAGCAAATGCTCGCCGCAGGCCTTTCCGAAAAGAACATAAAATTCACCGACGACGCCATCACCCAGTTGATCCGTTCCTACACGCGCGAAGCCGGCGTGCGCAATCTGGAGCGCGAAATCGGTAACGTCTGCCGCAAGGTCGCTCGAAAAGTTGTGAAGGAAGGCGAGAGTTTCTCGATTACCATCACCGCCGAAAACGTCAACGATTTTCTCGGCGTCATCAAATTCCGCGATACACTAGCGCACGAAAAATCGGAAGTCGGGCTCGTCACCGGCCTCGCCTGGACCGAAGTCGGCGGCTCCATCCTCTCGACCGAAGCCACCGTCGTCGACGGAAAAGGCAAACTCACGCTGACCGGCAAACTCGGCGACGTCATGCAGGAATCCGCCCAAGCCGCCATGTCCTACGTTCGTTCGCGCGCCCACCGGCTCGGCCTGAATCGCGACTTCTATCGCAACCTTGATCTGCACGTGCACGTGCCCGAAGGCGCCATTCCGAAAGACGGACCTTCCGCCGGCATCACCATCGCGACCGCAATCTCTTCCGCGCTCAGCAAAATTCCCGTCCGCCGCGACCTCGCCATGACCGGCGAGATCACGCTCCGCGGAAAAGTTCTTCCCATCGGCGGCCTCAAAGAAAAACTCCTGGCCGCGCATCGCGCGGGATTATTCGAAGTCATCCTGCCCAAGGACAACGAAAAAGATCTCGCCGAAGTCCCCGAGAACTTGCGCAACGCCATGAAGCTGCACTTCGTCGACACCATGGACCAAGTCTTGCAGATCGCTCTCGAATCACCTCTGCCAAAAGTCGAAGAGGAAGCCGTGCAGCCCATCGCGCCGCCACTGACCGCAACCACCGACGTCCCCACCGCACATCAGTAACGCGGCGGTGGTGCGCCAGTTTGAAACCTCACGTGAATTGGCGTCATCCCGAAGCGCGGCGCTTTCTCCAGCCGCGCGAGGGATCTCCCGCTCCACCACTCTGTCATCCCGACCGCAGCGCAGCGCCAGCAAGCGCAGTGGAGGGACCTTGCGTTTCCTAGCCGGCGACGCGTCGAATGCGTGCGTTTGGCTCGCTTCCTGGTCCAAAACTGCAGCTTACCGCGCCCGGTAGTGGGGTCATAGCGCTAAAGCACCACTACCCCGCGCCCCCTCTCCCTTGCCAACTTCTCCTTATCCATTGCACACTTGAGCATGAGGGTTCTCTCCCGCTTTCTCGCGGCGGCTACCAACGCCGCCCACTTCCCCGCTCCCAGCCTGCCGGAAATCGCCTTCCTCGGACGTTCCAACGTCGGCAAATCCAGCGTCATCAACTCGCTCGTCGGTACCAAGCTCGCCCGCACCAGCTCCACCCCTGGCCGCACCCGCAGCATCAACTTCTTCGAAATCCGCTGGCCGGGAAAACCCCAGCCTGAGCTGATTTTCGCCGACCTTCCCGGCTACGGATACGCCAAAATCGCGCGCGCCATCTCCGACGAATGGCCCAAGTTTATTGATCCCTACTTGAATGAACGCCCATCGCTGGCTCTCTGCGTGGCCCTCATCGACGTCAACATTCCGCCGCAGCAGAGCGATCGCCAATTGCTGGAATTCCTCTCCGCCCAACAGCGGGATTTCCTGGTAGTCGCAACCAAAAGCGACCGGCTCTCGAGTCCGGCGTTGCAGAATGCTTTACGAACCCTCAGTCAACACTATCCGAAGGCGCGGATTCTTCCCTACTCCGCGAAAACCGGCGCCGGCCGCGACGAACTCTGGAAGCAGATCCGCCATGCCGGGATGCAAAAAGCCGCAGAAACTCCAGACCCAGCCGCCGCATTAAACAATTCCTAAGAATTTTCCGTTCGTTTGGCCAGCCTTAATGTTTAACCGAAATTTTTCCGATAGATACAGGTGTGCCCGCGATTCCCGGCGTTGGGGCACTCGGTGGGTAACGCAGAAGCGTGTACATCCGAGGCAGCAAAACATGACACAAAACCACGACAGCAATCCCTACATCGTAGCGTTGAGAAACTCGCAGGAATCAACAACACCGTCAACCGCCGCAACGAAACTTTCAACACCGCGTGCGGACCCATCCTACCTCCGAGCCGAATCGACGCCGTCCTACTCTGGACCGGAGAAACGCCGCAGTTCGCGCTACCAATGTGACGGCGGCATCGAAATGCGCGAAGAAGGATGCGACGTTCCCACCTGGGCCCGGTTTACCGACATCAGCCTCCACGGATGCTACGTCGAGGCCCAGGCAACCTACCCGCCCGGAACCATCCTGCACATGAAATTGGAAGCCGATGGCATTTCGATCGAGAGCGAAGGCGATGTGCGCGTCAGCTATCCCTACCTCGGCATGGGAATCGCCTTTGTCGAAATGTCGGATGAAAATAAGATTCGGCTGAAACAGCTTCTGGGCGTCGTATCCCGTGGAGCCTCGGCCGGCTCGATTGCCGTTGCCCCACCACAACAGAAATCACTGCAATCCCTCGCAACCGTCTCCAACCCGTCGGCTGCCATTCAGGCCCTCATTCAGTTTTTCGAACATCATCCCATGCTCGCGCGCTCCGAGTTCCTGCACATGATCAACGCCAGCCAAACCACCCCGGAACCCGCTAGCCTAATCCTCGCCAACGCAGTCGAGGGACCCTGGTTTTCACGCATCAGCACCGCGCCATCCGAGGGTGCCCCACTTCTGGCCGCCTTTGCCAGACGTGGGTGTTTCCACCACCCCACCCGCTTCACCCCTCCATTCGTTATCATGAACCGTCATGTCTCTCTATCTCGTAACCGGAGTTGCGGGCTTTATCGGATCATCCATTGCACGGGCCTTGCTCGCTCGTGGCGACCAGGTGCGTGGCATCGATAATCTTTCCACCGGCAAACAGGAAAACATCGCAGACATTCTCGATCGCATCGACTTTGTCGAACGCGACATCATCGATCTCGACGCCATGCGCACCGCCTGCGCCGGCGTCGACTTCGTACTGCATCAGGCGGCGATTCCTTCCGTCCCGAAATCCGTCCTCGATCCCCTCGGATCGAACCGCGCCAATATTGATGGCACGGTCAACGTGCTCGTCGCCGCGCGCGACGCCAAGGTCAAGCGCGTGGTCTACGCCGCGTCGTCTTCCGCCTACGGCGACACGCCCACTCTGCCCAAGCACGAAGCCATGAGCCCCCACCCGATTTCTCCCTACGCCGTCGCCAAGCTCGCCAGCGAGCATTACATGGTTTCGTTTTATCGCTGCTACGGCCTCGAAACCGTCAGCCTGCGTTACTTCAACATCTTCGGCCCGCGCCAGGATCCCTCATCCCCCTATTC
The DNA here is from genome assembly GCA_030040965.1 of Candidatus Sulfotelmatobacter sp. Lineage (GTDB taxonomy): Bacteria > Acidobacteriota > Terriglobia > Terriglobales > Acidobacteriaceae > Sulfotelmatobacter. The sequence goes on along the minus strand of JASHOT010000395.1, from coordinate 3,869 downwards.
CGGCGTGCTCGCGAAATTTATCACCCTGATGCTGCGCGGCGAGCAGCCCACCATCTACGGCGATGGCGAACAAAGCCGCGACTTCACCTACATCGACAATGCCGTCGACGCTAATCTGCTCGCCTGCAGCGCACCGGCCGTGAAAACCGCGGGAAAAGTTTTCAACATCGCCACCGGACGCCGCGTCGCGCTCAATGAAACTTTCAAGCTCCTCGAGCCACTGACCGGCTACAAAGGCCAGCCGCAATACGGCCCAGAGCGCGGCGGCGACATCAAGCACTCCCTCGCCGATATCTCCCAAGCCGAAGCCGCCCTCGGCTACAAACCAAAAGTCAATTTTGAAGAAGGCCTGCGCCGCACGGTGGAGTGGTACCGCGGCAAATAGGCAGCGAAGTGCAATCGGGATCCTACGAAAGCCGGAATGGATATGGCCGATACCGAACAACCTTATGACGAACTTGCCCCTTACTACGACCAGATATTCGAGAACTGGGAAAAGAGCATTGCGCGGCAGGCGGCGGTGCTCGGCAGAATTCTCCACCACGAGTCCGGCGGCAAATCGCCCATTCGCGTACTGGACTGCGCCTGCGGCATAGGCACGCAGTCGCTAGGTCTTGCCATGAACGGCTTCGATGTCGTGGGATGCGACATCAGCTCTGAGGCCATCCAGCGGGCGCGCTCCGAAGCTTCGCACAGGGGGCTCAACATCGCTTTCTTGGCCGCGAACATGTTGCAACTCGACGCAATCCCCCAATCGAGCTTTGACGCTGTAATTTGCATCGACAATTCGCTGCCTCACCTGGAGAGCGATGAACAGTTGCTCCAGGCCGCTCAACAAGCATACGGGAAGCTCCGAATAGGCGGCTCCTTCATCGGCAGCACTCGCGATTATGATCGCCTGATTGTAGAACGGGCTGTCGCTCACGGACCCGACTTTTTCTCGGATGGCGGTAGAAGGCGCATCGTTTTTCAAATCTGGGATTGGATGGATGAGCGTCGCTATCGCTTCCATCTCTACATCACAAAAAACGACGGACCAACCTGGCACACGATCCACTTCACCTCGACCTATCGTGCTGTGCTGCGTGGCGAACTCGATGCCGCTCTGCGCAAGGCAGGATTCACCAATATTCGCTGGCTCCTGCCATCGGAAAGCGGTTTTTACCAACCAATCTTCGTTGCACAGCGCGACCGCTGACATCACCCGCTCGCACGGTTCCACTGCCACTTACAAAAACGAGGCCGTTGCCTTTGCCATTGCAGGGGACGATACCCACGTCACGGCTTCGCATCGGGTGCGGCCGGACACGGATATATTTTTCTCAACGCAGCTTTCACCGGACCATTCTTGGGTTCGGTCATATCGCGTGGCGAGCTATCGCCCAGTTCTTTCACCAGCGCGCGGATCAGGTCGCCAGTGCGGGCTTCCGGCGGCAGACAAACGCTCGCATAATCCTTGTCCGCCCCTTCATAGGCGCGCGGCGCGCGCCCCTCCTTCTTGGCGGTCATCTCCTCAAAGCGCCCGTACACATGCACTTCGGCGATGCGCTCCTGCACGGCCTGCGCCCACCCGAAGCACCATCCGATTTTCATGAAAGTTGCGGCGGTGTTCTGCGGGACATGATTGTCCATCTGGTTGACGGCTTCACTGCAGGCGTCGACGACGTCCTTAACGACCACCGGAAGGCGAAAGGTGTTCGGCTTGGCTTCCTGCGCAGACATGGGCATGGGAGATGTAACTGCGATGCAAAGCAGAACAGCCGCTGCGGTGAAATGCGCGCTTCGCATGGTACCTCCTCAAGCTTGGAGTGAGTTGGCGGCCAGACCCGGTCTGAGCAACTTGACCGGCGGTGGAATTCTTGCGCGAATCCGATCTATCGTCAATCAGCGTTCTATTTGACGTCAAATCTTTTGAGCGTGCACGATTGGGACTTCGAATGACATATCACAATTCCCGAGCCCGCAGTGTCAGCTCATCTCCAGCCATGCAATATGAAGACAAAGAAACATATGAATCCCCAGTAAGCCAGCACGGGGATATTCGTCAGCCCACAAATTGCCCCCGCAATCCGGCTGCCTTTTCTAAAAGCAAATACGCCCACGCCAAGGCCGATCGCCCCCATCGCAGCCAGCGCCCACACTACAAGCTCCGAAGTCAGCAAGGGCGACGGCAAATAGTCCGTATACGGAAGGACGGCGCAAACCGGGCCCACGACAGAAACAATCCCAGCTGCCCATGTCATGCGGGTTATTCGCGATTCCGCCATGTAAAACGCCATAGTCTCACACCCAAAGTCAACGTGCGAAATCGAGATCCGCCATTACGTTGGTTATCTACTCGCCATTACTTTCATCGCTACAGTTGAACCATGACACTTTCCTCGATGGTGGTCTCGCGCGACTGGCAGGAAGTCAGTGTTCTGGAGTGCATTCTCGGCGGTCTTCACATGGATGTCGCGGTCGAATCCGAGCCCCAACGTGCCCTCGATCGCTTCACCAAATCAAAAATTGACGCCATCATCGTCGATTGCGATCTCAACGGCAGCTCGCAGTTCTTGCAAGACCTGCAGCGCGACGACTACGCCCCACGCACCGTTCCTCTCGTGATCATGGGCATGCCGCACACCGCGCAGAATCTGGAGAGCAGCGGCGCATTATTCGCCTTTGAAAAACCGATTTCCGTCGAGCAGGCCGTGCGCACGCTCTCCGCCGCCCGCAACATGATTCTCGACGGCCGCCTCCGCTACCATCGCGCCGGCCTGGAAGTTCCCGTCTTGGTAAGTTGCAAAGGCCGCAAGCCGACCGACGCGTTTCTTGTCAACCTGAGCCAGGGCGGCATGCAACTTCACACCGACGAGCAGTTCCAGACGGCCAAGCCGCTCGAGGTATCATTCGACCTGCCCGGAGCGAGATCGGCGCTCAAGGCGAATGCGGAAATTGCCTGGCAAGACGACCGCGGCAATCTCGGCATCCGCTTCGTCAAATTGCCTCGCCAGCAGCAGCGCACGCTGCAACTCTGGCTGGCGCAGCAGTTCTTCACCAACTGATTACGATCGAGGGCGCAGAGTCACTGGCTCAATTTAACTTTGACCGCCTCAACGCTCTGTATGTGATGGTTGCCCTTGGAAAAGCGAAAGAGCTAAAAAAACGCTTAGGGAGAGCCATGGTGTTCAAAATCAAGTGACTCGAATGTCGTTCTATTGCGTTCTTCCGAGTCAGCGTTTCTTATAGGAACGCCCCTGCGCAGCGTACCTTTCGACTGAGCGAAAGGCTTCTTTCATCAGCTCTTCTGCGCGTCCTGTGTCCGCAAACAATCCAGAATCTCCCAGTCGAGATCTTTGCTCGACGCTGACCTATCATCACCCTCCAACTCCTCCAGACGCGACAGGAGTTTGGTCGCTTTGCTCACGACGCCGCTCAAGACGCCCCCGACTTCGTCTAGCAACGTTAGATCCACCCGAATCTCATCCTTGAACCTGGAAGCCCCCGACGAGAATTCTCCAGCTTGCACCCCTAAGCAAGTGGCAAAGGTTCCCGGCACCAGAATCCAACCGATTCAATCGACTCCCCACTGCCGTTTGACATGACTACGTGTGGGGATAACGAAAACTGAAAGGTCGTCTTGGCGCGTGAGCGAACCGGTTCGAGCGGATCCGTGGAGAATCCGCGCCGTTCTTGACTCGCGATGGCCCCGTCCGTAAGATGAACCGACCCGTAAGGCACCTCTCTAATAAATGGTCGGCGAAACCATCTCACACTACCGCATCTTGGAGCGAATTGGAGGCGGGGGCATGGGTGTGGTTTACAAGGCCGAGGACACGCGCCTGGGGCGCTTCGTCGCTCTCAAATTCCTGCCCGATGAGTTGGCC
>JASHOT010000394.1 GCA_030040965.1 Candidatus Sulfotelmatobacter sp. | reverse complement strand
CCTCAGTGATCACCTCAAAACCGGCCAACGGCGATCGGGTCAAAACCGGCCAACGAGAGAGGCCGGGACAGATTTGTTTTACTCCGCCGGATCCTTTGGCGGCAAGTTAGTTTTTGTGCGCCAACTGCGGGGCCCGCATTTGAGCACATGTCCATGATGCAGCAATCGATCGAGCATGGCGGTGACGGCCGCCGTATCGCCGAGTAGTTTCCCCCAATCCTCCACCGGTCGGTTGGACGTGAGCAGCGTACTGACACGCTCATAGCGACGCATCACGATCTCGAGTAAGTCCTCGGCGGCCGTGGTGGGCAACTTTCGCATGCCCAGATCATCGATGATGAGCAGCGGCACGGTGGAAAATAATTCCATCTTCTCTTTGCGGTCACCGTCGAGGGTTGCGTCCGCGAGATCCTCGAGTAATTTGTGGGCCTCCCGATACAACACGCGATAGCCCTGCTGAATCACCATTTGTCCGATGGCTTGGGCTAAATGACTTTTTCCCGTGCCCGCCGGACCGAGAAAAAGCCCGTCTTCATGGCGAGCCACAAAGGTTGTGCTGGCGAGATCGAACACTAAACTGCGATTCATTTTCGGGTTGAAGCTAAAGTCGAAGTTGTCGAGTGTCTTGTGCGGATCGCGAAATGCGGCCTGCTTTTGTCTGCGCTCGAGCAGACGATCGCCACGACGATTCAGTTCGTCGGTAACGAGGCAAGAGAGGAAGTCGAGGGGAGGCATAGGTTCGGATTGCGCCTGATGCAGGCGAGTTTCCAGAACCGCAGCCATGCCTCCTAAGCGAAGTTGGCGGAGAGCACGATCGAGCTCGATCACATTCATGATTTTGGCTCCTGGGTTTTTTGTTGGATGAGATCGCGATAATGCACGAGTTCGCGAATGAGGGGATCGACCTGCCGCAGACTGAGCTGGGGGATACGTTCCAGATAGCGTCGCACGAAACGGTATTCGCGCACTCCCATCTCCAAGGCTGCGGCACAGGCATCTTCCGTAGCTGCGGTACCGTACTTTTTGACCAGGGAGAGAACGCCTTGAATGCGGCGTACACCGAGCTGCCCTTGGTGCTGATCAATGTGATGACAGAGGGCGCCGATCTGAGTGCCCGCGCGTTCGGCTCGCAGCAGCAGTTGCGAAACCTTCCACGGTCGTCGTGGAGAAAGATCCTGCTCCTGGATGCGATGCCCGCCGCGCTTCTGGCGGAGGTGCTCGCGCAGCAGTTGCCCGGTTTTGGGATCGAGGATCCGGACGAAGATCTCATTCCACTGCACTCGGACCATGCGTCCGATCCAGCCCGGCGGTAGGCCATAGTAAGCGGCTTCGACTTCCACGCAGCCATCCAGATGCACCACGCGTTGGCCGTGCTGGTAATAACGAAACGGCTCCAGCGGCAATGACTCGAGGAAAGGTTTTTCTTCTGCGAACATGGCCGCGACCTGCCGTTTGGTGGTGCCGTGGATGCGCGTATCGGCGCACTGGGTCTCCCAACGATCCAGATAGGCTTGCGCTTCCTCCAAACTCTCAAAGCGTTTTCCTTTGAGCGGAGTTTTCTGGGCGTGACCGACGCCGGATTCGACTTTGCCTTTGCGATCGGGATCCTGGATGCGGCAGGGCAAAGGCACAACCCCGTAGTGAGCGAGAACGTCGCGATAGAGCGGATTCAGCTTCGGGTCGTAGAAGTCGGGAGTAAGTACCCCTTCTTTTAAGTTATCGAGGACGACCACGCGTGGAGTGCCGCCCAGTCGACGGAACGCTTTTTCGTGGAGTTCGGCCCAGATGCGCGAACTGGACTGAAACGTCAGAAGACGTACCGCTTTGCGGCTGTAGCCCAAGGTCATGACGAAGAGCCGCGTGCGTCGATATTTTCCCGTCCGCTCATCGCGGACCATGGGGCCTTTGTTTCCGTAATCGACTTGCGCTTCTTGGCCCGGCGGCGTCGAGATCACGGCGCGGGCCTCGGGCGCCTGGTTTCCGCGCAGCCGGCGAACAAAGCGTTGCACCGAGAGATAGCCCGCCCGGAAGCCGTGATCGGCCACTAGATCCTGCCAGATAGCCATGGCATTCCGACCGCGACTCAGGCCGAGCTCGATAGCCTCGCGGAAGGGCTCGCAGGCCGAAGGAGTCGGAGAGTGACGGTTCGAATTACCACCGCTCAACCCTACGCCAAACCCGGTGATCACCTCGTTGGCCGGTTTTGCGGTTTGGCTTTTTCCTTCCTCAGAAGGGGTGGTTTTGAGGTTGGGGTTGCCGTTTGGGTCCGATGAATCTTCCGTCGACCCGGTGATCACCTCGTTGGCCGGTTTTGCCGGCGGTCGCCGTCCCCAGGCTCTTGGCGGTCGCACGCCAATGCCGGCGGCCTTCAGGTAGGCGCTGGCCGTCTCCCGGCGCACCCCAGTTTTTTGTTCGATGCGTCGTAAGGGCCAGCCCAATCGGCCCAACGCGATTACTTGTTGTCTTTTTTCTTCGCTCAAGGCGTTGCTCATGTCGACGAAGGGTACAGAGCCCTTCGTCGCTGTCAACGTCCCGGTCTCTCATTGGCCGGTTTTGAGGTGATCTTTATTGGCCGGTTTTGCCTGATCGCTGAGGCCGCTGCCAAATCCTTTTGGTGTGGAGTGAGCTGATTGTCTCGGAGGGCATTAACCTTAGCCAATGCGCGTTGTTCAGGTGTCAGCGATGCGATGAATCTATCAACGGCCTGAAGATGCCTACGAGTGAAGTCATCCATCGTCTTTCCCGTTTATCCGTGACATCTTATCCCAATTGTCAAGGGAGGAGACTTTCGGGGATGTGCGCGAAGGCACTATGGTCTTTGCACTTTCTGAACGGTCAGTCCAGTCCATCTACCCCAAGCCGGGCTTCCCAGAATGATGCAGTCGAATCTGCGGACAACTTTGGTACTGAACCGCGTACCAGTTTGGTACTAGTACTTGGTGCCGACTGCGGTTGTGATTCTCGTACTGGTTTTGGTACCGGTGGTACTGGCGTTGGTACCGGTTTTTCCAGTAGCTTCCAGACGCGGTGATTGTCCCGACCACGGCAGTTTGGTCCGCAGGGCTTGCCCTCAGCGCTGATTGCGTCCAGCTGATCGTTGTGCAAGGTGTAGGTCCATTTCTCCCGACACTTGGACAGACAGAGCCAAGGTCCGTCGCCGTTGCCGATGTAGATCAGCCGTTTGCCGTAGCGTTTGCGCGCCAGATTCCTGAAATGGCCGACTCTTTCCATCCTGCTCTGTCTCGTAAGTGTTTGGTTCGTCCCACCAGCCATGCCGTTCTCTGCTGCCCAGCATCACCAGATAGACATGTGGTCTTGATGGTGGTTTACGTTCGTGTCCCGGTCGAAATCCGTTCATTTGGTCCTCTCGTTCACTTTCCGGACGAACGCTTTGGTCCTGTTCACTGTCCGAACAAAAGCCAACCTCACGTAAACCACGTATCTCGTAGAGCAAGAACAAGACTTATTTACTTACTTACGCCGTCCATTGCTTTATTCATGTCGTACGTGATACGTGAAATACGTGCCGCGCATAGTTGTTCATATTCTGAACGTGCGGTGTGGTCCGTTCATTTTCCGGACGTGGGATAGTAAAGTACCTTGCCGTCCTTCAGCTCTACGTGCATCTCTCGCTTTGGCTGTGGCTTGGTATCAACCCCGCGCAATTGATCCATCAGAGGCAGCCACCATCTAGGTGTGTTGTATCCGTGCCGGGCTCGTAGCAGTTTCATTGAGTCACGCATCAGGCGCACGCAGGTTTCTTTACCGGCATACTCCGTGCCCAGCTTGCTATGCTCGCGAACAACATCACCGCAAGCTT
>JASHOT010000393.1 GCA_030040965.1 Candidatus Sulfotelmatobacter sp. | reverse complement strand
TGACCATTGGCTCGTTTCCGGCGATTCAGGGATTCAAGCTGCAACAGTTGACGCTGCTGGTGGCCGGGCTGATGGCGATCGCGTGGTGTGCGCTGGCGGAGGGTGAGTTGATCGCCTCCGGTTTTTTTCTTGCACTGGCCAGCATAAAACCGCAACTGGCCGCCTTGCCCATGGCAGTTCTGTGTCTGTGGACTCTGGGTGACTGGAAGGAGCGCAAGCGGTTTTTCTGGTCTCTGGCGACGACAATCCTGGCGCTGATCGTGGGCGGCGAAATTCTGCTGCCGGGCTGGATTTCCCGCTTCCGCGCCGCTTCCGCGCAATACTGGCAGTACACGGGCGGAGGACGGTCGGTGCTCGATGTGGAACTGGGTACCACTTGGGGCAGGGTGGTGGCGGGCGTTCTGATTTGTGTTCTTTTTTATTTCGCGTGGCGGTTGCGGCGTGCGCGGGCAGGATCGGCTGAGTTCGGCTGGTTGCTCGCTCTGACCATGGCCACGACGCTGATGGTGATCCCGATGTTCGCTCCTTATAATCAGGTGCTGCTGCTGCCGGTTTTGATGGTGGTGGTGCGGGAGATTCGCGCGATTTGGAAATCGGGTCGGTGGTCGCGTTTTCTGGTGGCAGCGACGGGCCTTTCTATTTTTTGGCCGTGGATGGCTGCCGCCGGTTCGGTGGCGGCGCTTTTGTTTCTGCCCGCACCGGTCGTCGACAGAACGTGGGCGCTGCCGCTCGTCACTAATTTCTCGACTCCGACGCTCGTGTTAGGGATGGCGCTCGTGAGCGGCAAGATTTTGCGTAGCGGCGAATCTTCGGAGACGGTCCGCGCGAGATCCCTGGCTCCGCCTGAAGAACGGCTTCGCTGGGAATGACGCAGCGTTCAAGATGCTCTCGCCGCAGCACGCGAGCGCCTTGCGAGAGAGTGCATCCGCAGAGTAGTCTGGTGCTTCCACGGCGGCGGGAATGCGGCTTCTGCCGTGGGCGAAGGCGGCGGAAGCGGGTTTCTCGACTGGGCAATAATTCTCGTAAACTTGCATTCTTGCTTGGTTCGAAATGACAGGGAAGGGGCTTGATTAGACTTCTCTTATCGTAGTCTTCGCTGGGTTGGTCCTTTCTTGGTCGAATCATGGCTCTCAGCGGAATCAGCCACCACAGTTCGGGCTCGGGGGTTTTTCCCGCACTAGTGTATGTGCAGGGCAGCGAGCAGAAAAACATTGTTCTGAACCGGACTCCGTTCACGGTGGGACGCAAAGTCGATAAGGACCTCGTCATTGCCGATCCGCGCGTGTCGCGCGATCATGCGCAGATCCTGCAGGAGGGGCCGGATTTTTTCATCGTCGACCTCGGCAGCAAGCACGGAACGTTCGTCAACGGCGAGCGCATCCAGCGGCAGAAACTCGATCGTGGCGACCGGCTGGAGTTTGGGGCGCGCGATTCCGCGTACATCTTATTTAATCCCGCGCACGCGACTTCGAACACGGCGCGCGAATTTCTCAGCCAGATCTCGCAGGTTCACATCAAGCAGGAGGCGACCGATCTCGAAAAGTTGACCCTGTTTCTTGAAGCCGCGCGCAAACTCAATACCGCGGGGGTGCTCGACGAGATTCTCATGACCATGCTCGACGTCACACTGGAACTGACGCGGGCGGAGCGCGGCTATGTTTTTCTGAAAGATGATGAGGGAAATTTGCGCCTGGTCGCAGGCCGCAACCAGAAGAAGGAACCGCTGCTCGACGATAAGACGATTTCGCATTCGATTCTGGAAGAGTCGATGCGGTCGAACTCGGAGTTTGTTCGGACCGATACCAGTTCAGACCTCGATCTCGCGGGGCGACAGAGCATAGTCGCCTACGATCTGCGGACGGTGGTCTGTATTCCGTTACGAAAGATGCAGATACAGGCGACACGGGACGCGCAGACGCCGGCTCCTGGCACGCACGCGGCCGATGCGATGGGCGCGCTCTATGTGGATTCGCGCTTTGCCTCGCGCGATCTCAATCAGGTGGGCAAGGACATTCTTCGCACGATCGCCACCGAAGCGGCGTCGCTGATCGAGAATGCGCGGCTGGTGCAGGCGGAGGAAGAGGCGCGGCGCTATCAACAGGAGTTGAGCATTGCCGCCAGCATTCAGCAGCGGCTGATGCAGGTAAAAATTCCCGAAGTGCCGTTTGCGCGGCTGCGCGGCAAAAATCTTTCCTGTAAGGAAATCGGCGGCGACTTTTTCGACGCGGTCAACACCAAGGAAGGACTCGCGGTCGTGCTGGCCGATGTCAGCGGCAAGGGAGTTTCCGCGGCCTTGCTGGCTTCCACGCTGCAAGGAATGATTTATTCGCATTTAAGTGCGGGCATGCCGCTGCTCGAGGTGGTGACGGCGGTGAATCGATTCTTTGCCGAAAAGATGGGCGGCGAAAAGTACGCGACCTGTCTGATCGCACGCCTGCGGCGCGACGGCGAACTTGAATATGTAAATTGCGGGCACGTTCCTCCGTTGCTGGTATGCGGGCAGGAGGTCATTCGTCCTGCGCACGGAAATGTTCCTGTGGGCCTTCTTCCGGATGCCAGTTTCGAGAGTTCAAGTTGCCAGATGAAATCGGGCGATCGATTTATTCTGGTTACGGACGGCGTGACCGAGGCGGAAAATCCGAAAGGCGATTTCTTTGAAGACTTCCGGCTGGAGGAGGCGGCGGTGCAAAGACCCACGCTGGAAGGAATTTTTTCCGCCGTGACCGAATTCTGCTCGGGCAATCCGCTGAGTGACGATTGCACGGTCGTTGAGTTGTGCTATACCAGCGCGGAATAAAGTTCGTTCGCCGCTGCCGTAAACCTGAGCGCTGCCATTTTTTCGAGCGGAGCGAGGGTTCTCCCTGGGCGCAAAGCCGGCGCGGGAGATCTCTCGTCCCGCTGGTGAAAGGCGCGGGACTTCGACACGACGCCGGTTCGTTTGATATTGCAAATCGGCACACTACCAACTCTTAGAGCAACTCCGGCCGAAACGGCGGGTTGGAATATAATCAAGCGCATACGAATTACTGTTGTTTGAAGAAGTTTTCGTCCGTTGTGCTCACGGATGGAAACGAACGTACCCGGGCGAGCGTGACCAGCCCGGAGTCGCCACTCGAATCTGGCCACAGAAATCGAATTGTGCATCATAACTTGCCTCCGCGAGGCTCGGGTTCGCGGGAAATTCAAATCGCTTGGGAGACTACTTTCCATGAAATCAAACTTGAATCGATATGGCTGGTGCGGACTTGTGCTCGGGCTCGCATTGGCTGCGAGCTTTTTATCCAGACCGGCGGCGGCGCAGGATTACGATGATCCGCCGGCGCGCGTGGCGCGACTGGGCTACATTCAGGGCGCCGTCTCGTTCCGGCCTGCGGGAGAAGATGACTGGGTTGGCGCGGTGCCGAATCGGCCCATGACCACGGGCGATTCGCTGTGGGCCGATGTGGATTCGCGCGCCGAGGTGCAGCTGGGATCGGCGGTGATTCGCCTGGCGCCGATGACTGGCTTTTCGTTTCTCAATCTGGATGACAACACGGTGCAGATTCAGCTGACTTCGGGCGCCATGAGCGTGACGGTGCGGAGACTCCACGAGGATGACGATTTCGAAGTCGATTCTCCCAATCAGGCGTTCACCGTCCTTCAGCCCGGGCATTATCGTTTCGAAGCGAGCGCGGATGGCGGCTACACCGTGATCAGCGTCCGCGAAGGCGAGGGCGAGGCCGACGGCGGGGGACAGAGTTACAGCTTGCGCGGAGGTCAGCGGGCTACGTTCACCGGCAGCGACCAGCTCTACGCGGATGTGGAACCGCTGTGGGATGCCGATGATTTTGATACCTGGTGCGAAGGCAGAGACCATCGCTATGATTTTTCCCCTTCGGCCCAGTATCTGTCGCGAGATGTGGTCGGCTTCGACGATCTCGATGACTACGGCGACTGGCGGGATGATCCTTCGTATGGGCATGTGTGGTTTCCGCGCATCGAAGTGGGATGGGCTCCTTACCACACCGGCCACTGGGCGTGGATTGCGCCCTGGGGTTGGACGTGGGTGGACGACGCGCCCTGGGGTTATGCGCCGTTTCACTATGGCCGGTGGGTTTTCTTAGCCGGACGTTGGGGATGGATTGCTGGGCCCGTGGCAGAGCCTGCAGTTTATGCGCCGGCGTTGGTGGTCTTCGTTGGCGGAGGGCCGGGTGCGTTCGGAGGAAACGTGGGATGGTTCCCGCTCGGTCCGCGGGAAGTTTATGTGCCGTCGTATCACGTGAGCGCGGCTTACGTGAACCGCGTGAACATCAGCAACACCACGGTGAACGTCACGCAGGTCACGAACATCTTCAACACGACCATCGTGCGCAACACCACGGTGATCGAGAACGTGACGTATGTGAATCGCGGAGTGCAAGGCGCCGTGACGGCGGTTCCGCAGGCGGCGTTTGTGAGCGCGCAGCCGGTGGCGAAAGTGGCCGTGGCGGTGAATGCGCGGGAAATTGCCAGCGTCCAGGTGAGCGCGCGAGTTGCCGTAGCGCCGACTCCGGCGAGCGTGCTCGGAGTGCATGCCGCGATGGCGGGTCATGTGGCCGCTCCACCTCCGACGATTGCCAATCGTCCGGTGGTGGCGAAGAGAACGCCTCCGCCTCCGCCGGTGCCGTTTGCCAAACAACAGCAGGCATTGGCCGCGCATCCCGGACAGCCGCTGGCGCGAAACGAAGTCGCGACCCTGCGGCCTGCGGCTGCAGTGAGGCCGACGGTGAGAGTGGCGCCTCCGGCCAGGCCGGCCACGCCCAGCGTGGGACGCCCTGCGCCCAATGTGCCGACGCGACCAGGAGCGCAACCGGCCCCACGACCGGCGAATGTTCCGGCGCCTGCCGCGCCGCCCAATCGGCCGGCTCCGCCTGCGGCGAATAATCGTCCGGAGCCGAGCGCACCCGCGGCGCGGCCAGTGGCTCCAGCACCCGCTGCGCGGCCGGCAACTCCTCCACCTGCGGAACGGCCTGAGATGAATCGTCCGGCAGCGCCGGTGAACAATCGGCCTGAGGCGACTCCGCCTCCGGCACGAAATGAACGGCCGGCGCCGCAACCGGAGAATCGTCCTGAGGCACGGCCCGCGGCTCCTGCGGCGCGTCCGGCGCAACCGGCTCCTGCGGCAAAGCCTGCGCCGCCGAAGAATCAACCCAAGCCAAAGCCGGAGGAGAAGAAGGAAGAACAGAAATGAGTGGTTTGAATTTGCGAAAACGGAAAGCACCGTGGATGGCTCATGGTGCTTTTCCAATCGCGGGATATGTTTGCTGGAAGGGCGTTCCCCGAGCGGTATCGGGGAGCTACCCTCAGCGGCTAAAGCCGCGTGATGTTGGCGAGCTGTTCGGCACGACTAAAGTCGTGCCCTTCCCAATTCGTGCGGTCACCGGCAAGTTGCATAGGTCCTTCGCCGCGAAGAGCGCGGCTCAGGATGACATACCTACATTGCTGGCTGTCCATATGAGACAGCATGGGCGCGCGCCGAGGGATGTATCGGCGCGACGTAGTTGCGCTCCACGCGAGATCCCTCCACCCCCTGGTGAAAGCGGGGGCGTTCGGGATGACGCAATTTGATTATGCAGCGGGCTGAACTTTAGTTCTGGCCGCCGCCGGCCTGCGATGTAGCGGTCGAGTTGCGCATCTCGGTCCAGTTGTAGACCGGATAATGCGGCCGCTTCACCGGCGGCACGGGGTGATTCTGCAGTTCGTCGAGAACAACGGCGACTCCTTTTTCCAGTTGGGGATCGTGCCCCTGACGCCACGCGGCGGGATCGAGTTCGACCTCGATATCCGGCGGAATGCCTTTGTTCTCGACATCGAACTCGCCGGTCTCGGGATTGAAGAGTCCCCAGCGCGGCGCGGTGATGCCGCCGCCATCGATCAGGCGCGGATAGCCGCCGATGCCGATCAGTCCGCCCCAGGTGCGAACCCCGACGATCGGGCCGGTGCCCAGACGCCTGAACATCCACGGCAACGCGTCGCCGCCGGAGCCAGCGTACTCGTTGATGAGCATCACCTTGGGTCCGGTGATGGTCTTGGGGATGTAATCGTCTTTTCCTTCGCGCGTCATGGCGACGGCGAGCAATGGGCGTTTGAGCCAGTCGACGATATAGTCGGCGATCCATCCGCCGCCATTGAAGCGTTCGTCGATCACCGCACCCTGGCGATCGGACTGCGCGAAATAGTAGCGATTGAAGTTGGTGAAACCGTTTACCGCGGTATCGGGCAGGTAGACGTAGGCGAGGCGTCCCTTGCTCAGCTCATTCACCTTGGCGCGATTTGAATCCATCCACGCGCGCAAGCGAAGGGTTTGCTCGTTGGCGATGGGAACGACCGATACCGCGCGCGCATCTTTGCCTTCGGGATCGGGACCGACTTTCAGCTGCACCGATTTGCCGGCCGTTTCCTGAAAGAAGCTGTAGATCTCGTCGGTGCCGCGCAGTTCGCGTCCGTTGACCGCGAGAAGATATTCGCCTTCCTTCACATTGACGCCGGGTTCGGTCAGCGGAGCGCGCAGCTCAGGGTTCCAGTTCTCGCCGTGGTAGATGTGGGCGAAACGATAACGGTTGTGATCGATGGTGTAGTCGGCGCCGAGCAGTCCTCCGCTCACATGTTTCACCTCCGGTCGATCGCCGCCGCTGATGTAGACGTGCTGGGCGGTGATATCGCCGAGCATGTCGGCGAAGATGTAGTTGAGATCGGCGCGACTCATCACATGATCGACGTAAGGTTCATAAGCGGCGCTGACTGCCTTGATGTTGAGACCGTGCAGGTTGGGGTCGTAAAAGAAGTCGCGCTCGATGCGCCAGACTTCGCGGTACATCTGCTTCCATTCGGCGCGCGGATCGACTTGAACTTCCATGCCGTCGAGCTTGAGCGGGCCGTTGGATTCAGATTTTGAGGAACTCTCCGATTTTCCCAGGCTGTCGACCGGCTTGATGTACCAGGTTCCGTGGATTTCGCCGCCCTCGCCGGAGGCCGAAAATTTTCGCTCGGGCAACTGCTGGTATAAGACTTTTTTCGCGTTAGCCGAGACGTAAAAATCGGTGACGTTGTCGAGCACCTTGTCGGTTTTGCGCGTGCAGAGATCGAATTTGTGCACGATCTCGCGCCCGCCGTTGCCGCCGTCGGCGACGATGGGGCCTTCAAGCAGATAAAGGATGTGCGTCTTGCCGCCAACCATCTCGTCGTAGTTCCGCGCAGGGAAGGGCAAGGCGAGAGTGCGCTGGTCGATGTTTTCAAAGTCAACGCGTACCGTGGGCGTTTTGGATTTCTCGGATGGCTTTCCGGCAGCGGTCTTGTCATCTTTGTTTTTTTCGTCGTCAGTATCTTTATCTTTCGTGGCGTCCTTATCTTTGCCGGCCGCCGAATCCGCGTGCGATTCTTCGCCTTTGGCCTGGTCCTCGACCGAGCACTCGTCGGCGTCGGCGGAATCTTTCTTGTCGCCTTCGTTCTTGATGGCTTCTTCATCGCTCTGCGGGGCGAGAGGCGATTTGAGTTCTTTGCTGAGGACGATGAGATAGCCGCTGCGCGTGACCGGCAGTTTGTAACTGCCCATGCTCGCGGCACGCACCGGGCCGATATCGGTGCTTGCCATGAAGTAAAGATATTTTCCGTTGCGGTCCCAAGTGGCATAAGAAGCGTCGCTCATGCCGTCGGTGACCTGATGGGTAGTTTTGTCCGTCACGCCATAAATAAAGACAGCGCGCATGCCGCTGTCGAGCTGTCGCGTGTAGGCGATCCAGCGGCTATCGGGTGACCACGTGGGATGGAAGCCGCGGTTGTCATACGGATTGGTATCGACCAACACGGGCTTGCCGCTATCGATTTCCAGGTACCAGAGATGGAGAGCCTTGTCGCTGTAGACGATCTTCTTGCTGTCGGCTGACCAGACCGGCGAATAGTAAAAACTCGGCGGCGTGCCCAGATTAATCTTGCGCACTTCACCCAAGCCGTCCTGTGAGCGCAGGTGCAATTCGTACTCGCCCGATTCATCGGAGAAATAGGCGATCCATTTTCCATCCGGAGACCACGACGGATCGCGGTCGGCGACGGCCGGGGAGTTGGTGAGATTGCGAACATCTCCATGCTCGGCGGGAACCGTGAAGATTTCTCCGTGCGCTTCAAACACGGCGCGTGCGCCTGTGGGCGAGATGTTGGCGTTTTCAATGTGCTCGCCTGCCTTGATGAAGTGCGGTCGCATGGCAGGGAAGTCTCCTGAAACCTGAATATTGACCGAATGCTGCTTTCCGGTCCCTGGATCGTAAAGATGGATCGATCCGAATTGCTCGTAGACGATGGCGTCGGGGCCGAGGCTGGCAGATTTAATGTCGCGGCCATCGCTGGCGACTGCCTCGCTTACCTGTTTTGTGGTGGTGTCGTAAGAAAAGAGATTCACCGGGCCGTTGCGATCGGAAAGAAAATAGATTCGATTGTCGAACCACATGGGTGTGGAATCGTTCGAATCCTTGCGCGGAACTTTTTCGACCGTCGAATCGGAAAGTTTCGCGATCCAGATGGGAGAGGCCGTGCCTCCGCGATAATGCTTCAGTCCACGCTGCTGTTCCCATCGCTCCTTGAAATTGCTGAAGGGCACATAGGCTAGGTGGCTGCTGTCCGGCGAATAGGATCCGTCCTCGGCCATGGGAAGCGGCAACTCCTGCGGAAAGCCGCCATCAATGCTGACGGTGAACAGGCGGTTGAAAGCGCCGGAATAGCTGTTGCGCGGGGAGCGAAATAGAACGTACTTACCGTCGCGTGTCCAGCCGACGACCTGATCGCGGCCGGGATGGGCCGTGAGCCGCTTGGGGATGCCTCCGGAAGCGGGCATGACATAGACGTCTTCGTTGCCGTCGTATTCGCCGGTGAAGGCGATCATGGATCCGTCGGGCGAAAAGTAGGGACTGGTCTCGATGCCGATGTCGGTGGTCAGGTGGCGAGCCTCGCCGCCGTTGCGATCGACAATCCAGAGATCGCCGCCGTAGCTGAAGGCGATTTGCGTCTTGCTCACGGTAGGCTTGCGCAGCAGCGCGGGAGCGTTGGACGTTTGCGCGTGTGCGAGGGTCAGCGAGCACGCCAGTGACACGATGCAAGCGAGGGCATGGACGAGGCAACGTCGGAGCCGCGAAGGGCGGAGTTTGCAAATATCTGAGTGCATGGATTTCTCCTCGGAAGGAAGTCGAGATTTCGAGAGGCCCAGTGAACCCCAGAGAAAGCGGGGCAGCATTTCGTGGGCGGGCGCGGAAAAGTCTAGCACAGGAAGGAAGGCCACCTCATGCGCCATTTCACGCCCGCTAGGCCCACGTCGCTGTTTCACTTTCTCATGCGCACCAAGGCGCGATTCATTTAGACGATGGAACGCGGGATTGGTCGTCTTTTGCACGGCTCCTGACAACGAAAAAGCGTTTTGTGTATGAATTTTTCCGCATGAATGTGGACGGCGTCTTCGGTTATAATCCGCCCCACTCGGGCGGGAAGTGTCGTATCTGACCCCAGAAGATACAAGAAATGGGAAGGCGCAGGAGAGCGCAAGGCATGTGCACGTGTGATTTTTTCACGCGACGCGCGTGGTGTTGCTCTTTGGCGGAGCCCATTTCCCGGAGGCCAATTCGATGACGCGTAGCCATCAGCAAGCAGGCAAGAAGTATGAGCAGAGCAAGTTTGCGGTTCGTTGTGGACGGGGAGCAAAGCTGGCGGTCTGTGCAATTGCGGTGCTTGCCCTTGTGGCGATGTTGGCCCCTGATTCGACGGCGCAGCTAACGACCCAACTGAATGGCAGCGTTACGGATGCATCGGGCGCGAGCGTAGCGGGCGCGCAAATCACTCTGACCGACCTGGGAACCAATGCTCAACGCGCTACCACCAGCAACGCGTCAGGACTGTACCAGTTCCTCGACGTGCCTCCGGGCGACTATAAAATGAATGCGACCGCTAAGGGGTTTGCGCAATTTGCGGTTGCAAAGATCACGTTGCTGGTCAAGCTGCCTGCGACAGTAAACATAAAGTTCCAGGTTGCGGGTGCGACAACAGAAGTGACGGTCGAAGGCGAGGCGCCGCTGATCAATCGCACCGACGCGACGCTGGGAAATGTGGTGGAAGGAGATCAGTTGGCCGAGTTGCCGATTCCGGACCGGAATGTGGTTACCATGCTCAGCCTGCAGCCAGGCGTGAGCTACTTAGGGAATCAGACTCTGGAGACGCAGGCGACAGACACGCGCGCCGGCGCAGTCAATGGCCTGCGAAGCGATCAATCCAACGTCACGCTGGATGGAATCGGAGTGAACGACGAGAATAACGGTTATTCCTTCTATAGTGTTCTGAATGTTCCGCCCGATTCGGTGGAAGAATTTCGCGTAACCACAGCCAATTCCAATGCCGATTCCGGCTACTCGAGCGGCGCTCAAGTTTCGCTGGTCACAAAGCGGGGTTCGAACGCATTTCACGGTTCTGCCTACGAGTACAACCGCAACACGATTTTCAGCGCGAATGACCCGTTCCTGAAGGCGTCGGACATAGAAAATGGGTACTCCAATACTCCTCCGAAGCTGTTGCGAAATGTATTTGGTGCCACCATAGGCGGCCCCGTCAAGAAAGACCGCCTCTTCTTCTTTGCGAACTACGAAGGGTTTCGCGACGCGGAAGGCACCAGCGTTTTGAGGACGGTGCCAAGCGCATCGCTGCGAGCGGGGGTTCTAGAGTATCAGTGCGAAACTGCTTCGAATTGTCCGGGAAACAGCGTCCAAGGGACCGACGGAAACACCTACACGGTGCCAGCTGGCGACTACGCTTTGGGTATCGTTAACGGGACAAACGAAATCACGACGATGGATCCGCTCGGCCTCGGACCCAGCCCGTTGATACAGCAGGTGCTCAACCAATATCCGGCCTCAAACGTTTTTTACGGCGATGGATTGAATACGCTCGGTTACCGGTTTTCCTCGAACGCCGACACCACCAAAAACACGTACATCTTGCGCGCCGACTATCACATCAATGCCAGCGGGTCAGAGAGCCTGTTCTGGCGAGGACAAATCCAGAATGAGAACGAGCCGCAACAGCAGCAATTCCCGGGACAAGCAGCGAACAGCACCATCGTTGACGACAGCCGTGGATCAACCATCGGTCTCAATTCGTTAATCCGTTCCAATCTGATTAACGATTTTCGATGGGGCCTGGTGCGACAGGGAGGACAGCAGGCTGGGGTGTCTCCATATCCGGCAGTCCTTCTCAACGGCATCGACAATCTCGTGCCGTTTACCCGCTCCACAACTTTCTTTGTGCCGGTCAATCAATTCACCGATACTTTGAATTGGACGAAGAAGAATCATACGATCGAATTCGGAGCCGACCTGTTTATTATCCGCAACGATCGCTCCAGCTATGACGACTCGTTCTCCGATATTCAAACCA
>JASHOT010000392.1 GCA_030040965.1 Candidatus Sulfotelmatobacter sp. | reverse complement strand
ACCGAGGGATCGACGAACCTTCCCAGGGATTTGCCGGCGGCCGCAGCCTCACGAATGGCCGTCGCCGAAGCGGGCTGCCGCAGATCCGGCAGGCAATGAATCTTCACCCCCGGCAACACCAGGTCTCCGCAAGCTGGCTGCTTGTGGAATGGCTTTGTAACCTCGGCTCGCGGGCGCAGTTTCTCGGGCAAAGCATTCGCCACGTCGGCCAGCGAATATCCCGGACGGCCTGCCACCACGAAATCGACTTCGCGAAACAGAGCCTCGGACTCGCGCCACTTGGCGATGTCAGCAAAGGCATCCATCCCGATCAGCAGAAAGATCGTGTCGATTGCCTTTAGAGTCTGTTTCAGCCGCCGCACGGTATCGATCGTGTAGTTTGGTTTCGGTTGCGCCTCTTTCTCCTTGCGGATCGGCGTCACTCCTTCCTCCGGCGCCTCCAGCAGGGATGGCACGAAAGCCTTCTCCTCCACCGTGGCCAACGCCAGCATGGCGAAGCGGTGCACAAAAGCCGTTAGTGGTTGTTTTTGTTTATGGGGCGGAATGTGGGCAGGTACAAAATAGATCCGGTGCAGCTTGCAGCGCTGCATCGCCGCTCGCGCCAGCGCCAGATGTCCGCGGTGGACGGGATCGAAAGTTCCGCCAAATAGTCCAATATTCATAGACTCTGCTTCAACAAAACAAGACCCGAGGCGTGGTCTGCGAAATCACGCGATTGGAGAGTTCCGCCTAGTCTGCAGATTTGGACCCCGCGACGCAAGTCAAAATCGCAACGGCCAGCGATGTTTCGTCTGGATTGCATTGTCCCTCGGGCCAATGCTCACCTCGCCGACTTTCTGATCGACTCTCGGCCGTTCGCAAAACCGAAATGTACTCCTGTAACTCGCACATTTCCTATTTTGGAACTAGCATGGGTTACATGCGAGTAAACCTCTCCCTACTTCGCATCCCTCCCGCTCGTGCGCCCATACTGCGCTACGGGGTTGCGGTTCTCAGCACCGCCCTGGCACTGATTCCCACGGTTCTGCTCACGAACGTCTCCGAAAGCCGGCTCGCGCTGTTTGGGGTGGCGGTCATGGTCAGCGCCTGGTATGGCGGATGGAAGCCCGGAGTAGTCGCGACCGCGTTCGCGCTTACCGTCAGCGCTTATTTCTCGCTCGTCGGCGAACATACCACCGAGCAATTGCGCACGGCGATCCTTCGCCTCTCGCTTTTTTTCTTTCTCGCGATGCTGATCTGCTGGCTAAACGCGGCTCTGCGCGCCGTGCAGGAAAATCTTCGCCGCTCAGAACTGAATTTTCGCTCGCTCGTCACCAACGCTCCCTACGGCATCTGCCGTTGCGATGCCGGTGGCCAGATTCTCGATGCCAATCCCGCGTTTCTGGCAATGCTCGGCTACTTGGTGCCCGCCGAAATGATCGGCCAGCACATTTTTGGCCTCTATTCAGAAAACGACCGCTGGTTCGAACTCGCCGATTTTCTCCGCTCCTCCTCGCCCTTTAAGGGACTCACCGCGGAGTGGCGCCGCAAAGACGGCACTACAACCGTGGTTCGCATCTCCGGCCGCTCGGTCACGAATGGACGCGAAGGCGGCACTGTATTTGAGTTGTTTACCGAAGACGTGACGGAGCGGAGGGCGCTCGAACAGCAACTGCGCCAGTCGCAGAAAATGGAGGCCGTAGGCCGGCTTGCCGGAGGCATCGCCCACGACTTCAACAATCTGCTCATGGTGATTTCCGGCTACTCGGAGTTTCTGCTCGAACGCCTGGTCACTGAGCCCGACCTGCGCTCTCCCGCTCAGGAGATCGCCAGCGCCAGCGAACGGGCCTCGTCGTTGACCCGCCAACTGCTTGCCTTCAGCCGCAAACAGATGCTTGCGCCCAAGATCGTCAATCTGAACGGAGTGGTTACTGAAAATCTGAAGATGCTTACCCGCATGATCGGCGAAGACATCGATCTGGTCATGGTGCCGAATTCGAACCTGTGGTCTGTCCGCGCCGACGCCGGTCAGATCGAGCAGGTCATCATGAACCTCGCGGTCAACGCGCGCGATGCTATGCCCTCCGGCGGCAAGCTAACCATTGAAACTTCCAACGTTACGCTCGACGAGGACTATGCTCGCCATCACTCACCGCTGCGCCCTGGCGACTACGTCATGGTCGCCATCAGCGACACCGGCGTTGGTATGGATTCAGAAACCCAGTCCCATATCTTCGAACCGTTCTTCACCACCAAAGGAACCAAGGGAACCGGCCTGGGTCTTTCGACCGTTTACGGCATCGTGAAGCAGAGCGGCGGATACATCTGGGTCTACAGCGAGATCGGAAAGGGAACCACTTTCAAGATCTATCTGCCGCGCGTGGCCTCTACCGAAGAAGAAGTTCAGCCGGTTGCCGTGGCCACTGTCGATGAGGTTGAGCCCGGCACTGAAACCATTCTGCTCGTCGAAGACGAAGCCAACCTCCGCTACCTGGCACGGCAATATCTGGAAAAACAGGGCTATCGCGTGATCGAAGCCGCCGACGGCGCCGTCGCCATGCAGATCGCCGTGGCGCACGAGGCCATCATTCATCTGCTACTGACCGACGTGATTATGCCCGGCATGAACGGCCGCGAACTGGCCCAGCGCATCTCCGAAATCCGTCCGAACGTAAAGGTGCTCTACATGTCCGGCTACACCGAGAATGTTGTCGGCCACAACGGCATGCTCGATGCCGGCGTTCGTCTGCTGCAAAAGCCGTTCAATCTTCGCGACCTGAAACGCATTGTCCGCGAAGTGCTCGATACCACTCCCACTTCCCCGGAGATTCCCATGCCTGCTCAATTCACTCGCCAGCCCATCGCCGCTCGCGAAATCCAGCCTGCGCGCGCGCAACGATTCCAGCTTCGCCTCCCGCTACGTTATCGCCGCGTCGGCGAGAATCAGTGGCATAACGGCAGCACGGAAAACATCAGCCGCTCAGGAATGCTGTTCACGACCGAAGAACTGCTGCAGCCGCACGTTCAGTTGGAGATCAACCTCGTGCTTCCCGCCGAGATTGCCGGCCTTTCGGCCACCGAGGTCGTGTGTCGCGGAGAAGTCGTGCGCACCGTCGAAGCGAACGGGAAAACTCTGAGCCCGGCACTCGCCGCGCGCATTCTGCAATATCACTTTCAGCACGGACCTTTGCCACGGGCGTAATGCGGAAGTAGACTTCGCGGCAACTGTGTCTGATAGCAGAATGTCGTCCACACGCGCTGAAAGAACAGCCTGGCGCATGGCGAGCGGGCGCAACACTCCTCGGGGTTCGCGTCACTTAGACTTCGCTGAGGGCTCTACGCCACCGTGCTGTCGCAACAAATCCTCGATGCTCGTGTATCCCCTTACCCGCGCCCAGTACAGCGCTGTGCCGCCGTCCTGGTCGGCGGCGTTCACGTTTGCGTCATTGTCTAACAGCAGACGGACAACATCCTCGCGCCCGTGAGAGGCGGCACCGCTCAATGGCGTATAGCCTCGACCTGTGCTCGCGTCCACGTCGGCCTTGGCGGCCAGAAGCATCTGGACTTGCTCGCTTCGACCGTTGGCCGCGGCGTCATACAGCGGAGTGCGTCCAACTTCGTCGTGAATATTCGGGTTAGCTTTATGTTCCAGCAGCAGTTCCGTGATGGCCTTGTAGTCGGATGAGACGGCATAATGCAGCGGAGTTTCGCCGCTCTCCGTCTGCGCATTCACGTCGGAATTCTTGGCCAGCAGCAACTCCACGACCTCCTTGAAGCCATAAGACGCTGCGTAATGGAGAGCGGTAACTCCGTCTTCGGTCTTGCTGAATGCCAAGCTGGGATCGTTGTTGAGCAGGCGCTGCGTCGTCGCCAGATCGCCCTGGCGGGCCGCTCCAAAGATCCTGTTCGCGTCTGACTCCTTCCGCTGACAGGCGGAACCGATGCACAATATCGCCGCAAGCAACGCAAGAACTGCGCGGTCGCTGTGCGGAAAGCGGCTGGGCAACGACTTCATAGCCTTCGCCTTTCGGAAACTTTGGCAAGTATAAACGCCAATCCGACAGGCTCAAGACGCGATGTTTACCTTTACGGTTCTTCCTCAACCGCTTGGTGGAGCGCCTGTTCGCGCAGCGCCTGCACTTCTTCCGCCATCGCGTACTTCAGTTCTTCGATCCCTTTTCCCGTGACGGCTGAAATCTCATACAACTTCATTTTCTTTTTCTTGCAGTACTTCTTCAGCGCCGCGACTTTGTCTTTATTCGCGACATCGATCTTCGACGCCACCATGATCATCGGCTTTTCCTCGAGGTGCGCGCCGAAACTCGACAGTTCGCCCACGATCACTTCCACATCCTTGGCGACATCCAATCGTCCGCTGCCATCGGAGACATCGACCAGCTGCACCAGCAGCCGCGTGCGCTCGATGTGCCGCAGAAACTGCGTTCCCAGCCCCGCTCCCGTGTGCGCGCCTTCGATCAGTCCCGGTATATCGGCCACCACGAAACTGATTTCATCCTTTGCGTCCCCTACCGCGACCACTCCCAGATTCGGCTGCAGTGTAGTAAATGGATAATCCGCAATCTTGGGTCTCGCCGCGGAAATGCGCGAGATCAAAGTCGACTTGCCCACATTCGGATATCCCACCAGCCCAACGTCCGCCAGCAGCTTCAATTCCAGCCGATAGATTCTTTCTTCTCCCGGGCGACCCGCCTCGTGCTCGCGCGGGGCCTGATGCGTGGAGGTGGCAAACTGCGCGTTACCGCGCCCACCACGGCCTCCGCGGGCAATGATGATCCGCTGATCGGCGTTCGAAAAATCAAAAACTTTCTCGCCCGTCTCGTCGTCGTACACGATCGTTCCCACCGGAACCTTCAGCATCACGTCGGCGCCCTCGCGTCCGGTTTTGTTCGCGCCTTCGCCGTGGCGTCCGCGCTCCGCCTTGTATTCGGGATTGAACCGGAAATGCACCAGCGTGTTGTGGCGCTCGCTCGACTCCATCACCACGTCGCCGCCCTTACCGCCGTCGCCGCCAGAAGGCCCGCCCCGTGGCACAAACTTTTCCCGCCGGAAGGCCATGCAACCGTTGCCGCCATCGCCGGCCTTTACGCGGATTTTGGCTTCATCGATAAACATGCGAATCGTCGGCGGTCTTCGGTTGTCCGCCAGCCGCCACAGAATCACGGCTTGTAAGCCGGCCACGGACGACCGAGGGCCGACGACCAGCAGCCAAAGAAAAAGCCTCGCGCGAAGCGAGGCGATGTTAGGAGGCACGGCAGCCCGCTGGGTTCGGGCGTACCAAGTCCTACTTCGCTTCGACCGGCTCGACCATCACGAACTTGCCCATGGATCCCTTGTCCATAAACTTGATGCGTCCGCTGATCTTGGCAAAAAGCGTGTCGTCTTTGCCGCGACCCACGTTCAGCCCGGGCTTCACGCGTGTGCCGCGCTGCCGCACGATGATCGTTCCACCGGGCACCACCTGCCCGCCGAATGCCTTGAAGCCAAGCCGCTGCGAATTCGAGTCGCGGCCATTTCGTGAAGTACCTTGTCCTTTTTTATGCGCCATACAATCAGTTCTCAGTGGCCAGTTGCCAGTTGTCTGCTTCGATTTATGAAGGGAGAGCCGCCCACGGCTGTCCGGCCGAGCGGAGCTCGGCGCCGCTTACTTCTTTTTCGCGGTCGATTTCTTCGCTGCCTTTTTCGGACCCGTCTTCTTTTTCGCAGAAGCCTTCGCCGTCTTTTCGTCCCCAGCAGCGTCTTCAGCCGCAGCTTTCACCTTCTTCGGCTTCGCTTCTTTCGTTGGCAGGTCCGGAGCTTTGAAGCTCTGCCCGCCGGAGGCAATTTCCGTGATCCGCACCGCCGTGAACGCCTGCCGATGTCCGCGCAGCTTCTTGTACTGTTTCTTGCGCTTGTAGTGAAACACCAGCACCTTCGCGCCGCGGCCTTCACCGACGACCTCGCCGACCACGCGGGCGTCATCCTGTTTTGCGATCTGCCCCTCCTCACTCGACACCGCGACCACGGGGAATTCCACCTGGCCGTCGGTGCCGGTGCCCAGTTTCTCCACTCGAATCACATCGCCGGGCGCCACCCGGTACTGCTTTCCACCGGCGCGGATAACCGCGTACATACCTGTGCCTCCCTCAAATGTCTTTGAAATTCAGCCCTGACGGTACCCAACTTTGCGGGTTACCAATCGCCACGCTTGCAGCGATTTCGCTCCGAAAACGCGCCCCAGAGCGCACACCGGCGCAACCTCGGGGCCTGCTGATTTCCTGTGCTTGCTGTGTTTTCCGCCTCGGCGCTTCGAGCCAGGGCAGGCGTCCCAGAACGGTCCGCACGTACAGGCAAACTCAACCATTCTAACGTGCGCCGCGGAAACGGGTCAATTCAAATAGCCGAGAAAATAAGACCGCGCGTTATGCCCGCTTCCATTTGTGGCACGTTTGGCGATTTCTCTCCTTTGTGCGAAAATTCCGCCGACTTTATGGAGGGATCACAATGATGTCGAAGCGCATTCTGATTCTGTTATCGATACTCGCCATTGCCATCACCGTCGTCGTGGGCCAGGCCAAAAAGTCCACACCCAAATCGGCAGTCGCCGCTCCCGATAAAGCCTACCTGCAGAAAATCTGGGATGACTGGTCAACCCTCAACCCCGATAATGCCGCCGCCTACTATGCGTCCGGATCGCATACCTTTTTCGATATCGCTCCGCTCAAATACTCGAGCTGGGATGAGTACAACAATGGCGTCAAAACCATCGTTGCCGGATACAAGAGCGCAAGGTTTACCCTCAACGACGACGTCGCAATCCATCCTGAGGGGGATCTCGCCTGGGCTACGGCTACGGTTGCCGAAGAAATGACCACAAAGGCTGGAAAAGTCGAGATGGGTAACTTCCGCTGGACGGTCATCTTTGAAAATCAGGATGGCAAGTGGAAGATCGTGCACGAGCACGTTTCTGCACCGCTGCAATAACCGCCAGCACAAATCGAACTCCCAGACGCGGACCGCGTCCGCCTGGCCCGACGCACACTGCGTTACTGCTGTAACCTCTCTCAAATCAACGGCCCTTGCAGAAACATGCTCTCTGCGTCAGGGTTAATATGAAGAGAGAAGAGAGATGGGGGTTCGCATGCGGAATCAGTTCTTAATTTTCAGCGCCATTTTGGTGGCGAGCGTTGCCTGGGGACAAACGTCCAACAACCAGGCCCCAGCCTCGTCGAATGCTGGTTCACAGACCGGTTCACCGACAAATGAACAGCAATCCATGCCCGGTATGGATATGTCCGGTAAGTCCGGACACGACATGTCGAACATGAACATGAAAGACATGGACGTGGGCTCCGACAAGGACGATGACGCCAGCACCCACGCCATGCACTCCATGGAGGGCCACATGGATATGGGCCCGCACATGAAAATGACGGAACTGCGCAAGCCTCAGGCCGGCGACGCCGACCGCGCCCAGCATGTCGT
>JASHOT010000391.1 GCA_030040965.1 Candidatus Sulfotelmatobacter sp. | reverse complement strand
ACGACTCATTTGAGTTGCCTCCTTGGGGGGAAGCTCATCGTGCCAACGTCTGTCTTTCCCCCAAGGTCAAAGTGCCATCGTGCTCGACCCGTTTCTTACTCTTCTTCGTAGCCGAAGGTAACCAGCGTGAGTCCCTGCCCCAAACGTCAAATGCAGCTTCGGTCTCATGAAGCAGGGCGTTCTTTCATAATGCATTGGCCGGGGAACTAACGACAACGGACATAGGTGTCCTTCCGTTTAGACCACGCGGGCACATAATTCCCGCGGCAGGATTCGAACCTGCATCTCCCGCGTTCGAGGCGAAGTAACCGTAGTCTTCACCACCGGCCAATCTTTGCGTTTCAACAAACTCGCCGGGGAACCGACGAGGAAAGCCGACTCGGGGCACGAACTCTCCAGGTACCTTGTGCTTCGGGACTACGCCCCCGTCCCTAGAACTCTGATCCCCGGCAGGGCCGCCGCCCTGCGCGTCGATTCGTTTGGCGCGAAGTATCTCTCCTCTTTCACCACCGGCGGAAACTAACTGATGCCGCTAGTCCAACTGCAACATCGGCGGCCACTGCATTTACTGGTCAGGGAACATGCGGTCACGGGTAGGGCTTGCGCCCATGAGGAGTCGAACCTCCCAGCCCGAAGGCTGTTTCTACCAAGAGAAGTATCCGTGGCCAATCACCACTGACCGAGTAAGTCAAACTGGGGGAACAAACAGCAGCGGTGTAGTCGATTCACAGTCGAAGGAACCGCGGCCTACGCCACCCAGCTAAATTGTTCGGAAAGAGCGCCTGGTTGAACCGATGAAGATCGGTTAGCGCGACCGGAGCGACGCCCTATAGCAACTCAGTCGGGTTATCGGCTGATGTTGCCCGCTTAGCGATTTGTTTTCGAAATCCACCAATTTGGGCGTCCTTTCGTAGAAGATGACCTAACATGCCATGACTTAGAATATTTTGCAACAATAAAATCTGTCATGTTGCATCTTCTCTTGTCTTCAATGTGCGCATCACCCTTCCTTTTGTGAGCAGGTATCGCACTCACCAGCTTCGGCAACTCTCCCTTAATTGACCTTCACTGCAGTTGAACCGTAACCCGATTGTGCCCTTCTGCTTCGAACATGCCAAACTGGACTGGCAAGAACTGTCGGATCACTTCCATGTTTGTCTTTGCGTGCATGTTGAGATTCACTGCCGAGAATGAACCTCCTCCAGCTAAAGCGAGAGGCAGGAGAAGCTGATCGGCCAAATGCTCGTCGACGGCTGCTATCGAATGCATGTAGGCGCGTGCCTGTTCGGCTGCGTCTTTGGCGACATCTTCTGCACTTACCCCAAGCTTCCCGAATGCAGTGAAGATCTCCGTCACGCTAGAGCTCGCCAATTCAATCATCACCAGGTTGCCGGGGCTGACTGAGTTCTTTGTGTCCTCGCAACGCAGCGACTCCGCGTCCCAGTTCAGAAGTTTTCCAACTGTTTCCAGCTCACGTCGAGCGATGTGATACGGCAAATTCGCCACGAGAGCTGTCGCCTTTTTCGATGTGATCTCACCTCGCTTCTCCAGTTCGATCGGTTTCAGTACATCGGTTGGAGTGACTTCAACGACGATGCGGCCACCTCCCGCCGGATAGAAACCATAGCGCTGCAGCTCCAATTTCACCTTCGGGCCCATCCGCTCGATGAGCGGAACGAAACTCCGCTGAAGGAAATCGAACGGTGGAGCTGCCGGGTTATGTGTTCCGCCCTCGATCTCGATTCGGCTTGGTCCATCCGCAGTGATCA
Organism: Candidatus Sulfotelmatobacter sp.; assembly: GCA_030040965.1. GTDB lineage: Bacteria > Acidobacteriota > Terriglobia > Terriglobales > Acidobacteriaceae > Sulfotelmatobacter. Next base: position 1,547 of record JASHOT010000391.1, on the reverse strand, counting down.
GCGCCGGCAAGATCGTCTGAAGAACAAGCGTTCCGCTGCCTGCGGTGCCGATCGCAAAACGAAATTCTCCCGAGCGAACCTTGCCAGGCACAAATGTGAGAGCATTGGAACCCAGCGCGGCGCCCTCTACTTCAGCCGAGCCAATCTCCGCCGCCGCCTGGACTGCTGTCAGGTGCTGCCGCAGCAGTCCAGGCTTCTGCCGATTTGCGCGAATGTTTTCGATTCGGAAGGGTTTTCCGGTTACAAGCGACAGACTGAGTGAACTACGCAGAATCTGTCCGCCGCCTTCGCCGAAAGACCCGTCGATCCAAACCGTCGTTTCTGCCTTCACAACTTCCGTTTTAGGCATACTCATCCTTTCACGCAAACCACCTGACGCAGAGTGTGCACGATTTCCACCAGATCAGCCTGTGCCGCCATCACAGCATCGATCGGCTTGTAAGCCGCTGGCGTCTCATCGATCACGTCTGCGTCCTTACGACATTCCACTCCCTCAGTCATACGGATGTGGTCCTCGATCGTGAAGCGCTTTTTCGCTTCATGTGGGGAGAAAGGTGTTTGGTGATGCCGGCCCGCTGGGCAGCTTGCCGGCAGGCCAGCCACACGGTGTTGACACTGATGGGGACGTCGGCGCGCAGTCCTTTCACGGTGCCGGGAAACAGGAAGGTGGTGGGCCGCATCCAGCGAAAGTAGACGCGTAGAGTCTCCAGCAGCTTGGGACTTAAAGGAACTTCGCGGTCGCGGCCGCCCTTGCCTTGGTGAATGCGAATCATCATGCGCTGACTGTCGATGTCTTGTACCTTCAGACGACAGAGTTCGGCCCGGCGCATGGCGGTGGAATACAAGGTCATGAGCAGGGTGCGGTGATAGAGATTGCAGGCCGCGTCGATCAGTCGGGTCACTTCTTCCGGGCTGAGCACGGTCGGCAGTCGCTTGTGCGATTTGGGAAAGGGAATGTACTCCGCCAGAAAATGTCGGCGCAGAGTCTTTACAAACAAGAAGCGCAAGGCAGACACATACTGACTGACCGTGGCCGGAGCCAGCTTCTTGGTCTGGAACAGATGAGCCTGATACTGGCGAATTTGCTCGGGCCCGAGTTTGTCCGGGGGCTGGTGAAAATACTCTGCAAAATCACGGACGATGCGAACGTAGATTCTTGCGGTACGATGGGAGTAATTACGTCGCTGGATTTCTTCCAGCATCTGTTTGCGTAGTTGGGTCACAGGGACCTCCTTTTTCTGTGACCCAACTTACAATTTCTCTATCCCCCCATCACTGCCGATCTCGAACACGCGGTAGCGTCCGCCGCGCCAGCGGCTTCGTACAAATCCTTATTATGCTCTAAATTGCTCGTAATTGTTTAGCGCGTAGGAGTGGTTAAGTTCAGAGCTTTGGGCTGAGGGGAACAGACCAGTCTCTGCAGGACCAATGATGCGGGACGGTGTTGCTGACGGCAGGTTTGGAGAATGCTGACTAAGACGCTTTGCGTGCTTGCTCCTCGAGTAGTCCGATTGCCTCCCCACACCTTGCGTGCCACCACCATGGGA
>JASHOT010000040.1 GCA_030040965.1 Candidatus Sulfotelmatobacter sp. | reverse complement strand
CAGACAAAAGGGCGTGAAACGCCAGCCGTCCCAATTCCGCCTGCGACATCTGCACCGTGGTCAGCGGGGGCAGGATGAACTGGGCCAGCCGGATGTCGTCAAAACCGATGACCGACAAGTCTCGCGGAACGGCCACTTTCTCTTCGTAGCTCTGGCGCATCACTCCGATCGCGCTCATATCGTTGGAGCACATAATGGCGGTAGGGCGGGTTTGACCATGGAGCAATGTTCCCATGGCCTTTCGGCCGCCTTCGAGTGTGTGATTTCCTTCGACGATCAGTTCCGGGTTGACGGCGAGCCCGATCTCTTCCATCGACTGTACAAACGCATTCTTGCGGGCGACAGCAGACTTGAGGCTGAGCGGCCCGGTGAGGAAAGCGATGGCTTCGTGGCGCAGAGCCGCCAGATGCTGCACTGCCTGACGGATGCCGTGGTGATAGTCAATCCGGATGTTGCTCACGCGCGACCGCGCTGGGCCCACGTCAACAAACACCAGTGGCACATTTCGTATCTTCAGATCCTCCAGCAAAAGTTCTTCCATGCCGAAGGTCATCACGGCAACGCCATCCACCCGCCGCTCGAGCATTCGGCGCACTGCAGTCTCCATCCTTAAAGGATCGTGGACAGTGGATGTCAGCAGAATTTCGTAATTGTGCTGAACCGCGATGGTTTCGAATATCTGGACAATCTCCGGAAAGAATGGATTGACGATCTCAGAAACGATCAGCCCGAAAATGCGGCTGCGACCGGAAACCAGCGCCCGGGCCTGGGTGTTCGGGTAATACCCGAGTTCGTTAACAACTTTCCAAACACGTCTGGCAAGTGTGGGATTTACCGTGGGCACGCGATTGATGGCGCGCGAGACCGTGGCAGTAGAAACCTTGGCGCGCTTTGCGATCTCGCGGATGTCCATAGCGTATCGTAATCTGGAAGGATCGGATTCATCATCCCTGCGCGGGACCCACAAAGACAGAGAAGCCCTTTCGCAACCGGTCGGACGTGAGGACACTACTCCTCAGAATATGAATTTCGCCGCGAATTGTAGAATACGGTTATCCTTCCCTGTACCCGCCTCGCGCGTGATCTGCCCGAAGGTCGTACTCGTGCCCAAGTCGGCATTGGGATTCGCAAAATGGGGTGTGTTAGTCACGTTGAAGAACTCAAACCGCGTCTCCAGCCTCGAGCCTTCAGTGATGGTAAATTCCTTGAACATAGAAACGTCCGCATTCACGAATCCCGGGCCCGTTAGCACATTTCTGGGTGTGTCGCCCGGGATACACTGCCCCCCAGTTGGCGCCACAAAAGCCGCCGTGTTGAAGTACCGTAGCAGAGTGCGTTCTCCGCGGGGAAGCGTGGGATCGCCCACCAGATTCGGACGCATGCCCGGACACGACTTATTGGCCCCGGCCGTGGTGACATTGACAGGAGTTCCGGTGCGCATGTTAAAGATGCCGTTCAATTGCCATCCGCCTCCGATCAATTCCCCCGCTCTTCCGATGTTGCCCAGGAACCGCTGCCCATGCCCGAACGGAAGATGATACAACCCGCTGAAATTCAAAGTGTGACGAACATCGAAGTCTGAACTTGCGATCTCGGCGCCGAGGTCGTTCGGATTCTGTGGTTGATCGCTGTTGATGTGCCCTAGATCGAAGGGAGCGGGTCCATTGTCAATGGCATGCGCATAGGTCCAATTCGCGAGGAAATTGAGATTCTGCGAGACGCGTTTCGTGACTTTAACCTGCAGCGAGTTGTAATAGCTTAATCCAAGGTCGGTCAACCCTTGAATCTGCCCCAGGTTGTCATCGATTAGTCCATCCTTCTGAGTGGCAAGATTCATATTGAGATCGCCAACTTCATAGGAGAGCCTGTGTCCGCGGGCGGCAACATACGCACTCTCAACTGTAAAATTTGCTCCGAGCTCGCGTTGCAGGGCCAGGTTGAAATCCTCCGAGTAACCGGTTTTCATATTTGGATTGACATAATACGTAGTCTCGGAGTTTCCGTTGGGGATCAGAGTGGGAACCGAGGCAGCTGGAATACTGGTTGCGCCAGAGGGAGTCGGCGGCGTTGAGATACGGGTATATCCCTCATCAATCTGATAGGAGAACACACCATTGCAGGCAGCTCCGGAACAAGGCCCGTCGTATGGAAGACTGTTCCATTGTTGTTGAATCGCATAAGGAAGGTTCTTGGTAAGCAAGTCCTCGCGCGCGTCGTTTTCCGGGGAATAAAACATGCCCCAGCCGGCGCGCAGGACTGTCTTGGGCGTGATCTGGAAAGCAAAGCCGAGGCGCGGCGCAAACTGGTTCCAGCGTGCGTTCACCAGACTTGTCGAATTTCCACCGACACCGGCCAGCAGGATTGTGCCGCCAACGGCTGCGTTTCCGCTTGGGTTCGGCGCATAGTTTGAAGCGAGGTTGTGCTCCTCGCTGTAGGGCGCTTGGAACTCGTAACGAATGCCATAATTCAAAGTCAATCGTGGCGTCAGCTTGTACGTATCCTGGGCGTAATAGTCCATCTCCCAGCTTTTCGTGTACGGGTTGGTGAGCTGCAACCCCATATACAAGTCGATCGGCAAGCCCAATAACAAGTCTGCAATATCGCTGCCCCCCGTTCCGTATAGCGCGCTATAGTTGTCGAGCGGGCTGGTGTAGCTCCAGTCGCTGGTCATCGAGAAATAAGGTCCGCCGTAGTATTGGAAGCCGGTGGGAAAAAGGGAAAAATTCGGGTTTGACTTCAGCCGCCGAAAGTCGGCCCCGAACTTGAACTGGTGTTTTCCTACTCCGCTCAGGGTTAGGTTGTCGGCGAATTGCCAGTTTCGATCTTTGAAATATAGAGGTTTATAAGTGGAGCCGCCGGTTAAGTATCCAGCTCCAAGGAAGATATAAGGATACGCGTCGGTTGCAGCAAAACCGGGCACGGCAATATTCGACATCCCGTATTGCGTGCTGTAGTCATGGCCGTCGAGCAGGCTGTATTGCGCGAGATTGTATCTTGTGTAACCCACTCGAAATTCATTGATCGTGCGATTGCTGAGCAGGTGAGTCTCAGTAATGGAATACTCCTGCGCACCGTAGGTCTGGTTGTTGGCCTGGTCGGCATCGCCCGCGCCGGGCACAACCGTGGCGCCGTGAAAGGGATCTGTAGTCAGACTATCGCCGTCGTTGTAATGGAAGACGACCGCAAGCCGATCGTTGTTGGAGAAATTCTGGTCCACGCGAGCATCAGCGGTTTTGTTGTGATCCGTTACCGGAGAATGGACGGAGAAGTTGTCGTACCAGCCATTGTCAATCCCTGTGAGGTTTGGCTTCGGGAAGAAGTCGAGCAATGTGTTCAGGCCGGCCTGGCTCACTCGATCGGGAGGAATTACGTTGTAAACGCCATTGTAGGAGATCTGTTGATAGCATCCCCCATAGCAGTTCACCGAAACCACGGGATCGTAGATAGGAATCTGCGTGCCAGCCAAGGGGTCGACGAGCTTCGTCAGATCGACGGAGCCATCCCCATTCACTGTGATCTGACCGATGGGAGGCACGGCGTAGACATAGTCGTAGGCCTGTGCGCTGTAGAGGCCTTCATAGGAGAGAAAGAAAAAAGTCTTGTCCTTGACGATGGGACCGCCGAAAGTTCCACCGTAGTTGTGTTGCTTCAAGATTGAGGGCGCGACATATTCGCCATTGAATCCGAAATTCTTGGCGGTGGTGAAATTCGGCCGGAAAAATTCATACGCGCTTCCATGGAATCTGTTGGTTCCCGACTTGGTTTGGATGGAAACAACTCCACCCGCTGACCGGCCGAACTCTGCGTCATATCCCGAAGTTGAGACCTTGAACTCCTCGACCGAATCGACACTGGGAACCGCGGTGATATCGCCGCTGCGATTGGTGGTGGCTTCCACTCCGTCAATCTGAATGGAATTGGCGTACTCCCGTTGCCCGCCAATCGAATAGCTGAATGCATTGATACTGCCGCCGGCGGTGGTAACTCCGGCCGATAGCGCTGTCAAATCATAAAAAGTTCGACCCAACAGCGGCAGATTCAGAATGTCCTGCGATTGAATTACATCGCCGGTCTCGGCGCCTTCGGTTTGCAACATGGTGGGAGCGGCGGTTACCAGCAGAGTCTCAGTGCTGGCGCCAACTTTCATCTCGAAGTTCAACAACTGCTTCTGGTCGATGACGATGTGGACGTTATCGATCTTGGCATTTTGGAAACCAGAAACGTTGGCTGTTACCGTAAAGTCGCCAGGCGGAAGATTAAGCACGGCGTAATTTCCGGCGGCATCGCTTTGTCCGCTGTATGCCACGCGCGTGGCTTGATTGACGGCGATGATTTGTGCGCCCGCCACAACCGCGCCGGAGGGATCGGTTACTTGTCCATAGATCGAACCGGTTGTTGACTGCGCCCGGGCGATGTGTACGCTCAGCCAAAACAAGCAGCACAGAAAGTAGATGCGAGCTGGAATCAGAAGCCTCCCGGCCATATGCCCCCCCCCCGCACGAGTAAACGTTTTCTCGCGCATCCCCAAAAAGCACGTTTCCTTCCACCTCTCGACACGCGGCGAAACCCTACTGCCGCTTACCAGATGTTGTCAAGAAAAAAAGTGCGTAAGTGCGCAAATATAAAGAACTCCAAGAGGTAAACACATCGCAGATCATGCTGTAGCGTGAATGACCAAGAGCACTGGGATCGCTGCGGCCCCAGCTATCGCACACCCCGGCAACAGTGGCTTCCAGCTCAATTTCCCGCAAACGTTTACTAATATTCAATGACGTAGACCGTCCCGGTTAAGCTTACGGGCTCGCGATCAGAGGACAAGCACTGGATAGTCACAGCTGCGCCCGGTCGGAACTGGTTCTGCCGAACTTCTCCCACTGCCCACGACAGTCCGCTCCAGATTACCTTGTCGTAGTTAATTTCGATCGGCAGAGTCCTCCCGTTCTGCGATACGCTGAGGACAAACACTTCGCCCATATTGGTGCCCTTGGGAGGTCCGCCTTTCCAGCTCCGCATGATGCTTCCCTCCTTCGCCGAATGCTGTTGCATGATGATCCGCAAGCCGCCCTTCACAGGCGCAATCACCTCGGCGCGAATTGAGTTGGTCCCATTCGGTGAAAACTTGGCCGCTATCGGCGCGATGACACGCGGGATGCGAACATCCTCCTGCACACCGAAGTCGTATTGCTTTTCCGCGTATTTGCCGAAACCCACCACCGCCATCTGCCCCGGCCCGAGTGCGATTGTGTCGTCCGTGAGGACAGGCTCGAATCCAGCATCGCGGAACATAATCCTTCCGCTTGAGATGCCAATCTGTTCTTTGGACAACTGGGGCAAGCGAATTTGGGTGATGCTTTGCCCGGGGTTCATCGCCACGTAGACTGCTCCATCGGCATCGAGTGAGCCGAAGCCGTAGGGCTGGACATCTCCGGGGATTCCTCCGAAGGTTTTGGTCCTTCCTTTGGCTTGCAGAGCCAGATAAAGCGACTGCACCTTGGCAAACCAGCGTGCGTCCGCGTCCGTAAGAAATTCCAGGTTGCCATAGACGGTATTGACCCAGCCGCCGCGTGCCATCATCAAAATGAGAGCACCTTTCCACGCTTGAGTTTTGCGGTAGTAAATTGTGCCGGTATTCCCCAGCATGAAGCCGGTGGAATCAATTCGTTCGAGCGGGAGAAAACTCTGCTCGTAGCGGCGGACCATGTGGTCGCTGTAAATATCCACCGAACGCCAGAAATTCATCTCCGGTACGTCGGATGGCCGCGGATCTCCGGAATAGAGCGAGTCAAAGACCTCGAGCCAGCGCAGGTCTACGGGATGCTGAAACGGAAAGGGCCCGGCGGTAGATTCAACGTCTCCGCCAAAACCATTGAAGGCTACAAGCACAGCATCGGGATTCCGCTGGCGGAAGTTTCTGAGGGCCTCGCGAAAAGCATTTTCGTTCAGTGCGCGAATTTCCTCAGGACTCTTCATTTTGGCGGCGGATGGCGTGGACGCTCCAAAATCGACGAAATCGAATTTGTAAAGGCGAATGCCGCGGTCATACCAGTACTGGAGAGTGCGCATGAAATCGGGAAGAAAGCCACCTTCGAAGAACGACATCGCCCCTTTGCTTTCCGTCAAAGAATCACGCCATTGCGGAGCGGCATTGATTTTCACCAGAGTGTTTGTGCTAAACCAAAGGCCGGGCAGTATGCCATTGTCGCGGCATCGGCGAATCCAGGCGTCAGGGCCATTCGGCCAGTTGGGCTTTCGCCACGTGCGGTAGCCACCGTCAGGATCAAACCAAAAAGCATCAATCGTGTAGTAATCGAAGCGAGCGCCAAATTGGCGCAGGCGAAGAATCTCATCCAACTCCTTCATCGTAAGCCGTTCGGTTAGAGGGATGTTGTCGGAAAGCTCGTCGTAGGCCGACCAGTTGTTGTAGACGAAGATTGGATCACGAGCCAGCAGACCACCCACGTCTGCGACGGATGAAGGTGGAACAGTTGAGGTTTGTGTCCACACCGCACTGACAAATAAGACTACGCAGATGAAACTCTTCAAGCGCCCCTCCAGGTTGTTCTGTACACCTGCCCGCCACCATCCAGCGGCAGCAAAGACAAATGTACTCCCGCGGCGAGGTCTCATTAAAAACGCATTCAGCCACGATGAAAGTGCTTCAGTCTTTGGTACACCATCTCCCGGATCGCGCTGGAAACCGGGACGCACAAGCTATCGAACCCACGGCCTCTGCCGTGCAGCGGCATCGTCCGAATCCACGGCACTGGCCGAGGGTGCGTTAAGGGTTCGCGCGTCACCTCGGTGGACATGTTCCCTGCGGTGAATACCGTCTACAGGCGTTATTTCCGGGAAAATCCGCCTGCGGCGCATCTTTATTCATGTTCCTGCTTGGTACGGCGGGTTTGATATTGAAGTGGATTGTATCGCCGCCGTTTTATAAGACTGTTCTTTAGTTCGGTATCTGTCTACCCCGCTCGTTGGTGAGCCGCCAGGAAAGCGCCCCGTGCGACGGCACCCGGCGCGCGTTCTAGGCAGGAGCCGTTGCACCCGGGCATCATTATTATCGTCCCAATGTCACCCCCGTTCTTCAGCGAGAACTCTTCCAGGCCGCCCTCGACCACATCGGCGCTCGGGATTTTGGCCAATACTGTGGTTGAGGTCAAATACGTAGGAGACCGGATCGCATGTTCCGAGTACGGCCTTCCAGAATCAACGGAATGAGGGGCATGATTTCCTCTTTCGCTAGCGAAAAGAGACACATCGTTCGCACACTGTCAAAACGGCACCGCGTTGATTACAGGCCCACTTATATGCGAGTGACGACTAATGGAATGTCAGTCGTCAAATTGGCCAACTGTAGTGACGGAGGATGCGATATGGGGTTTCGCTTTGCATTTGCGCTCAGCCGGCTTAGGGGCTAATCGTGGGCGGACGGTGCAGTCCGCCCACTATGAGGTTAGCGTGGGCGCGAGGCTTGTGCCTTCCCTTTCGCAAGAGCGCAGCCTGATGGTTGATTCGTCCCGTGGCTTTCAACTTGCACGCAAGGCGTGCGCAATCATCACCGGCCGTCGGCAAAGCGGATCCGGGCGCGGAGTGCGATACTGCTGTAACTCTCGGGGGTCCAAATGGTAAAGGTCAGCATCCTGTATCCGAACAACGAAGGTTCTCGGTTCGACGTTTCGTACTACGTCGAGACTCACATGCCGATGTCGATCCGACTCCTAAGTGCACATCCCGGCTTCAAAGGCGTATCTGTCGAGCGCGGGCTTGGGGGTGCGGTTCCTGGCTCCAAGCCGGCATACGTCGCAATGTGCCACTTTCTTTTCACCTCCATTGACGACTTCTTGGCAGCCCTTATGCCAAATACATCCGTGCTTCAAGGCGATATGCCGAACTACACAGACATCGAGCCTGTCATTCAATTTAACGAGGTGCTAATCTCAAGATAGGAAGAAGAACGGATTTAAAAACGCTCGTGTGAAGGTTTGTTGGCAACTCTCAGCTTGGGATTACTGCGGGCTTGCCCGTTAACTGGAATCCAATTGCGTCCAAATAGCGGCTGGTGCATCAGAATACGATCTGGATATAGTGAGGTCGGAACTAGGGAGGGTGACGATGTCAATTTCCAGCCGACCGCAGATCAACGGAATTCTCGAAACCTCACTCTACGTCGCGCACCCGACCAAATCATTTGAGTTCTATCGCCGTGTTTTTGGCTTTGAGCTGATTGACACCGATCCCAAAGAAGGAATTAGCGATGAGACGCGACTGTGTGCGATGCGTGCAGGTGACCGCAGCATACTCCTACTGTTCAAGAAAGCCGCTACAGCAGACACAAACGTAACTGGCGCGATCCACGTCGCCTTCGGTATTTCCCGGGCGGACCTACCAGCTTGGGAGGCATGGCTGTCGCAGCAGGGGATCACGATTGAGCTGAGGAAGACTTGGAAATATGGCGGCGAGGCGCTTTACTTCCGCGACCCCGACGGTCATCTGCTGGAGGTGGTGACACCGGGTGTATGGAGCATCTACTAAAGCAGTCCCCCGGGATAACTCTGTGACATGTCGCTTGAGGCTCAAGCACGTATCCCGGGCCCCGCGGGCGAGCACGGCATTGTCGTCTTCCGCCGTGGCCCTCTAGATGTGGCCCTTTCCCTGCCTCTGCGCCCAACTAAGCAGACACCGCACTTGCAGGACGAGATTTACTTCATCGTCCGGGGCCAGGGCGTGCTCTTCCACGATGGCAAGCGGGATCGGTTCGAGTCAGGCGACCTGCTGTTCGTGGCTGCGGGAATCGAGCACCAAATCGAGGAGATTTCCGAGGATTTTGTGATGTGGCGCGTGTTTTACGGACCGCCCGGCGGCGAGGTTCTTGCGAAAGGATAAGGCCGGGAACTAAACCAATTCGTGAGTGGTCGCAGCCAAGCAACTGACACTTTGTTCCGTCGACTTCTGGCTCGTGCGTCATCCATTCAGTGTGGAGGGTCATGCAAGCCGCTCTGCCGAGCGGAAACCAGCAGAGCGGCACCGTCTGCTTCTATCTTGCCGAATGTACGATCTAACGCCCAAAGTTCGCATCGTCCACGGGTATCGCCAGATAACCACGAGACTGGCCGGTGCTCTTCTCCACGGCCAAGCCCGTAATTTCCCCGCGGGAATTGATACCGCATACGCCCTGCAGCTGCAGGGGAGAGCCAGCCGTAATCAGAGTGTTGAGATCGGTCGGCACGCCGTCCACCACCACGAACGCGGTGAGAGTTGAAAATGTTGAGTCTATGGAGATGCCACCCACCTCCCCCCGGTCGTTGATGGACAAGGCGACGCTGTAGGTGTCCCCAGGGAGCGGGGGTATGTCCTGCATTCCAGTGCTTTGGTTCCAGACAAAACCGTGAAAAACGGCATCGCCGGCCAAGTCTGAGGCGCCCACCACCTGGCCCCGGTTATTCATTCCATGGGCCTGGTTTCCGAAGTCGCCGCCCAAGCTGCCGAGATTGGTTACTTTGCCGTGGTCCCAGAGCAGGGCGTGGACCGGTGAAAAATAGAGACCGATGATCGGGTCGTCGGTCGAGCAAGTTCCCGACCCGCCGGCCACTTGGCCGTCGTCGTTGATCGCTATGGCGTATCCGTCCGGATCGCCGCCGTAGGTGGGGAGCTCTTTGATGTGGCCGTTTTCCCAAACCACAGGCTTGTCCTGCAACACCTGATACTGGCCCAGAGTGGGATCATAAGGTGGGCAGGTGGAATCTGTTGTCGCTGTCTCCGCGTTACCGGCGATCACCCCGGAGTTGTTGATCGCACTGGCCGCGCTGTTGTGGCCTCCGAGCGTTGACAGCGGAATCATCCAACCGTCTTGCCACAAGAAGCCCCGACATGTTGTACCCGACCACGGAGCTCCTGATGCATAGAATCCGCAGAAGTCTTCGCCGTTTGGGTCTGCGTCAGAGGTTTCGGCCTCACCCACGACTTGACCGAATGTATTCGGTGAACCAAAAGCTGAGCTGTTCTTCCCCCCGAGCGTGCCGAGATCCCTCTTGAACGAGCCTTGATAGAGGATTGCGTGCCAGTTTCCGTTGGCCAGGCTTGCCTCCCCGCTGGCCACACCATCGCTGGTTACATAGAAGGTTTGGCTGTACGTCCCGCCCAACGTGCCGAGATCGATAATCCTGTACCGCGGCTGTGAATTCTCCTGGGCGGCCACTCCTGCTGGCAGCACCAGCCGGCCGAGCATACCCAGCGAAATAACGAGTGATGTGAATTTCATGTCGTCCTCCTTATTTGTTTTTGAGCGCCTTGCCCTGATGAACCCGGGGCCTGAGGGCTTGCTCACCTAAATAGGCGCAATCGGTTGAGCGGAACTATCACAGCGGAATCAGTTTTCTTGAAGGGGCGTTGATGCAGGGCTATGATTCGGTAAGCGTGGGGCCATGGGGAAGTCAGCACCAGGAGAAGACGGCGACGTCAAAGCGCCGCCTTGCGGCGACGTGAGCGCCCTTCTCCGTGCCTGGACTGACGGAGACCAGAGCGCCCTCGAAAAATTGACGCCGATTGTCTACGACGAGCTGCACCGCCTGGCTCGCTATTACATGAACGCAGAGCGGACTGGGCACAGTCTGCAGACGACGGCCCTGGTGAACGAGGCCTACCTTCGACTCACGGACTACACGCGAATGCGCTGGGAAAATCGCGCCCATTTCTTTGCGGTTTCGGCGCAGCTAATGCGGCGGATTCTAGTGGATCATGCTCGGCGGCATAACCTGAAGCGCGGAGCGGCAGTTGAGCACGTCTCACTGGAGGAAACTGCGGTTGTGCGCGAGCGAGATGAGGATCTGGTCGCGCTCGACGACGCCTTGCAGGCGCTAGCGCGCTTTGACTCCCGCAAGGCACAAGTCGTGGAATTTCGCTTCTTCGGAGGACTAAGCGTGGAGGAAACCGCGGAGATCCTCAAGGTATCTCCCATAACCGTGATGCGAGACTGGAGTTCTGCACGGGCGTGGCTCTATCGCGAAATGAAGGGTGAATCTCCGGATGGATCCCGAACGCTGGAAAGAAGTTGACGCCTTGCTGCAGTCTGCTCTGCAATTGCCAGCCGACGAACGCGAGGAATTCGTGCGGAAAGCCTGCGCGGGCGATGCGGTGTTAGAGCGAGAGGTCCGGTCGCTACTCAATTCCGATCGGGAAGCCGGAAGCTTTCTCGGGCGTCCTGCCCTCGAAGTAGCAGCACGATGGACTGCTCGTTCCAGAAATCCAGAATCGAGTCATCTTTCGCCTCCGCTTGAAGGCCAATTCGTCTCGCATTACCGGATCGTGTCAAAGCTAGGGGGCGGGGGCATGGGAGTCGTCTACAAGGGCGAGGATAAGGCCTTGCGCCGATTCGTTGCTCTGAAGTTCTTGCCGCATGAGGCAGCCAAAGACCATCTCGCTCTGGCGCGGCTGGAGCGGGAGGCGCAGGCCGCTTCTGCCCTAAATCACGCCAACATCTGTACGATCCATGAGATCGGCCGTCAAGATGGGCAGCCATTCATAGTGATGGAATTTCTGGACGGCGTGACGCTAAAGCATCGGATTAGCGGTAGGCCGATGGAGATTCAGACCCTACTCTCCCTGGGGATTGAGCTTGCGGACGCGCTGGATGCAGCTCATGCCAAAGGCATCGTCCATCGTGACATCAAGCCAGCGAACATTTTCGTGACGGAGCGTGGTCACGCCAAGATTCTGGATTTTGGCTTGGCGAAGGTATCAACCTCATTGGGCGACACGGTGGACGTGGACGGTGCTCGATCGACGCTGACCATAGAAGAGCATTTGACCAGCCCGGGGACGGCAGTGGGAACGGTGGCTTACATGTCGCCAGAGCAGGCGCGGACGCAAGAACTAGATTCGCGGACCGACCTATTCTCGCTAGGAGCTGTGCTCTACGAAATGGCAAGTGGTCGGTTGCCGTTCATTGGCGAGAGCACGGCAGTGATCTTCGATGCGATCCTGAACCGAGCGCCCATTCCACTCGTCCAGCTAAACCGCGCTGTGCCGGCTGACTTGGATCGAATCGTCAACAAGTGTCTCGAGAAGGATCGCAACCTCCGCTACCAGCATGCGTCAGAGATTCGCACCGACCTGCAGCGGTTGAAACGGGACACGGATCCACACGCTGTGACAGCAAGCACGGAGAACGCAGCCAAAATGTTCGTTGTACGGCGCTGGAAAGTGATTGTGCCTGCCGCCGCGATTGCGCTGGGCTTTTCCATTGCGAGCTTTTTTCATTTCCCACGCAAGCCCAGACTCACAGACAAGGACACCATCGTCCTCGCCGACTTCGCCAACTCCACTGGCGATCCTGTTTTCGACGGCACACTGCGGCAGGGCTTAGTCGTACAACTCGAACAATCTCCTTTTCTAAGCCTCGTTTCCGAAGACCGCGTCGAGCAAACGCTGCGAATGATGAGCCAACCCGCCGATGCACATCTCACACCGCAACTCGCGCGGGAAGTCTGTCAGCGTACTGCCAGTGCCGCTGTCCTGGGAGGTTCCATCGCGACTCTGGGGAACCAATATGTCCTGGGGCTGCGAGCAGAAGACTGCCACACCGGAAAATTACTCGCTGACGAACTGGTGCAAGCCGACAAGAAAGAAGATGTGTTGAATGCCCTTAGTCAAATGGCCAGCAAATTCAGAGCGCGCGTCGGCGAATCGCTCGCCACCGTTCAGCAGCATGACGTCCCCCTCGAGGAAGCCACTACGTCTTCTCTCGAGGCTTTGCAACAGTACAGCATGGGCTGGAAAACCAATGCCACATCGGGCGACGAAGCCGGTCTGCCTTTTTTCAAGCGCGCGGTGGAGATCGACCCGAAATTTGCGATGGCCTATGCCTCCCTCGCACTTTTTTACGGCGCGACGGGTGAGTCCGACCTAGCCACGGAGAACATTCGCCAAGCTTACGAACTACGCGATCGTGCCAGTGACAGAGAGCGGTTTTTCATCACAGCTTACTATGACGGACGAGGAACCGGAAATCAGGAAAAGGCGCAGCAGACCTGTGAGCAGTGGGCGCAAGTCTATCCCCGTGAATGGCAAACTCACGCATTCCTAGCCGGTTTCATTTATCCCGTGCTCGGCAGATATGAAAGGGCAGCCGAAGAGGGTCGTAAAGCCATTGAACTTGCTCCCGATACTTTCACTGGATATTTCCTCCTTGGCGACGACCTTGTTTACCTTGACCGCCCCGCAGAGGCTGAAGACCTGCTTCGGAGGGCCTCCGAGCGAAAAATGGAAGGTCCTTTCTTGTCGCGTCTGCGATTCGACGTCGCCTTCTTGAAAGGCGACAGCGCAGGCATGCAACGAGCGGTAGCCGCAGCTGAAGGAAAACCTGGCACAGAGGACTGGCTCTCGGACCGCCAGGCTTTTGCTCTAGCGTATACCGGTCACCTGCAAGAGTCTGAGAAGTGGTCAGAGAACGCCATCGGTTTGGCGCAACAGGCAGGACATCGCGAAAGGGCAGCTTTATACGAAACCAAAGCCGCACTGTGGGAAGCCTTTTTTGGGAACGCGTCTATGGCAAAAAAGACAGCGATGACTGCACTTGCGGTTGCCAGGAACCGGGAGGACCGGTTTGGCGCAGCTCTCGTACTAGCCATGTCGGGCGATGCTTCTCAGGCTCAGTCTCTGGCAAGTGATCTGGAACAAGATTTTCCCGAGGACACTTCGGTCCGCTTCGATTACCTCCCGGGTGTCCGCGCATCTCTGGCCCTGAGTCATGGCGATCCTGCAAAGGCGATTGAGGTTC
>JASHOT010000004.1 GCA_030040965.1 Candidatus Sulfotelmatobacter sp. | reverse complement strand
GGCGGTCCTCAGAATTCACCTTGCCCAATTGCCGCCCCTCGTGCAGCGAGAGAATGTTCGTGAACGCTCCCGTATCCAGCCCAAACAACAAGGCGGGAGAATCGTTGACAAATGTCGGAACCAGCACCGTGTGCCCAAATCTGAACACCTTCGTCCAGTTCGCCATCTCTGGGGCAATATAGCGATCCCTCGGAAGGCGGCGCGCGGGTTTCGGCTCTGGCGTGGCTGGCTTCTCCGGCTTCAAACCCAACTCGCTCGTGCTCTCTTCCTTCTGCTCGGCGTTTGCCTGCTCCTCTCCCTCGCTGTTCAGTGATTTTGGGGCGACGGTGTCTTCCGGACGTTTCGGCAACGGAGATAGTTTCAACTTCATCCCCGGCAAATCGATGTCTACCACATAGGCGCCAAACACATCGGCACCGATCAGGCCGTCCTCGTCCGCTACTGAGCCTTTCTCGCTTACCGATACCACGCAGTCCTGAAACTCCAACTCCCCGATTCGGATGTGGTCTGCCACGGCAGTGTGGCCACTTTGCAAGCCCTTGTCCCCGATGCCTCCATAGTGAGCGGCCGAAATCTGCGGCAGTCCGGCTTTCTCTGCAACCTTGCGGCTCACGATGATGCCGCCGGCACCAGTGTCGAGCAGCAGGTGTGCATGGCGGTCGTTAAGGTTCACTGAAAGTCCTATCCCCCGCATGCGGCGTCCGTCCGCGCCAGTCATCACCTCCAGATTCGTCTCCGTCTGCTCCACCTTGCTGATGAGTCGGCACGCATGTACAGGCTTGTCCACCGTCGCCTTCAGAAAATCCAGATACTCCTGCATCCATTGCGTTTCCTCGGGATTATCAGGATGTGGTCCGGCGAGATACGATTCCAGTGCCGCCAGCCTTTCCTTGCGGGGAAGCATCCCCATCCAGGCCCGCTGCACTTCAATGTCGGTCGCTGCAAGGTTGTGGGCAGTCTCCAGCAGGTCGTAGGCTTTGCGGTAAAGCGAGTAGGAGGAATAGAGTCGCGCCAGTCCGAGGTAGGTACGCACTTCTTTCGGGTCGATAGACTTTGCCTTGAGATACGACGTCTCGGCGACCGACATTTCTCCGCGCCGGAAGTGTACCTCGCCTTGTACTGCCAGCAAGGCAGCGGAATCCGGCATTAACGTCAATGCTTTGTTTACCGCCTCGAGCGATTCATCGATTTTCTGCTGCTTCAACATCGAGCGCACCAGTCCAACTTGCGCTGCCACCAGCTTGAAGTCTTTTTGCAAAATCACCTGGTAACTGCTTTCAGCTTCCGCGAATTTGCCCGCCCCAAACAGTTGGTCCGCGGATGCAAGCTCTGGATTGGGAGCAGGAGCCTTGGGGTCGTCGTCGAGGACGGTCAGCCGGAATAAGACCAGCGTAAGGAACGATATGAGAATTGGATGGGATCGCGAGAACATGCCGCGGCTCACTTCATTAGGCGAGCAGAGTACCACGAAAAACCGCAAAATATCATGACCTTGAGGCTGATGCAGGCAATCGCACGACGAACTGATCGTGCCGCATGACTTTTCTCTTCCTCCGCGTTACCCTTGCTGTTCAACTTCCACAGCGAGTCACGCGTGAGCACTCCTTCGGTCACTCTCAAGCGTTCCGTTCGGTGGCGCTTCATCTTCCGGATCGAGCAGATACTCGTGGCCGTCGGGTTTGTGGTCTATGCGCTCCTGGTCTCGATCAAGCAGCCGGCTTCACTGTGGGTCATCCTGCTTGCTACCCTCACGGTGGGCAACCTTGTCGTTCCTCTCGTCTTCGCCAGCCGGCGCCTGTATGTGACCCGCCCGTTCCCCTGGAACTGGGTGGCATTTCTCCTGGTCCAAATCGTCCTCGGTGTGATTTGCGCCGCGGGCTCGATTCTGTTCCTGCAGTGGACCAAGATTGAACCCGAGCCATTCTCCTTGCTGTTCTCCAAGATCGGCTATTTCTGCATCGTCGTTGTAATGATCGCCAACGTTACTGGATTTGGCGTGGAAGAACTCCAACGGAAGCTGAAAGAACGCAACCAGCTGCTGGAGCAGACCGTCGAGAAAGGGACCATCGCGCTGCAGCAGCAGGAGGAGGAACTCAAGCGGGCGCGCGAGATTCAGCAAATGCTGCTGCCCAGCACATTGCCGCAGCCGCCCGGAGTTCAGATCGCCGGCGCCTGGCAGCCTGCGCGTGAAGTTGGCGGCGACTACTTTGACGTGATTCAACTCGACAAAGATCGCGTCGGCCTCTGCATCGGCGACGTTGCCGGAAAAGGAATCACGGCCGCGTTGCTCATGGCGAATCTCCAGGCCTCGTTTCGCGCCCTCGCCACCGTCGATGCATCGCCTCAGGTGGTCTGCACCAAGCTCAACAAGTTTCTTTGCGCCAACAACGCCCCGGGGAAGTTTATAACTTTCTTCTACGCGGTGCTCGACGCCGAGGGCGGCACGCTAACCTACGAGAATGCCGGACACTCACCCGGACTTCTATTGCGCAGCAACGGCACGACAGAATCCTTGCCAGGAGGAGGAGCGGTGCTCGGCGCATTGCCGGATTGGACCTATTTGGACTATGCCGTGAAGCTTCAACCCGGTGACACCCTGTTGCTGTCGACCGACGGCATCACCGAAGCCGAAAACGCCCGACTCGAAGAGTTCGGCGACGAGCGGCTCCTCAAGGCCGCTCGCGCACGAGATGGAAGCGCGCTCGATATTCAACGCGCCATCATGCAGCAGGTTACCGCCTTCTGCGGGGGAAACTTTCGCGACGACGCAACCTTGCTCGTGGTTCGAATCTCTTGAGCGAATCTGCCACTCTGACCGAGATAGAATTGCACGCGACCCGGTTTGACCGAACGACGCTAAGGCGAATCGCGCGGCTGACACTTATATCGTTCCACCTTCACTGCTCTGCGGTTCCGGCTGCGCAGTGCCGTTCTTGATCGATTCGTCGAGGAGTTGTTTCATCTTCTGCGTCGCATCGCGTGCGGCTTTTTCCTGCTGCCGGCCCAGTTCGTCTTGCTGTTCGCCCAGTTTGCTCTGCTGCTCTCCCAGCGCGCTCATCTCTTCGCCCAATTTGGATTGTTGATCGCCGGCGCGCGACTGAATATCCCCGATCTTGCTCTGAAGCTCGCCGATCTCCGATTGAATTTCGCCCAACTGGTCTACCGTTGCGCCGCTAGAACTGAGCTGTTTCAATTTCGCCTTCAGTCGGTCAAGGTCTGCGCTCAAATCGGGAGGCGTCACATGAATCTGTTCCATCTTCGCGCCTAGGGCCTCCTGCTGTTTCCCCAGCGCTTCCTGCTGATCGCCAAGCGCCTCCTGTTTTTTGCCGAGATCATTCTGCGGAGCCCAGAAGCTTCGTGCTCGGTCGATCGTGGCCTGGTCGCGAATGATGTAAGACTTCTCGTCGCGCTGGAACCAGATAAAGTCGCCCGGGATCTGCTTTCTCAGACGTTGCACGTGGCGAACATCCTGGCCCGAACCAGACATGGTGAATGAATCCATCTTGCCGGAGACGATCACAAACCGTTCGTCGTCATCGTAGCCGTAAGCGTACGAGTATCCCGAGCGTCCACCCTGGCCCGACCACGCAGAAGACGCGCCGACAGCGCTCATCGGTGCAATCGGAGCGACGGAAGAAAAGGACGTGCCCCCCTCTTTTGAAACCACAACGCCGGACGTAGTAACCGTGGCTCCCTGGCTCGGGGTTGGCGTGGGTTCGGCCTGAACCTCAGGCACCGCCGCCGATGGCTTGTCCGACGACGGGGGGACCTGCGTCTGCTGCGTCTCCTGCGCCGTGGAGACTTGATCGGGAAGAGGTCGTAACGAAGCAGCCAGAAAAATCGTTGGAACTGCAAACACAAGTATAGCGGCGGCGGCTGACTTTTTAAGGCCCATGGCGATAGCTCCTTGCTTGTTCCATGCGAGAATTCGTTCCAGCCTGCGCTCTGCCTGGCCGGCCTTGGCCATGGCGACGCCCTGCCACCACACGCGCCCGCGGGCAGCATGCACAGCCTCGAAAAATCCCAGCAAGGTGTTGGCATAGTCGTTCGAATCTGCGCCGCAGGAAAGCGCCGCTTCGTCACTGGCTTGCTCGGCTAGCCCGGCGAGATGACGATCCAGCCACCAGGCGAGCGGACTGAACCAGAACATTGCACGATGAAGCAGCGAAAGATGCTGCATCAGCGCATCGCCCCGTGCCACGTGCGACATTTCATGCGCGACGACGGCGTCCAGTTTGGCGTTATCCCACTCGCGCCAATTTCGTGGCAGAAGAATCGCTGGCCGCAGTACTCCCATCGTGACCGGCACAGCGATGAGTTCTGATTCCGCACATCGCGGGGTCGAGCGGAGTCCAAATGAGCGCGAACAGCGCGCAAGACGAGCGGCCACTCGCGGATCACCAATCTCTATCGCCGTACGTTTCACGCGACGGCCGAGAAGCAGCCCGGTCACCATACGAACAAGAAGCAGCGACGCCACTGCCAGATAAAACGCAATCGCAATGTCAGGCCAGTAGGCTATTTGGTCTGATTGTTTTTGAGCCGGAACTGCTTCCGTCGTTCGAACAGAACCTCGAATAGAACTACGATCGCGGAATACAGTGCCCGCTTGCTCCAAACCAGCGGAACCCGTTCGATCTGTGCGGCGATTGCTCGGAGTCGACGGCCTGAAGTTGGAAGAAGAGCGGTAGGAAGAAGACGAACGGTAAGAAGATGAATCGTGATTCGATTGCGCCGGCAGTGCATTTTTCTCAAAGCGCAGCAGCCACGATGCTGGAATCATCGTCGCGGGCAGCATCCATCCGAGCAAAGGCATGGCCAGCGCAGCCAACAGGACTGTCTTCCACGCAAACAAGCGTGCCGGCGTAGCTTTTACGCGAAATGCCGCCAGTGCCAACCCTGCGGCACCGGCCAGCATGAGGGCTCGCACTGCAGGATTCAAAAGCTCTATCAGAAAGTTCTCGGACAGTGGAATGTCGATGGGCATCATGGCTCAGTCCCCCTTCTGCGGAGTGTTGGCGCGTGCGGCGATTTTGCGCGCAAGTTGCTCCAGTTGCTTGCGGTCGAGTACGGCATTGTCGACCATGCCAAGCACCAATTCCTCCGCCGAGCCGCTGCAGAAACGGTCAATAATGTTTTTCACCGCTCGCACAGCAACTTTTGCCCTCGCGTGCGACGCGCGGTAGATGAACGTCCTGCCCTCGATCTTGTGCGTGAGGAAGCCTTTTTCCTCTAACCTGCGGAGCACAGTGCGAATGGTCGAGTCTTTCATGGGGCGCGACGCGGCAAGGCCCTCGCGACAGGCTTCTGACGTGCTCGGTCCGTGCGTCCAGATGAAGTCCATAACCGCTTGCTCGACTTCTCCCAGATTCGTTAGACGTCCTGGCTTTGTGTTAGTCATTGTAGCGTTACAACATGTAACAGTTATTGCGTGATCCTGTCAAGCACAAATTGAAAAGACCGTGAGGGACGCCGCGTTCGGCGTACGACGAGGGGTGGCTCTATTGACCAGGAAAAGTCATGAAGTCGGAACCTACGAAGAATTAAGGCGATTCGCAGAAGGGAATCCTGTAAACGACGCAGTCGTATTTTGGCTTCTTGAGGTTGCCTATGATCTCGCCGTGAAGACGCTCAGCGATACGCCTGCTGGCGGTATTTTGTACGGCCACCGGATAGATGAAACTTCCTTTGCCGAGACTTGTGTGTCCCCACTCAACCAGTGCGGCCACGACTTCCCGGCCGAAACCCTGCCCGTGCACGCTTTCCTTGAGCCAAAGGCCGAGTTCGGGCGAGACGGAATCCGCGCCTTCAAACGAGGCCATGCCAAGGCATTCCCTGTTGTCGATCCGCCGGATGACGAAAGAAAGCCTGTCCGGGTCCGGAGACTGCGCTCTTTTCTCGCATCGCGCCACGTACTCGCTCCAGGTTGGCGGCTCCCAGGGCATGAATTTGGCGATGGCGGGCGTGATGCATCCAAAAACTTCCGGTGCATCCGTCATCTGGAACTGGCTGAGCTGCAATCTCGGGGAGTGGATGACAATCATTGTGTCAGCCTATCAACCCCGTTCGCAATTTGATACCTGGCGAGAACAGGCGCTTACAAGGTGAGGGCCCGTTTTGCCTGAGTGCAGATGGAGTCCTACAGGCTGGCCGCGCAGTTACCCCACTGAAACATGCGGCTCAACCAGGGCAAGTAACTCTTCTTTCAGGAATGGCCCGCACGCGAGAAGTCCTGAGAGCAACGGATCACGCCGGTTGGCCGTCAGATTGGTCTTTTCCAGAGTGCTCACGAATCCGCCCGCGGCCTCGACCAATGCGGCTCCGGCGGCGACGTCCCACTCGTTCTTGGGAGTCAGAGTGAATGTAATGTCGGCCAGTCCAGCGGAAACCAGCGCCAGCTTGTATGCAACCGAGCCCATGGCGCGAATCTGAAATGCTGTGCCCTCAAATTGTTTCCACTCACCGCGCTTGACCTCGCTGCGGCTGGCCAGAACCAACGCTCCCTCCAGAGTTTTCCGATGGCTCGGCTGCGCTGGTTTGCCGTTATACAGTACCCCGCTGTCCACCGAACCCAGGAACGTCTCCTTCGTCGCCGGATTGTAGATTCCACCGGCTACGGGGCGGCCATTTTCGACAAACCCAACCGAAACGCAGAACTCCGGCAGCCCCAGCACGAACTCCCGCGTGCCATCGAGCGGATCGACAATCCATACCCGTTCTTTATCGAGGCGTGCCGGACTATCCGCCGTCTCTTCCGACAGCCAGCCCTCGCCGTCACGCAGCAAGGTCTGGTGCAGAACGGCATCGACCGCGCGATCTGCGGCTGTCACGGGGTCGTGGCCGGCTTTATATTCTGCTTCGATCGCGCCTGGAGTAAAACGCTCGAAAACCGGACGCGTAGCGTGAAGAGCGGCATCGATGCGGGTGAGAATGTCCGAGTAAGAAGAAGTCATGAGTCCTTAAGATTCAATTTAAAAAACGAGGTCCAGTCTAGAACGCCGGCCACAGCATGCGCGCGCCCGTAATCAGGAGCAGGGCGCAGAGAATTCGCCGCAGCCAGAGCATGGGAACCCGCGTGGCCAGGTGCGAGCCCAGCAGCCCTCCGGGGATGGAACCGATGAGCAGTGAAACCACCAGTCCGGGATCAACATTGTGCAGACGCCAATGCATCATGCTGGTGACTCCCGTCAGAACCACAGCGTGCACGATGTCGGTTCCCACGTTGATCTTGGGCGGAAAGCTGTAGAAAAGAAGGAGCAACATCATGATGATGCTGCCGGAACCGACCGACGTCATTCCGACCAGGAAACCGCCAATCAGCCCGATTCCAGCCATGCCGGCGAATCCTTTCATCGTCGGAGGCCGATTCGCGACCTTCTCCTCAATGTGCTTCTGAAACAGGAGAAGAAACGGAATCACGATCAGCAGAACGCCCACGGCCATCTTGATGAAGTTGTTCACTCCCTCGCCATACACATGCCGGATGCGCACCAGCAACTCAACGCCGAGGATCGATCCCGGCACGCTCCCCACCGCCAGAGCGATTACCACCTTGCGGCGCACCGTGCCTTTCTTGAGGTGCAACAGGCTCGCGGGAATTTTCGTGAAAAAATTAAACAGCGCGTCGGATCCGACGGCCACAATCGCCGGTACTCGCAAGCCGAAGATCAGCACAGGGAGCAGCAACACGCCGCCCCCCACGCCGGTCAATCCAATCAGAACTCCGACGATGAAACCAACCGCGATTTTGCCCGCTAACAGTTCCATGATCGTCCCTGCCTGCTATACTGCCGCCCCGTTCACTCCGATGAAGCCCTCGCGCTCAAGATGCAGAATGATCTCCTGCGCGGCTTCTTCCGGGGAGAGTTCGCCGGTGTTGATGGTCACCTCGGCGTCCGCCGGAACTTCGTAGGGATCTGAGATGCCGGTAAATTCCTTGAGGATGCCGGCGCGCGCCTTGGCATACAAGCCTTTACGGTCGCGCTGTTCGCAAACGTCGACCGAGGTCGCGATGTGCACCAGGATGAAGCCACCGTAAGGCTCGATCATCTGCCGCACATGTTTGCGCGTGGCGTCATACGGCGCGATTGGCGCGCAGATGGCGATGCCGCCATTCTTGGTAATTTCCGAAGCCACGTAGCCGATGCGGCGGATGTTGATGTCGCGGTGCTCCTTCGAGAATCCCAGCTCCGACGAAAGATGCTTGCGCACCAGATCGCCGTCGAGCAGCGTCACCGGACGCCCGCCCACTTCCAGAAACTTGGTCAGCAGCACATTGGCGATGGTCGATTTCCCCGAACCCGAAAGTCCGGTGAAGAAGACTGTCAAGCCCTGCCGTGAGCGAGGCGGAAAGCTGCGCCGCAGCTCGTGCACCACTTCCGGATAAGTGAACCATCCCGGAATGTCGCGTCCTTCATTCAGCCGCTGCCGCAGTTCCGTCCCGGAGATGTTCAGCACGCGGTCGCCGTTTTTCACTTCGTCGTCCGGCACATAACGGTCTTGACTTTCCAGATAGACCATCATGTTGAAGGGCACCATGGTCACGCCGATATCCTTTTCGTGCTTGCGGAAAAGTTCCTGCGCTTCGTACGGACCATAGAACGGCTTCTTCGTCTCCGGATCCGAGCCCGGGCCCGCATGATCGCGGCCGACGATAAAATGCGTGCAGCCATGGTTCTTGCGGATCAGGCCGTGCCAGATCGCCTCTCGCGGTCCGCCCATGCGCATCGCCAGGGGCAGCAGCGAAAGCTTCTGCGTTCCCTGCGGATACTTCGAGCTGAGTAGTTGGTAGCAGCGCACGCGCGTGAAGTAATCCACGTCGCCGGGCTTGGTCAGGCCCACGCTGGGATTAATCAACAGGTTCGCTTCCACCTGCTTGGCGGCGCGGAACGTCAGTTCCACGTGAGCGCGGTGCATGGGATTGCGGGTCTGAAAGGCCACCACACGGCGCCAGCCCACGCGCGCGAACTCCGCTCGCAACTCTGCCGGAGTCAAACGCAATGACCGGAAATCGTAATGCGAAGGCGCCTGCAATCCTTCCACGCGCCCGCCCACATACCAGGGATTCGCCTTGTTGATCGTGTAGTCGGCTCCCGGATGTGCCTTGCTGGTCGAGTTGAAAACTGCCTTGGCCTCAGCAGAACGCTCCGGCTGCCAGATTTCTTCCACGTGTAAAACCGCCAGCATCACGCCTTCGGCATCGCGCAACGCAACCTTGCTCGTGCCCGCAGTGAGTTTCTTCGCGAATTCCTCGCTCACATCCAGGGTGATCGGCATGGGCCAGAGAACTCCGCTGGCCAGGCGCATGTTATGGCACACGCCTTCGTAATCGGCTTTGGTCATGAAGCCGGTGAGAGGAGAGAATCCTCCGCTGATCAGAAGTTCGAGATCGCAAATCTGGCGCGCCGTAAGATCCCATGACGGCCACTCGCGCGAATGGGCTTTCAGTTCTGCAGCTTTTTCACCAGATACCAGAAGATTAATAAGTTCACCGCCGTGCGGTTCAATCAAATGACTGGTCGAAGACAAGAGTATGAACCTCCCAGGTTCGTCGGTTTGAATTTACTGCTTGTTAGTTACTGCATGTTGAAAACGTCGTTTGATTAATTCCAGACATGCTATCGGGGGGACATGCCGAGTGACATCAAAAACGGCACCAGATCAAAGCGATCTGGAAAACTAGTTACGTCAGTGTACATCAAAACCAACGTGATATCTTATCGCCCGCAAGTGCTATGCCGGAGCGGCTTTTGCCATTGTACTGTAAATTGATAGAGATAAAGGGAAAATCATGGTTCTTCGGCTAAAACGCGCATTTTTTCAGCTCGGATGTGCAAACTATTGCAGCCAGCAGGAAATCATTTTTCTTCATTATCCTCAATCAACTCGCGCGAGCGATTAGCACTTCAGCACCCATCCCTGGCCTTGCACGCATAAGGCGCCTACGTACCCTGAGCCTGCAACCACGTCGCGCAACGTCCAGCGGCAAACCTCCTCTGGGTCCGGACGCGTCGCCAGCAGGGCATTTTCATCTCCCTCCTTCAGCGAGACATCGAACTGATCCAACGGGAGCGATAGCCCCCCTCCGACAGCCTTGATGAATGCTTCTTTTCGAGTCCAGCAGCGGTAAAAGCCGGAGAGCCTCTCCGAATCCGGCAGTGCGAAAAGCTGCTGCTCTTCGTGCTCTGAAAAGTATCGTCGGGCGATAGATTCTACTTCAACGTTCGTTCGGATCTGCTCAACATCCACTCCCACGGCCCGGGATCGTGCGAAGCCCAGAAGTGCCACCCTTCCGGAATGCGACACATTGAATTCGATTCGATTCCGGAAATCCGTGCCCGAGTGATTTCCGCTCAAGCAAGGCTTGCCCTTCTCTGAATACTCAAACTTCAGCGCCTTCGGCTCAGATTCAACATAGCTCCCCAGAATCGTCCGCAGAATGGCGCGGGTAGCGGAGAAGCAGTGACGGTCACCTTCGAAACGAAAACGCGCTGCCCGCGCTTTCTCATCTTCGGAAAGAATCGCCTGCCATTTTTCCTCTTCCCCTGCCGCCCCGGCCCAATCCTCGCGGCTCGTCTCTACTCGCCCCAGATCCACATTCCCCAGATCCAGCCGCCACAGATGGACTTCGTCGTCACCAAGTGTGAGCGGAGCCTCGATCCGAAACTCCGCGGCAGAAATGTGCATCGCGCAACTCACCTGCGCAGGTTATCGTCAAAGTGCCACGCGGGCAAATTGCGGGGTTGTTTAGGTCCCTGAATGCGGAAACGCGTGTGGTCTTCCACTTGCACAAACTAGATTGACGGGCCGGAGGTTGCCGAAGTCGCCGTGTAATTTGTTCAGAGCACTACCGGATTGCCTGGAAGTTTTGCGCTAAGGTGTTCACCTGAGTACGGAGAAGTCTGTATTTCCTTCCTACAGGATTCCACCTAGGTATTTTCCCCGGGGAGCGAGTTACCGGCGTGGCTGCTCCGCCCATCAGAAATCGATTTTCACTCGTTTCCACGCGGGTTTTCGCGCTTCTGGTCGCCGCCCGTCATTCTATTCGCGCAGTTCCAACCGCCCGTAAATTCACGGGATTTTCGCCAAGTTGCTGTGGAAAAAGATGTTCCTTGGCAATAGAGAAATTCTTCTCGAAATGGCATTTTGGATGCTCTCATTTTTGGAAATCTTTCAGCCGCGCCCACTTCAGTTGTTCGACTGGGGGCAAAGAGGGAGGTGTCATGAAGGAGCAGACGGTTCGGCTCGGGCCACGCGAGCAGCAGATCGTCGAACTGCTTTTACAAGGTTGTGATAACGCTGAAATCGCTACTCAGTTGAAGATGGCGCGCCGCACGGTAAAGGCGCACTTCAATCGTTTATTTCTCCGCTTCGGCATCACTGGCGGAATCAAGCGAGTCAAACTCGCGACCCTGTTGTACCGGAGGCAATCATGTCTGCAAATGGCCGCTATGGAACCCGTATCCCCAATGAACGCGAACAGAGAGTCATCCAGCTTGTTGCCCAAGGCCTGAAGAATCGCGAAGTAGCCGATGCCATCGGCACCACCGAGCACGTAGTGAAAAATTATCTCCGCGTCATTTACGACAAGCTCGGCCTGTGGAATCGCGTCGAACTGGCTCTGTGGTATGAATCGCGCCAGCCCCAGCCGGCGCTCTTGACCCAGTAGATTTCGCGGGATCGGTTTCCATGGACTGAAGAGTTATGGACTGAAGAGTGAAGATCCCGCAGGTGGCCAAAGCGTAGGTCCCGTTACTGGCAACCAAACGCCTGCATGTTGCGCAGCCGCACACCCGCTTCCTTGATTCCGCGGCTCGCGGCTGCATCCAGCAACACCCGCGCCTGATCGCAATTCTTGCCGATGCCGTTGCCTCTTAAATAGAGATCGGAGAGAAGCATGGTCGCTTCGGCATTTCTCTTGGCCACGGACTTCCACAGCCAATCGACGGCCTCTCTGCTGTCTGCCTGATGGCCTCCGCTCGCATTCAGATAGTTCTTGGCGATCGCCAATTCCTCCGAGCCATTGCCGCCAGGCGCAGCTGCTGGCGCGGGAACTGACCCACCGGGCGCCGATCCGGCAGTCGCAGTTGCAACCGGCGCTGCTTTTTCCCCACTCGCGCCTGCGGGGCTTGATCCGTTGCCCTTCGCCTCGCCTGCACCCTGTGCTGCTTCCGTCGGCGTCTGACTCGCGGACTTTTCACTCGCCCGATTTTCACTCGACGGAGTAGCCGCCTTCTCGGCCGCCGCAGGCGCTGGCTGTGCCGATTCCGTGGCAGCAGGAACCGGCGCTTGAGTTGCCAGCGGGGACGCCCCGGACGACTTCGCGTTTTTCCAGGCGACATACCCGAGCGCAACTATCACCACCACGAGTATTGCGCCGATATAGCCGCGATACGACCGGCTCGGTGGATAGTCCCAGGAGCGAAGAAGCTCCTCGCTCGTCGCACGCTTTGCGCGTAGCCGATCTATGTCCTGCAATCCCAGGTCCTGCAATCCACCGTCCTGCAATCCTAGAAACCCATGGGCCAGCGATGGGCTCTCGGTTGCCTCGTATCTCCCAACGTCGCTCGAATTCCCCGACCGATGCTCGTTGCCGGGCAACTCATTCGCGCGCGGCTCGCGATCCGGACCCCTTTCCAAAAACGGCGCAGTCGCGGCTTCGACAGGGTCCGCCATGGGACCTCCGCACATCCCGCAGAATCTCTGTCCCACGCCATTCGCCTGCCCGCACGAACGGCAATGAATCACCCGCGGGGTTTCGGAAGGCCGCATCTCAATCGATTTCTGACCAATCGGTGTTTGATGATCCCGTGCCTCGGTTTCTGCGTATAGCCCCGCCGCCCCGCTTGCACCTGCCGATGTTGAATCGTCCTGGGTTAATCCCTGTTCTGCTGTCCAGCGGGCAGCGTGCGATGAACTTTCTCCGCCTCTTCGTTCGGCATATTCGCGTTCCAGTTCCTGCAACAACTCCAACACGGCCTGTTCGCGATTTTCAGGAGGGGTCTTGAAATAGACTTCTGCCCACCTCCCCATGTTTTCTCCCAGCAATGGATTCAGCAATGGGTTTAACTCTGGCAGCGGCAGAGTACTCGGACGGCCGGATCGGTTCGATGGACCGGGCAATTTGAACTCTCCGAACGAGTGGCGGCGGTGAGTATGATTGCACTCCTCGGTTAAGAGGTTGTCAAATAGAACGTTTGTGGAAAATCTAACTGACAACTGCTGTGGATGCTGTCAGTTACAGGCCTTTCGTAAAGCCGGCGAGAACTGATCCAATTGCGCCTCGCGCTGGCTTTCGAACTTTCCCTTAGGGGTATTGTTGTAGAGATCCTCACCGGGGCAGTAGTACAGGGCGGTCTGCGTGTCGACCCAAACCTGGGTTTGAGGATTGCCCTTGATCTCGGGAGGATCCGGCGCCTCCGCCAATCCCAGACTGATCAGCATCCGATCAAACAGCGAAAGACTCGGCTCCGGCGCAGGCTTGCTGTGAGCCGCCGCCGTCCCGCTGGCCCCAACCGGATGGTCGGACCAGATTCCCCATCGGATCACGCACACGACCAGAACCACCGCGATCGCCAGGTAAATATCACCCCGCCGCGAATTCCAGAATCGAGTCAGCGCTCCCGGCCGCGTCTTCAACTGCTCCAGAAAATCCCGCGCCGACACCGCCGAACTCCAGTCAACCAGCTTTCCCCCCGCGCGTTCGCTCTCCGCGAGCTCCGCATCGTCGGGCTCACTGCTTTTCGTCTCGCCCTCCAGGGCATCTGAATCCGCTGGCAGATTTTTCCAGAATCCCGCTGCAGCCAACGATTCCTCCAACGACTCCCCGTTTTCTTCGTCAGCCTTGCTATCGTTGCCGTTGGCTGTCGCAGATTTCTTTTTCGCTTCCTGCATGTGCCACAAGGATGCGACCTTGCTCTGCATGTTCGGCGGCTCGTAGTCGCTGCCGCGCGGCAGCCCGCAGTTCCCGCAGAACTGCTCTTCTCCCACCAGCGAGTGTCCACATTTTCGGCAGATGAAAGTCGAGGCCGGCGACGCGTCCGCAGATGCGCCGGTAGACGCCGCGCCTGCCGAAGGCGACGCGGCCGGCTCCGTCGCGCCGACCTCAGCTTGCGCCGATTTCTTCGCCGCCGATGCATCCACCAGGGCCGCCAGATTCGGCTTGAGTTTTTCGAGCGCTTCCAGCATCACCGCGCGCTCGCTCTCGAGCGACTTCTTCCAGCTCTGTTCTTCGGCTCGCGCCAGCGCCTCAGTGATCAATCCCGCCATCAGCTGGCAGGTGTGCACATCGGGCTCGGTGAAGGTCTGGCCGCCGGCGTAATAAAGTTCCAGTGCTCCTCCCACTCCCCCCGTGTGATAGACCGGCGCCACAATCAGCGCGTGAATGCCCCGGCGACGGCACTCCTCTCCATCAATCAAGAAGTCTGCGTTGACGTGCGTCGAGCGGATCACGTGTCCGGTCCGCAGGCTTGCCGAACAAAGCGCTTTCTCGGCCGGAACTTCTTTTCCCAGCGCGAGCGTCATCTGCCCCGCTATGGCATCGTAGACAACCTTGTTGTCTTTGATAATTCCAATCCCGGCGCCGCCGGCGTGAGTGATTTCCATGACGCCCTCGGCAATCACCCGCAGCGCTTCTTCCAGTCTGAGGTGCTGGACCTGAATCTGATGCTGGGTCTCTACGATCTGCGCCAGCGTGGGCGTGTAATCGTCCTTGGCGGATTCGATCGGAGAACCTGATTCGCGCGGAAAACTAAGCACGGCGGCTCGATCGATTGCAGGGGAAGGCATCGCAACCGCGGCAGCCGCATCCGGCCTGGTTTCTTGCTTCCGCGGCGGCGCAATCACTTCCGATTTTTCTCGCTCGGTTTCCGGCTCGCTGGCCGGCACACTCTCCCGCTTGCGCAGGTTGTGCTCCTGCAGCACAAACGCCGCCTCCAGCAAGTTCGAGAGCGTTTGCTCGTCATACTGCGGCTTCTTTTTTTTCTCGGAGACGATTTCTTTTTCCATTACGCGGAAGCCGTCCGATAAATTGTGATCCGATACCCCTGCGGGGGTGGGGGAGATGCGCTTATTCTAGCCCCTTATCAGCGCTCGGGAGCAAACTCGTTTTTAGCGGGGAGGAACTGCCTGGGGTCTCGCTTTCGGCCCTGACTTGCGTCATCGCCTTCAGCTCAACCATAGTGTAACCCCAGAATCGGGACAATGCGAGTCTTTCATTGCAGGGACGCATCGAGAAGTGGTGCGGCAGGCACATCGTTCATTTCGAGCGCGGTGACTTTCGTAATCCGGCACGGGAGGCGCGAATAGAAGATCGCGAATCCAAAGATCGCGAATCTGAGACCGCGAATCAATGTTGAACCGATTCCGTATCCGACTCGAAGGGTTTCTTGGGCAGCAGAACCTGCACTCCGAAGTACCCCACGAAGTGCGGCTGATCGCTGGCGAAGCGAGCGGCACTTCGGCCCGCCATCAACAACAGGATGAAGGGCGGCTTCAGCTTGTAGCGCGCGCCCACGTCGACCAGCGGCTGGGCGAAGCGCGGGTGGAAGGTTCCGCTGGTATACGATTCCACGTCCAGTTCCAGATTTTTCAGGCGATTCTTGAATTCATGGCCCAGGACCATGCCCGCGAACCACCCATCCGGCCCGAGATGGACGATGTTGTAACCGGTTTCCAGGTTCAGGTCGATGGGCCCGATTTTCCGGGTGAACTCGACGGGGAAAAGGAAACTTGATCCCGGCGGCGTAATGCCGCGCTGCGCGGCATGATTCGGGTTGTTGATAAAGCCCTGGGGAAAAATCGAAAACTGCATTCCCTCTTCGCCGCTATCGTAGAAGCGCCACTTCACCCCCACGTTGTCTTGTCCGAGGCCGTATTTCGCGGGAGCGCCCTGGTCCCACACCCGCAGCCAGGCATTCTCGTAGGTCAGCTGAATGCGGTCTCCCACGCCAAAGTTGATATCGACGTCGGGCGTGTGCGTGAGCGAGTTTCCCTCGTAAAGAAAGGGCATGTATCCAAAATTGATTTCCCACTGCATGTTCCCCGGAGTTCCCGGATCGGTGGTGTAGTAGGGCGGTCCGCCCTGCGAGAAAGCAATCGGGCAAG
Organism: Candidatus Sulfotelmatobacter sp.; assembly: GCA_030040965.1. Taxonomy (GTDB): domain Bacteria; phylum Acidobacteriota; class Terriglobia; order Terriglobales; family Acidobacteriaceae; genus Sulfotelmatobacter. The sequence goes on along the minus strand of JASHOT010000004.1, from coordinate 13,483 downwards.
CGAACAGAAACACGATCGTGAATAGGAATCCTTGGCGCACCATGTTTTTGAACTGTCGGTTTTGTACCGTTGATGAGAACTTCCAAGCTCGACCGCAAGTTGCCGATGAAAAAATGCGTCCGCATCGCAGTCTTGTAGAGATTCGCACCTGTCGGAACGGGCCGACTCGTCCCTGCGGCTGTGCAAATCTCGCCGCCACACCTTATTCCAGCCCAAAATGACACTTCGCCCGTGAATCGGTCACCAATCTGAAACTGGGCGATTCTTAACTCCGGATTGACGTTTTTGGTATTCTGCTTTCAGCCCAACTTCCCACCCGCAGCAACGAAATGGGAAAATGCCATAACTCATTGATAAAAAATAGCTAACCACTCGCTTTCAAGCAATTGCCCGGCTAAGGAAATCGCAGACCAATCAAAGAATGAACCACCAAAGGTCAGAAACTCCTAAAGCGCTTGATCCTATCGATGCGGGTCCGTCGCGAGGACCAAAGCTGGAATTCCTTCAGCCTACCATGCCCTGCCTGAAAAGCGCCTGAAAAGGCCGCCCATCCCTCAAGCAACGCCATCCGAAGGGGTTAGCTTGTGGAAGTCACCAGGACGAAGAATTGGCGAAGATCATGCATAGCCAAGGGACGTAGTTCGAAGTAATCCCAGACCAGGAGATAACCACCAATGATCGATCTCGACCAGGTGAAAGTTACGCCCCGCGACCAGCAAGTCCTGAATCTGCTGGTGCAAGGCTGCAGCAATAAAGAAATTGCGGGACAACTGAACATCAGCCCGCGCACCGTCAAACAGCACCTGCGCACGTTGTTCCTGCGTGCCGGCATACGCGAAGGGCGCAAACGCGTGAAGCTGGCCATTGCCATGTTCGCCAAGGAGGAATCCCAGTCATGACCCCGTGCGAACGATTGACCCCAAAAGAGGTTCAAATTGCCATCCTGGTGTGGGAAGGACTCACCAACCGCGAGATCGGAAAAATCGTGGGCACCAGCGAACGAGTCATCAAGAATCATCTGCGCGGCACGTTCGACAAGCTGGGTGTCTGGAGCCGCCTGGAACTGGCCATGTATGTCGCCAGCCATGGCGGAAAGAACTGGCCCGAGCCAGGTCGCAGCGCAGCCTTGGCAGAGCGCTCTTTGGGACCGGTGCCTCTGGTCTGAACCCACTGAAAGGCATGGACTTGCAGCGATTCCGTGGTCGGTGCAGCGAAGTGCGCCGAAATGCGAGCGAGGAAAATAGAATCGATGTCACGTGCTTCATGCAATTTTTGTTACTTTGCATGAACCAGTCTTCCGAAAAAACGATCGGCTTCTGCAAAAGGTTTCAGTTCGCGGCTTTCGATCCGACAGCGTGACCCTATTAACTAACGACTTTTCAATGAGTTGATTGTGGTTCGCTTCGGCTTTCGGATTGCACAGCAAAGCCCGAAATTCTGAAAGCGGGCTCCACCTGCAGCCGCGAGCCGGCTTCGCAACCCCAGGGCGAAAGCTGCGATGGCCTACAAAGAGACGTTTTGGATGGCGTGCGACTCCACTGAACAGCTGCGGGCCGAATATGGCCCGTTCCACACGCGCGCCGAGGCTGAGATCGAAGCCAAGAAGCTCGGCTTCGGTTATCTGCTGCGCTACGAGCACATACTCGACGGAAACGAAGAAATTAAAGAAGTTCGCTGCATTTTCATCGAGCTTCCAGGGGCCGTCCCGGTAGGAGCCGAAGCGGTCTCAACCACGTTGCACACCCGCTGCGCAACCTGCGGCGAGTCCGCGGCGCATGAAAAGGGATGGCAGGCCGAAGTCTGGGCCGATATTCACGAGTTCGAACACTCCCGCCATCATGTCCGCCTGTTCGAACACGCCCGCGGAAAAGGTCTGAAAGAAATTGGCGACTGGCGAGTATAGCCAGTTGCACTCAGAGTTAGCCCTTAACCCGTGGCGCCTGCCTGAACGTCAACTGCTGACTGCCGACTGCCGACTGCTGATTGCCAGTTGCTAGTTCAACTTGCTGGCGGCAGCGCGGTCGATCAGCCAGATCAACTTGCCATCCGTTGGGCGCACCAGTTTTGAGGGATACTGTTCGCCCGGCGCATCGCCTTCCAGCACGTTTTTCAAGGCATCGGCCTTGTCGGTTCCGCTGACCAGAAATACCACCGAGCGCGCCGCATTCAATAAGGGCAGAGTGAAGGTGATGCGATGCGTCTTGAATTTCTCCACCCAATTCGCGACGACGAGCCTTGATTTTTCCTGCAGCGCCGCGGTGCCCGGAAATAACGACGCCGTGTGACCGTCGGGTCCCATGCCGAGCAGAATAAGATCGAATTGCGGAAACTGGCCGGGCTCGACTGCGAAGAATTTCTGCAACGTCTGCTCGTATTCCGCGGCGGCTGCCTCGGCGTCGGGATTCTCCGCAGGCACGCGAAAGATGTTTGCCGCCGACACTGGAATTTTCTCGAGCATCGCCTCGTTCGCCATTTTGTAGTTGCTTTCGGGATCAGTCGGAGGCACATGCCGCTCATCGCCCCAGAAGAAGAACGTGCAATCCCAGGCAAGCGCATTCTTGGCATTGGTGGCGAGCAGGTTGTAGAGACTTTTGGGAGTCGATCCGCCGGAAAGCGCGATGATGAAACGCCCGCGAACCGCGACCGCGCTCTTGGCAGCTTGCAGAACTTCGTCGGCCGCCGCGGCAAATAACTCCTGCGGCGTAGCAACTTTGCGGATTTCTGCCAATGCGCTCAAAGAAAACCTGCCTAATCCCTCCGTAACCCTGTGTCCTCGGTGGTTGATTTTTGTTTCGACGGCTCAACCACAGAGCCCACAGAGGAGCAGAGAGAAGCCTACCTTTGGCCGCGAACCGCCGCGCAGCGGGCAGCTCCGAGCAGTCCGGCTTTATCGTTGATGACCACCTGCACCGGAATCGACTCCACCAGCGGACGCAGCCGGCCTTTGTTCAGAAAAGCCTGCATGAAAGCTGGTTGCTTGAGTTTGGGCAGAATCTTGGGCGAGATGCCGCCAGTCAGAAATAATCCTCCCGTAGCCATCACTTTCAGCGCCAGATTCGATGCCTCCGCCCCATAGACCTCAATCCACAGATCGAGGGTCTTCACAGCCAGCGGCGAAGAACCATCCATCGCGGCGCCTGAAATTGCTGCGGCGGGATCTCCTGTTTTCATCGCAGCGGCAAGTTCGGGAGATTCTTTCTCGTGTTCACGATCGCGCAGGAATTCGTACACGTTCACCAGACCCGGGCCGGAGAGGACGCGCTCATAACTGACATGTCCGAAGCGGGCCTCAAGAAAACGCAGCAGCTCGATCTGCAAATCCCCTTGCGGGGCGAAATCCGTGTGCCCGCCCTCGCAGGCGAAAACATTGTGCCGCTTTCCATCCCAGAAGAGCCCGGCTTGCCCTAACCCGGTTCCCGGCGCGATTACACCCTGATTTCCTGTTGTCGGCCCCGTCACCCGATTGAGCGGCACCAGATCAGTCGCGCTGAGCGCGCCGATGCCCCACGCACTGGCTTCAAGATCGTTGATCAGCCACGTGGCAGGAAGGTGAATCTGCTCGGCCAAACGCGACTGTTCGATAATCCACGGCAGATTCGAAGTCTCGACGCGACCATTGCGCACCGGACCGGCGATGCCGAAACACGCTACTTCGGGTTTCGTCCCCGAGTCGACCAGAAACTGGTTGACGATTTCGCCGAACTCGTGGTGCTCGCGGCTGGGAAAGACGCGCTCCGTCACCATGCGCAGGTGCCCGTTCTGGGGTTGAAAATAAGCCAGCCGAGCGTTGGTGCCGCCAATGTCGCCGGCCAAGATCATTTTTCGAAGTTCCTCCATTTGCGCCCGTCGCGTTCGAGCAACTCGTCGGCTTCCTTCGGTCCCCAGGTGCCGGAAGCATAGTTGGGGAAATTTCGCGGAGGCAGCGCCTTCCAGATATCGAGCACAGGATTGACCACGGTCCATCCCGCTTCCACCATGTCAGCGCGCTGGAACAGCGTCTGATCGCCGATCATGCAGTCATGCAGCAGGCGCTCGTAGCCGGTCGAGGGTTGCTTGCCAAAATATTCCTGATACTCAAAGTTCATATCGACGGTGCCCAGTCGCATGACCGGTCCGGGAACCTTGGCTGCAAACTGCAGCGAGATGCCTTCCTCCGGCTGAATGTGCAGAACCAGTTGGTTGGGCATGAGGTGCTCGACGGGAGTATCACGGAAGAGCACGAACGGCGCCCGTCGGAACTGTATCACGATGTGGGTATTGCGCACCGGCATGCGTTTCCCCGTGCGCAGGTAAAAGGGCACATCGGCCCAGCGCCAGTTGTCGATCAAAAGCTTCATGGCGACGAAGGTTTCGGTTCGCGAGTCGGAAGGAACGTCAGGCTCGGACCGATACGCGGGTACGCGCTTGTTGTCTTCGATGCCCTCGCCGTACTGGCCACGCACGGTGCGGCTCAAAACTTCTTCGTCGCTGATGGGCTGGATGGCATGCAGGATCTTCGCCTGTTCGTCGCGCACGGCGTTGGCGTCGAACGAAATGGGAGGCTCCATGGCGGTGAGCGAAATCAGCTGCATGATGTGGTTGGGCACCATGTCGCGCATGGAGCCGGCATGGTCGAAATAACCGCCGCGGCCTTCCACTCCCACAGTTTCCGCCACCGAGATCTGGATATGATCGATATACCGCCGGTTCCAGACCGGCTCGAAAATCCCGTTGGCGAAACGGAACGCCATGATGTTCTGCACCGTCTCTTTTCCCAGGTAGTGATCGATGCGGTAAATCTGGGTTTCATCGACGACGGTGAGCAACTGCTTGTTTAAGGCGCGCGCCGATTCCAGGTCGTGGCCGAACGGCTTTTCGATGACCACGCGCCGCCAGTGCCCGTTCGATTGTTCCATCAATCCCGCGGTGGAAAGTTTCTGCACGATTGCGCCGAAGTAGCTGGGCGCGGTGGCCAGGTAATAGAAGAAGTTCTGACGGGCAGAGTGCTGCTGGTCGATCTTGGCGAGATAGTCTTTCAGCTGCGCGTAGAGCTTGTCGTCGTTGAAATCGCCCGTGTAGTAATAAAATCGCTGGGAAAACCACTCCCAGACATCTTTCTGAACGCACTCTCCGCAGTAGTCTCTTACGTCCTCGTAAACGTGTTTGCGGAACTCTTCATCGGACATCTGGCTGCGGGCGACGCCGACGACCGCGAAGTCGCGCGAGAGCAATCCGGCTTGCGTGAGGTTGTAGAGCGCAGGAATGAGCATGCGTCCGGTCAGATCACCCGCCGCTCCGAAGATCACCATCACGCAGGGGTCACCCTGCTTGCCGATCGGAGGGAGCGTCGCAGCCGGCTGTTCAGCGAGTTGGGCCATAAGAAAATCCTTCGTTATGCTTCAGGAAAATCGTGTTGCCTTCAATGATGCCGCTAGAAAAAGTTGCTCGATTCCGCGATTACGCATCGGCCACTTCTCCCCGGGAGTCTCGTTCTTTGCGACTCCTGCATTTGAATCCTGCGTCTTATGCTGTTTTCTTCGCTCCGCCAGCAGCGCCGCCCGCGCCTTCTCCGCCTTCGACGTGCCCGCCGAATTTCTGCCGCATCGCGGAAAGCATTTTTTCCGCAAATGTATGCTGCTGGCGGGAACGGAAACGTACGTACAGCGCCGCGGTTAAGACGTCTGCGGGCACGGCTTCTTCGATGGCTGCCTGGATCGTCCAGCGTCCCTCGCCGGAATCCTGCACATAACCCTCGTAGTCGGAAAGCGTTGGATTCTCAGTCAGCGCCATGGCCGTCAAATCGAGCAGCCAGGAACTCACGACGCTGCCCCGCCGCCAGACTTCGGCGATGTCGGGAAGGTCGAGGTCGAAGCGAATGTCGGCCGGCAACTCTTTGCTGGCAGCGTTCTTGAAAATGTCGAAGCCTTCGGCGAAAGCCTGCATGATGCCGTATTCGATGCCGTTGTGAACCATCTTCACAAAATGTCCGGCGCCGGTGGGACCGCAATGCACGTAGCCCTCTTCCGCCGTTCCACCCAGCTTTTCGCGCCCGGGTGTGCGGGGAATGTCGCCTTGGCCGGGCGCCAGGGTTTTGAAAATAGGATCGAGCCGCTGTACCGCTTCTTTCGGTCCGCCGATCATCATGCAATAGCCGCGATCGATGCCCCAGACGCCGCCGCTGGTGCCGACGTCTACATAATGGATGCCTTTGGGAGCAAGTTGTTTTGCGCGCCGGACGTCGTCTTTGAAATAAGAATTGCCGCCGTCGATGATGGCGTCGCCCGCCTGCAGGTGTTGCGCGAGTCTCTCGACCGTCTGTTCGGTGGGAGGGCCGGAGGGAACCATGATCCACACCGCGCGCGGAGGCTTGAGTTTTGAAACCAGATCTTCGAGCGATGAGGAGCCGCTTGCGCCCTCGCCAGAAAGTTGCTTGACCGCATCGGCGCTGAGATCGGAGACGACCAGTTGATGCCCGCCGCGCATCAGGCGCCGCGTCATGTTGGCGCCCATCCGGCCCAGGCCTACCATTCCTAATTGCATTGTCTTGCCCCCACTTGCGCCGGCGTCTCGCCGGCTACCCACGCTAGATCGCTTTTTGCACCACCGACAGCAGCATGGCCAATCCAGCCTTTAAGTCTTTCCCAGATGCACTCGCAGGGAGCGCCCTGCGAGCGCTCGCGAGAATCTGAAAATCGCGGCGCGCGCAGCGCTTCACGCCTGTGCTTTTTGCTGCGAGCTTTTTTCTACCGCCGCCAGCAGTTTGTCGAAGGCGTCGGCGAACAGCTTGACGCCGTCGTCGGTAAGCTTGTCGGTGACTTCCTTGATGGAGACGCCGGCTTGAGCCAGATCGTCCATGACTTTTTTCGCGCCGTCCACATTTTCCGTGAGGGCATTGCGCAACTTGCCATGATCGCGGAAGGCATCGACCGTAGCCGGAGGCATGGTGTTGACCGTGTCGCGGCCGATGAGCTCTTCCACGTAAACCACGTCGCGATACTCCGGATTCTTCGTGCTGGTGCTGGCCCACAGCACGCGCTGCGTCTGCGCGCCTTTCGCCGCGAGCGCCTGCCACCGCGGTCCGTTGAAAATTCGTTCGTAGCGCTGGTAGGTCATCTTTCCGTTGGCAATGGCGACCTTGCCCAGCAAACTCTTCAGGAACGCCTGCTGCGTGGCATCGGATGTTTTCTTAATGCGATCGTTCAGCAGGGAATCGACCAGTGTGTCGATGCGGCTGATGAAAAAGCTGGCGACGCTGGCCATCTTCTTCAGGTTTCCGCCACGCTTCGATAAATCCTCCAGCCCGGCGATATAGGCTTCGGCAACTTCTTCGTAAACTTCCTGGGCAAACAGCAGCGTGACATTGATGTTGATGCCTTCGCCGATCAGTTGACGGATGGCGGGCAAGCCCTCGGCCGTTCCCGGCACTTTGATCATGACGTTGTCGCGCTTCACCGTCTTCCACAGCCGCCGCGCCTCATCGATGGTTTCTTTGGTTTTGCGCGCAAGATAGGGCGAGACTTCCAAACTGACGTATCCGTCGCGGCAGTTCGAATCCTTATAGACGCCGCGCAAAGCATCGGCTGCGTCCTGAATGTCGCGGATGGCAATCTGCTCGTACTTTCCGGTTGCGTCGAGGTCCGTCCGCGATGCCAGAGATTTCAGAATGTCGTCGTACAGCGAACTGTCGGCGATGGCCTTCTCGAAGATGGCCGGGTTTGACGTCATGCCGCGCAGGCCGTCGTCATCGATCATGTTTTTGAGCTTGCCGGTGGTGAACAGATCGCGCCGAATGTAGTCGAGCCACATCGACTGGCCGTAGCTGAGCAATTCCTTCAGCGGATTTTTCGTAGCTTTCGCGTTTTCCAGAATTCCTGTTGGCTGCATGCTCTCCTCCCATACGGCGCTTTTAATTCGATACCTTCTAATTCGATGATTCGATGGCGAACGATGTCGCGGTTCACGATGAACACGCAACGTCGCGCCCCCTTACTTGCCGGAAATTGCGGCATGCGCTTCCGCGACGACCTTGTCAACGGTGAATCCGAAAAACTTAAGCAAATCCTTCAACGGTGCCGAGGCTCCAAAACGATGCATGCCGATCTTGCGTCCCTTGATTCCGACGTAACGCTCCCAACCGAAAGTGGCGGCCATTTCCACCGAGACGCGCGCGCTTACGTCCGGTGGGAAAACGCTGTTTTTGTAGGCCTCATCTTGCTGCTCGAAAATTTCCCACGAAGGCATGCTGACCACGCGAGCCTTGACGCCCTCGCTCTTGAGTTTTTCGTAGGCATCGACGCAAAGCGAGAGTTCGCTGCCGGTCCCCATCAAAATTACATCGGGCTTGGCGCCTGCCGAATCGGCGAGCACATACGCGCCCTTTGCCGCGCCCGAAGCCGGGGCATACTTCGAGCGATCGAGCGTTGGCATGTTCTGCCGTGACAGTACGAGTGCAGTGGGCGAATGCTTCAACTGCGCGATGATCTTCCAGGCCTCCACGACTTCGTTGGCGTCTCCCGGTCGCAGGACAATCAGGTTCGGCATGGCCCGCAGCGACGCCAGCTGCTCGATGGGCTGATGCGTTGGGCCATCTTCGCCGAGCCCGATCGAGTCGTGAGTGAAGACGAAGATCGAGGGAATTTCCATCAATGCCGCCAAGCGGATGCTGGGGCGCATGTAGTCGCTGAAATTGAAGAAAGTTGCGCCGAAGCCGCGAACGTATGAAACGTTCATCCCGTTGACGCTGGCCGCCATCACGTGCTCGCGTACGCCGAAGTGCAGGTTGCGCCCGCCGCGGTTCGTCTCGGAAAACTCTCCGGCGCCGTCAAACTTGAGAGTCGTTTTGTTGGAAGTTGCCAGGTCGGCCGCTCCGCCGATGATCCACGGAATATTCTGGGCGAGCGCGTTCAGAACTTTTCCCGAACTCTCGCGCGTCGCGACGCCCTTGGCGTCCGCCGGAAACGATGGCAGATTCTTGTCCCAACCGCTAGGAAGTTCACGATGTTGCATCAGGCGCAGGCGTTCGGCGAGTTCCGGATATTTGGCGGAATAGTCGGCGAAAGTTTTTGACCACTGCGCGCGCAGGTCGCGGCCGCGTTTGCCGATGCCCTCACGGAAATTTTCGCGCACACCGTCGGGAACGAGGAATTTTGCGTCCTCGGGCCAGCCGTAGAATTTTTTCACCAGGCGGACTTCGTCTTCGCCTAAAGGTTCGCCATGCGCGGCGTTGGTATCCTGCTTGTGCGGCGAACCGTACCCGATGTGGCTGTCAACGATGATCAGCGTCGGGCGATCCTTTGTGTCTTTGAAAACTTCGAATGCCCGAGCCAGCATCTCGAGATCATTGGCATCGACGACGCGGGTTACGTTCCAACCGTATCCGACGAAGCGCGTAGCGACATCTTCGCTGAAAGACCAGTCTGCCGGCCCGTCGAGCGTGACCGAATTGTGGTCGTAGACCCAGCAGAGGTTCGAGAGCTTGAGGTGGCCGGCGAGCGAAGCGGCTTCCCCACCAATGCCCTCCATCAGGTCACCGTCGCTGCAGAAGGCGTAAATGTTGTAGTCGAAAAGTTCGAAGCCGGGGCGGTTGAAGTTGGCCGCCAGCCAGTCGGCGGCAATCGCCATGCCGACGCTATTTCCTACTCCTTGGCCGAGCGGTCCGGTCGTAGTTTCCACGCCCGAGGTGAGGTGCGATTCAGGATGGCCCGGCGTCCGGCTGCCCAACTGGCGGAAGCGCTTGATCTCTTCCATGGGCACAGCGAGTTCATTCGTCACGCGGCCGTCGCTTCCAACTTGTCGCACTTCCGCCAGATGAAGCATGGCGTAAAGCAGCATGGAAGCATGCCCATTCGACAATACGAATCGGTCGCGATTGAGCCAGGTGGGATCGGCGGGGTCGTAGCGCAGAAATTCCTGCCAGAGAGAGTAAGCGACCGGCGCAAAGCCCATGGGAGCGCCGGGATGGCCGGAGTTCGCCTGCTGCACGGCATCAATGGCCAGAGTTCGAATCGTGTTGATGCTCAGCTCATCGAGTTGTTTCCCTGTCACCAGAACTTGTTCGCTGACTGCCATGCGACTCCGCTCCTCTGACGCATTCCGCGCCGCGTCCCGTCTACGTAATTAGAGTTTCACGGTTAAAGAAAGGGTGCAATACGAGGATTGCCACCGGGAAAGTGTATCAAGTTCCGCGGAAGCGTGGATTGACCTTCGATGAAAAAATCAGGCGGAAAAATGCGGGTGAGGAACGAGCGGTGAGGAACGAAGAGAATACGGATGAAGTTCCCGCGATGAAAACTCAGACTAGAGGAATCACCCTATTTCAGAAGCTGCAGATACGTGCTCTCGCTGTGCGAGGCACGGGTAGTGTCCTGCACAAATTTTAGAAAGTCCCGCAGACGGTCGCGCTCAGGGGGAGCCATGGTGTCGAAACGAACACGTACTCCCGTAGTTGGGCCGCTGCGCGTCACCTTCCCGCTCAAGGCAAAACCCTTGACCCAGATCTTTCCATTTGGAACCCAAAGTCCGATCTCAACTTTCGCGCCGGATGGAACCGGAGTCGCCGTTTCCACCAGACATCCGCCAACGCTGGTGTTTGAGAGATTACCCCAAACCGGAGTCGGAACTTCTTCTACGCGCAATTCGACCGCAACAAAGCACTTGATACGCGGGTGCCTGCGGCGATCTGTGCCCCAATTCGGGCTAAAGAGATCAGGTTCAAAAGGAGGTGTAGCTGATGCCGGGGTGGGAACAGGCTGAGGAGCGGGAACTTTTTCAGGAGAAACTTTTCCTGAAGCCGTGCCCGATTTGATTTCGCGCATCGCCGTCAGCAGCGCTGCTTCGCGCTTTTCCGGCGGGGCCTCACGGTAGGCCTGCAACAGTTTTCCAACTTGCCGTACAAGGTCCGGGTCCGCGAGAATCTTTGTCCAGTCCGTTCCTGTTGCCGTACTCATAAATGACACTTCATCCTTCGTTTCGAGCGTCCCAAGCTTCAAGGGTGGACTGAGAGGAGGTTTCCTTCAAGATGACCTAAGTCACTGGGTTCGGGCCAAAACAGTGGGCTCGCGGAGGCGGAAGGCTTCGTCTTTACTATTCTGCGACCACTATTCTGCGACGAAGGTGAGCTGCACGACCTCCGTGGTCTCTTCCGGGCTGGGTTCGAATTTCCACTTACTGACGGCCGCAGTCGCCGATTCCACCAAAACCGGATTTCCGCCCAGGACGCGGGTTGATTTCACGGTGCCGTTGGGCCGCACCAGGGCTTCCACTTTGACCACGCCCTGAAGATGCATGCGCTTGGCAAGTTCCGGGTAAACCGGAGGGACGCGCGACATCACTTTGCGACTGCTTCCATCCGCGGGCTGAGCCGGGCTTTGAGCCAAAGTCAGCGTGCACAGAGAGACAATCGCGACCGCAATAAAAATAAGGATTCGGCGCATGAATATTCCCGCCTGATCAGACTAATGCCCGGCCGAAGCCCCGGCAAAGCACCAAAGTTATTGAACTTCAGACGGCCTGCGCAGCAAAGTTATCAGCCCCGGAGTCCCTGCCTGGTAGTCCGTCGCCGGAATAGCGGAATGAGCGGCGTGGGTGGGATATATTCAATATTCGACGTGCAGAATCGTTTGCATCGCAAGATGGCCTAAGCGAATCGAATTCTTCAAGTTATGCTATATGACGGTTAGCCGTGCCCCGATGTTTTTCATCTTTACTGGGGCGTTTTCATACAATCTTTAAGATGCGGTGCTCATTGAGAGTTTTCCGACTTCTGTTCCTCTGCCTGACCATGGGATGGCTGGCCGTTGCCTTTCTCGAGGGCCAGACTTCAAGCTCAGGGCAATCGCCCAACGTCACGCTTCCCGGTCCTCCGAATCCGTTTCTGGGCAGTGAACCGGAAGGAAAAGTGACGTCGGAAGTCCTGCAGATCGACTTTACGGAAGCGATTGATCGCGGTTTGCGCACCAATCTGGGATTACTTCTTGCTTCGGATCAGACCGAATCCGCCCGCGGCGCTCGCTGGAAAGCCTTGAGCGACTTATTGCCGGACATCAGCGCGCGCATTCAAGAAAACGTGCAAGACGAAAGTCTGGCCGCAATCGGCTTCACCAAGCTTCTTCCGCTGTTTGCTCCCGGAGCCTCCGCCAGTTCGTTTCCGCGGCTGATTCCCGCCTACAACTATTTCGACATGCGGGCGACGTGGAGCCAGTCCCTTTTCAACTTTCACGATCTCGAAAACGAGCGGGCCGCATCAGAAAACCTAAAAGCGGCGCAGTTCACTTACAAGAATGCCCGTGAGATGGTTGTACTCGCCGTAGGCAACGCGTATCTGGAGGCGATTGCGGCGGCGGCGCGCGTGGAAACGGCAGAAGCCCAGGTGAAAAGCGCGCAGGCGCTTTATGACAAAGCGGCGGACCAGCAGCGTGCAGGCGTGAATCCCGCCATCGACACACTGCGCGCGCAGGTGGAACTGCAAAGTCGGCAGCAGCAGCTGATCGTGGCCCGCAATGATCTGGCGAAGCTGACGTTAAGTGTGGCGCGCGTGATCGGTTTGCCTCCGGGACAGGAATTTGTTCTCACCGAGAAGGCGCCATACCAGGCGCTTGCTCCCCTGCCAATTGAGACGTATTTGCAGCGGGCGTACGAGTCGCGCGCGGACTACCAGTCGGCTCTGTCGCAGGTGCGCTCGGCGGAACTGGCGCGGCGGGCGGCGTCTGCCGGCCATTATCCTACGCTCGATTTTTCCGCCAACCTCGGCGATATCGGCGTGACGCCCAGCCAATCCAACGGAACCTGGCAGGTCAATGGCGGGTTGAACATCCCGATCTTTGCGGGAAACAAGACCCACAGCGACGTTCTCATAGCCGACTCCCAGCTCAAGCAGGCCCGCTCGCAACTCGGGGATTTGCGCGGCCGCATCGACTATGAGGTGCGCACCGCACTGCTGGATCTGACGGCAGCAGCCGAGCAGGTCGAGGTTGCTCGCAGCTCGGTCGATCTGGCGGAGCAAACTTTGGCCCAGTCCCAGGACCGTTTTACCGCTGGAGTTACCGATAATCTTGAAGTCGTGCAGGCGCAGGAGGCGGTCGCCAGCGCCCATGAAAGCTACATCGAAAGCCTTTATGCTCATAATCTGTCGAAAGTTGAACTTGCTCGCGCCATCGGCGATGCCGAGGCAGGGGTGAAACGCTTCCTGAAAGGCAATCCATAGCGTATGCCAGAAACCGCACAGAGTCCGCCGCCGGAAGTCAGCCGTCCCGAGCCAGCTGCCAAGCCGCTGCCCGCGACCGAGCAGGATTTTCAAACTCGCCGCTCGCGGTCGAGCAGCCCCGGCTTTCGCATCGGCGTGGCCGTTGCCATCATCATTCTGCTGGTCGTGGGATTTTTCGTCTATCGCTACCTGGCCAGCTATGAATCGACGGATGACGCCCAGATCGATGGCCACGTGAATTCGGTGAGCGCGCGAATTTCCGGCCATGTCATCAAGCTGGATATTGATGACAATCAATATGTA
>JASHOT010000390.1 GCA_030040965.1 Candidatus Sulfotelmatobacter sp. | reverse complement strand
GTCGTTACTCTGCCGCCAGAACCGAACGGCAGCCAAAGGCAGGAGCGTCACCAGACTCCACCAGTAGGCCGCGCGATTATCCTCCAACGTGGAAAGAAAAGGGCGAAAAGCAAGATAGAATCCAGCCGCGATGATGACGCCGACGCCGACTAAGAATTTTCCCTGCCTGGCTTTCCACGCATCGCGAATGTTCCAGTTCGCCAACAGCGCCGCCGCGGCCGCGATCCAGAACAACGTGGCCTGATGCCTTACAAACCAGGGCATCCACGCATAAGGCGGAGCTTTTACCAGGAAGAAAAACGTGTAAGGCAAAAATGCCAGGATGCAATAGAGTGAAGTGACGACGAAATACGTCCCGGCTACCAGCCGAAGCAGCGAATTGAGCCACAACTTCAAGGTTGGAATCCCTCGCGGAAGAGACACTCCTGCGCAGATTCCATAATTTTCAGTCAGCAGCGGGGCGCGTCGCAAGTTACCTTGGCGCAAAGGGATTCGCAGTCGCTGCTCAACCCTAATTCGAGCGCTGCTAACCCAACATTTCTCAAACCAGCACCTTTTCCGCAGAAGCCGAGGGCGTATTTCTCATCTGCCGCACTCGCTCATAGACCTTGCCATACTCGCGCGCCGACGCGTTCCAGGAAAAATCGCGACCCATGCCATTGCACATCAGAGCCTGCCACGAAGTCTGGTCGCGGTAGGCCTGCAGCGCCTGCTTGACTGTCAGGAGCAGCGATTCACCGTTGTATTCCGAAAACTTGAAGCCCGTGCCCTTGCCGGTGCGGGCATCCCACGGCTCAATGGTGTCGTCGAGGCCGCCGGTGGCGCGCACGATCGGCACGGTACCGTATTTAAGGCTGTAGATCTGGTTGAGGCCGCAGGGTTCGTAGCGCGACGGCATCAGGAACATGTCAGCTCCGGCCTCGATTTTGTGGGCGATCGCGTTGTCGTAAGCGACCTTCACTGCAATCTTGTTGGGAAACTGTTTATTCAGGCGGGTAAATAATTCTTCATAGGGCTTATCGCCCGTGCCCAGAGCCACAATGATCATTTCCTCGCGAGCCAAACGATCGGCAACCTGGGCAATGAGGTCGAATCCTTTTTGTGCGGCGAAGCGCGATACGATCCCGATCACCGGCAGTTTGGGATCGGCCTTCTCCATTCCAAAAGTTTTCAGCAGATCCTGTTTGCACCTGGCTTTGCCGGTCAGATCCTGCGGCGAATATTTTTGCGCGCTGAACTTGTCGGTCTCTGGACTCCATTCGTCATAGTCCACGCCATTCAAAATTCCCGTGACTGTAGATGCCCGGTCGCGCAGCACTCCCTCCAGTCCGAATCCGTATTCTGTGGTCTGAATTTCCTGGCTGTATTTCTTGCTAACCGTAGTGACGAAGTCTGCGTAAGTGAGTGCGCCCTTGAGGAAATTGACTTGCCCAAAAAATTCCATCTTCGACATGGTGAACAGATCCCAGGGCAGCATCAGCAAAGGAAGGGTGTCGGGCGGAAACAGGCCTTGGTAGCCCATATTGTGAATGGTAAAGACCGTCCCGACATCACGAAATGCCGGATCTTCGGCATAGATCGTGCGCAGAAGCACAGGAATCAGCGCCGATTGCCAGTCATGGCAGTGAAAAATCTGTGGCACGCCAAGAATTTTTGAAGCTTCCAGAACGGTGCGCGAAAACAGCGCAAACCGTTCGGCGTTATCGGGATAGTCACCTGCCGGGGTTCCGTAGAGCGCGTCACGATCAAAATACGGAGGATATTCAACAAAATAAAAGCGGACTCCTCCCTGCGCCCCTCCGCTGACCACCGACGCGAAGCGGTATTGATCGTCAAAAGGCACGGTGACGCTGCGTACCACCGTTGCCGGCTCAGTGAGCTTGGTTTGTCGATAACGCGGCAGGTAAACGCTGACTTGGTGGCCAAGTGCAGCCAGCGCGCGAGGCAGCGCGCCCACTACATCGGCCAGGCCGCCGGTCTTCGAAAACGGTACGCCTTCCGAAGCTGCGAATGCGATATGCATGAAACAGAAACCTCCTCGCGGTCCGGCTTAAAGTAGCGAATGGCGCTAGCTCGAATAGCTGATTTTCCACGCTACAATTTAGGATGAATGCATCAGATTGGAACCATTCTGGGTGCGGACTCCGGAATTCCGGAACACCTAGGATGCCGGGACCGACTTGCAAGTCTACTTCTCTGGAAATAAGGGGTCAATGTGACCAAGGTCGTTTCAGCCCGTCGTCCGCGATCGAAACCTAAGATGGGACAACACTTCCTCAACAGCGAGGACGCATCTCGTAGAATCGTCGACGCGCTGGGCGATCTTTCCCAAAGAACTGTGCTCGAAATCGGCCCCGGTCGCGGTATTCTTACTTCTCTGCTCGCCAGACAGACGCGCCGGCTCATTGCGGTCGAACTCGATCGCGTACTCGCCGCGCAACTTCGGCTGAAATTTGGCATGACGCGCAACGTGGAAATCATTGAGGCCGATATCCTCTCGATCGATTTCGATTCGCTCTTTGGACCTAAGCCAGGCCTGGGCGTCCGGGAATCGAGATCACGCCCGAACCGGTAAAAGTCGTCGGCAACCTGCCCTATTACATTACGTCCGACATTCTGCTCCGGCTGTTGGAATACTCGAAATATTTCGACAGCATCGTGATCATGGTGCAGCGCGAGGTTGCCGACCGGCTTGCCGCCCAACCGGGCGTCCGCGACTACGGCCTGCTCTCGGCCACGGCACAACTTTACGCGCGAGTTGAAAACTTGTTCACACTTCCGCCGGGTGCATTCACGCCTCCGCCGACGGTTTACTCGAGCGTGCTGCGCCTTACCATCGACCCGCGGCAACAGAAACTCGGCGTCGACGGAGACGGATTTATCGATTTTCTTCGCCTGTCGTTCGCGCAAAAGCGCAAAACGCTCTGGAATAATCTCAAAGAAAAATATGACGACGCCGTTCTGAAGCGGGCGCTCGCTGACGCCCACGTAAAGCCGACCGCGCGAGCAGAAACATTGAACCTCGAACAAAGTGCCGCGATTTATCGCGGATTGCGCAACTCCGGGGACTAGGGCTAACGTGCCTCGATTGACGCCCCGAGCCGCGTACCGCATTCTGATCCCAGCGAGCGAACTGATCTTTTTGCTGGGCCTATTTATTTCAGGAATGATTTTCTTTCGTGGTAAGGAGTTTGACCTTAAGGAGGCGATCATTTCCGACCTGGAATCACCGGATGATAACCCGAGCGGATACGTTCCTTCCGCCGCGGCCACGGCAGTTTCGGGCCTGCTGCTCGCACCGGCAGCGCTGGCTTTCTATCGGCAACTTCGCAGCAAACGACGCTGGCTGGCTCGCCTCGGCCTCGGCTGCTTTATTCTCGGCTCGGCAGGAGCCATATTCATCGGCTTGCTCGCACCTCTTACTCGCGGGTATTCCCCGCTGCACGTCCAACTGGCTTATGCGGCGTTTATAGGCATTGCGGGCGGCATCTGGTTCAATCTGCTGGCGCTGCCTGGCACTCGATTTCTGAAATGGTTTCAGGGCGCGGTCTTGCTCTTTCTTGTATATCTGTATTTCGGCCCGGACTTCTTCAATAACGACCACTTGTTGACGAGCATTGCGTTCTGGGAATGGCTGCTTTGCGCCGATGTTGGCATCGCGCTATTGGCTTTGGCGCGCGCTATCGTTCGCGGCCTTCAACCGGTGGAAGACTTGATTGCATCATCCCGCTGAGTCTTCATTTGCCTGCCGGCAGAAGAGTAAACTACCATAATTGTCTGCCAGATTTTTGCTAGTCCGTTTTTTGCCGCCAGGCGACGTCTTGTCTGACAACAATCTCGGAAGGAGGGTCTATGTCGACCGCCACTCTCCGCCATCCCGCAGTCGCCGGACGCTTTTATCCTCGAGATTCCCAAACCTTGCGCACCGAAGCGAGCGCCTATCTTTCGCAATCGTCTGTGTCTCCGCTGCGTGCTGTGGGCTGCATCGCTCCGCACGCCGGCTACATGTATTCC
The DNA here is from genome assembly GCA_030040965.1 of Candidatus Sulfotelmatobacter sp. Classification (GTDB taxonomy): domain Bacteria; phylum Acidobacteriota; class Terriglobia; order Terriglobales; family Acidobacteriaceae; genus Sulfotelmatobacter. The sequence continues at coordinate 11,667 of JASHOT010000390.1, read as the reverse complement.
GGGCACGTGGCTGGTGCGGTATTTGCCCGGGTTGAGATTCCCAGACAATGCATCCTGATGTGTCCCAATCACACGGGCATGGGACGGGCTCTCGCCATTCTGAGCGAAGGCGCGTGGGAAACGCCGCTCGGCGAGGTTCCCATCGCTCATGAACTCGCCGCGGCTTTGAAAAACCAGTTCCCCGCACTACACGAGGACTCCGCCGCGCATCGTGCCGAACACGCGGCCGAGGTCGAACTTCCTTTCCTGCAATTGCGGCAGCCAGAGCTGAGCTTTGTTCCCATCGCGCTCGGGACCAGTCATTTCGAAAGCCTTGAACAGCTGGGCCATGCCATCGCCGCGGTCCTTGCGGGCCAACCCGAGCCGACACTGATCATCGCCTCGAGCGACATGAATCACTATGAATCCGACGCCATCACCCGCGCCAAGGATCATCGTGCCATCGAGCGCATTCTGACGCTCGACCCGCGGGGACTCTACGACGTCGTGACTCAGCAGGACATCAGCATGTGCGGCTTCGGACCGGCCGTCGCTATGCTCACCGCAGCTCGGAAGCTGGGGGCGAAGTCAGCGGAACTGGTGAAATACGCCACCTCGGGAGACGTTTCCGGTGACCGCGACCAGGTGGTCGGGTACGCGGGCGTCGTGATCGTGTGATCGGATTTGCCGGCGATCCTCTTCCGCAGCAGATCGTTCTTGTGAAGGTCGGTTTTGGGGAAGTCGGCCTGATGACACCAGCCCGGTGAAGATCAGCGGCTGCTCGACATGGCCTTGTCCATCTCCATGATGCGCTGGGCACGGGCGCGAACCACGTTGATGACCGACTGATCGTCGTAAATGGCCTGCAGGATGGGTTTGACGGCCGCGATCTCGCTCAGCTCGCCGATAGTGGCCTGAGTTTCCATCTGCTTCAACTCGAGGTCCAAAGCCAGCTTCTGGTAGCGATGTTCGTGAGCCAGCCGGCGTCCGAACTCGAGCGTCGCTGAGATGCTCTGAAACAGGTTCGTCAGCTGCTGGATGGCAGGCTGTTGAGAAAAATTGAATTCAACAGAACTATTATGCTGTGCGTCGACGTAGGTCAGCTTCTTGGCACCGGTAAAGGCCATTCTCTTTTTTCCAGCCTCGACCTTGCCGGAAAAATAGTGCGCGCGCGCAGCGAGATCGAAGATCTGGGTCCGGGTAGCGTCTGATACCGTGAATTCCGTCTGGTAAGCCTCGCGGTCGTCAGATTCCTCGGATATCTTGCCGCTCGATTCATAGGCCGCGTGGCCATCAAGGTGAACCGACAGAGAATAGTGGTCGGGATCAGATCCGGGGAAATCCAGAGAAAAAGTAACGGCGGCCACATCTGTGGCGTCTGTGGAATCAGCCAGAAGCAGGACCGGTGCCAGGACCAGTGCCAGGGGAAGAGACGCGACCACAAGTCTGCCCAATCCTGTTTTTGCGCTCATAATTAGCTTACAAGATACGGTCTGAACGTCAGCGGAGAGTTGCAGCCCAGAAATTTTACCGCGTTTCAGGAGCTTGTTGTCATGTCCTCCTGAGCAAGCGTTGTTTTGCGTAGCGAAAGACTGGATGAGCATGCGTCTTTGAGCCTGCCTTGAGCAAGCGAGCAAAGCGAGTGCACCGAATGGGTATTCTTTGCGATGCAAAAAGCGTGTTCGGCTCGCTTTGTTTTCAAACTGCCGCAACGAAACTAGCGCCCCACCGCCCGCTGGCGCAAAAGTGTGCCCAGAGTGTGCAAGTGGCAGATGGCGATGGCAAGAGCATCAGAGGCATCCATGGGCTCGGGCGGTTCCGAAAGCGCGAGCAGGCGCGTGACCATATGCTGCACCTGCTGCTTCTCGGCGCGACCGTATCCCACGACAGAAGACTTGATGGTAAGCGGCGAATACTCGCTGACCTCGAGCCCCGCCGCGGCTGCGGCCAGCATAGCAACTCCGCGGACCTGGCCAAGCTTGAGCGCCGATTTCACATTCAGCGCGTAAAAAACGTCTTCGATGGCAACTTCATCGGGCTGATGTTCGGAGATAATCGCTCCCAGTTGCATGTAGATGCGTGACAAGCGTCGCGGCAAGGGCTCGCGCGGTGAAAGTTTGATGGCCCCACAGCTCAGGCAAGCCAGTTTTCCATCGTCGAACATTTCGACCACACCGTAACCGGTGTATTCTCCACCGCAGTCGACGCCCAGGACTCGCATGTAACTGCAGTGTATCGCGGAAACGGTACAGAACCCAGAATTCATCTGAGAACCAGATGACGATTTTGGGAATCAGTCGCACCTTGTTGCCGTTCCCAATTACAGGCCAGTTGCCGCCTTTCAACATTTCGGGTTCTGCGGATTTGATGGTACCCTAGTTCTTCCGAGCGAATGCCACTCCTGGTTTGGGGCCTGTCTTGCAGAGTCATTGCCTAGAGTGCATCCGAATATTGGCGATTCCTAATCCAGAGGTCCTACCGAGGAGCGTATGAAAATCGGCATCTTAACCGGCGGAGGCGATTGTCCCGGACTGAATGCGGTAATTCGGGCGGTGGTGCGCAAGGGCGTGTTTCACTATCGCGACGCGTTTGTCGGCTTTCTTGAAGGCTGGCGTGGATTGGTGGAAAACCAGAGCATGCCGCTGGATCTCGATGCGGTCAGCGGAATTCTGCCGCGCGGTGGGACCATTCTGCGGACTTCGCGAACCAATCCTTCGAAACGCCCGGATGGCATCGACCGCTGTATCGCCACGCTGAAGGCGCATAACATTGACGGCCTGGTGGCCATTGGGGGCGACGATACCCTTTCGGTCGCCCAGAAGCTCTACGAAAAAAGCGTGAAAGTCGTCGGCGTGCCCAAAACGATCGATAACGATCTGGGCGGCACCGACTATACCTTCGGTTTCGACACGGCATGCAATGTGGCCTGCGAGGCCATCGACCGGGTGCACACCACGGCCGAGGCCCACAATCGTGTCATGGTGGTTGAGGTCATGGGCCGCGATGCCGGCTGGATCGCCCTGTATAGCGGCATTGCCGGCGGTGCCGACGTCATTCTGATCCCGGAACGTCCATTCGATGTGGATAAAGTCGCCGAATCGATCCGGCAGCGGCACGAGCGCGGGCGGTATTTTTCCATCGTGGTCGCAGCCGAGGGCGCGAAATTCGCCGAAGGCGGCGGCGCTCCTGTCATTCAGGATATGGGCAAAGACGAATTTGGCCACGCCAAGCTGGGCGGCATTGCCAACGTTCTCGCCCGCGAGATCGAGAAGCGCACCGGATTTGAAACTCGTGCGGTTGTCTTAGGACACATTCAACGCGGGGGCACGCCCAGCGCGTTTGACCGCGTACTGGCAACCCGATACGGCCTGGGCGCGATCGACATGGTGCACCGCGGAGAATTTGGCTGTATGGCCGCCTTACGCTCGAACAAAATCACTTCCATATCGCTGAAAGAGGCGATTTCCAAGAATCGCACGGTCGACAACGAGATGATCCAGATTGTCGATGGACTGTTCGAGGAAATTGGCGTTAAGGAAGCTGCGGGAAGCAAGTGAAGTTTCTGCCTGGTTCCGATTCGATCCAGACCCTCGGATAAAGATCGCCGCAAGGCCGCAAGGTGCGCAAAGAAATGCCAGCCAGAACTCTTTCTTCGCGATCTTGGCGAGTCCTCTTAGCGAACTTTGCGGTGACAAGGTTTCTTTAGGTTGCGGCGCCTCACTCGTCTACAGAAAAACGTAGAGTAAACTACGACCATGACGCCCGGCGCGTCCCCCGACAAACTTTTCCTCACTCTCGCTCCATGGCTGCTGATCATCATCGAAGCCATTCTGGTGCTCGCAGCCGCGGCCTTGACATTCTTTACGGCGCGAAAGCCCACTGCGTCCAGCAAGACAAATATTTTCCTGTCGCAGAAAAGTGCTTTTGTTCGCTTTGCCCAGCGCAAGCAACTTGCTGCGCTTGCAGTTGGCGTCGCAACGCTCGCCATCCGGGTCGCCTTGATTCCCTTGTGGGGCGTGCCATCGCCCATGTGGCACGACGAATTCAGCTTTCTCCTGGCCGCAGATACGTTTGCCCACGGGCGGCTGACCAATCCCACTCATCCCATGTGGATTCATTTCGAAGCGTTCCACATCATCCAGCACCCCACGTACATGTCGATGTATCCGCCCGGGCAAGGATTGATCCTGGCTGCTGGACAACTGCTGGGACATCCGTGGATCGGGCAACTCCTCACCACGGCGCTGCTCTGCGGCCTTCTTTGCTGGATGCTGCAAGCCTGGTTGCCGCCAGCTTGGGCGCTGCTGGGTGCGTCATTGGCGATGCTGCAGGTGGGACTTTTGAGCTACTGGATGAACAGCTACTTCGGAACGTCGCTGCCGGCGGTGGGCGGAGTGCTTGTGCTGGGTGCTCTGCCGCGCATTCAGCGCCATGGGCGCGCAGTCGATGCAGTGTTGATGGGAGTCGGCCTGGCGATTCTGGCGAACACGCGGCCGTATGAGGGATTCGTTTTCAGCTTGCCCATCGCAGTCGCGATGCTCCTATGGCTGATAAAACCGAAAGGGATTTCTGTCGCGACCGCATTCCGTCGCGTCGCGCTGCCGCTGGTTCTGATCCTCGGCGCAACCGGCGCGGGCATGTGCTACTACTTCTGGCGGGTGACGGGCAATCCGTTCATGATGCCGTATGAGATTGATCGACAAACTTATGCCATGGCGCCTTATTTTGTCTGGCAGAAGCCGCGACCGGAACCTGTTTACCATCACGCCGAGATGCGCGAGTTCTACGTGCAATGGGAGCTGCGCGACTATCTCTCGGGCAGGAGCTTTCTCGGCTATCTTCACCGGTTGCGTCACAAGATTCGCATGCTCTGGACGTTCTACATGGGTCCGGCTCTTACTCTGCCACTTCTCGCCTTTCCCTGGCTCTTTCGCGATCGCCGCATGTGGTTCCCGCTCATTCTGGCCGGGGCCGTCATGTTCAGCGTGTTGATTGAGACCTGGACGCTCGATCATTACGTGGCTCCCGCGTTGGGGCTCTTCTATCTTCTCTTAGTGCAGTGCATGCGGCATCTTCGACTTTTTCGCTGGCGGGAAAATCCCCTGGGACATCAGCTGGTGCGAATTGTGCCCATGGTCTGCGTTGCGATGATCGTTTTACGCGTCTCCGCCGTCGCCACCAATACGCAAATCGAGCCCCTCTGGCAACGAGGAAATCTGAAACGGAATGCGGTGATAAAAGAGCTGCGGGCGTTACCGGGCAAGCAGCTGGTGATTGTTCATTACGCGCCCGGACACTCTACCCATGTCGACTGGATCTTCAACCGCGCGGATATTGACGCCTCGCACGTGGTTTGGGCCCGCGACATGGGGGCAGGAAATGGCGAGCTCGTGCGCTATTTCAGCGATCGCAAAGTCTGGATCGTAGAGGCGGACGATGCGCATCCAACACTCGCGCCTTATCCCTCGAGCTTGCCGTCCAACGATCCCTTGAGGTAGAGCGCCAATTTCGCGAAGGCACTTCCAGCCAGCACATACATCACCGGCTCGATCGGATGGCGATAGCGCGAGAAGGTGTAAGTAAAGTAGTACAGCAGGGGATAGAGTACGAGAACGGAGGCGAACGAAAACCACTCACCTTCAGTGCAGCATGCGAGCAAAAGTCCGAACACTGCGGCAATCGCAATCAAGATCGAATAGAAGCGGAAGTAGGAGGGTTGCGTCCAAAAATCCAGAATCCTTTTGCCGGTGCGCAGCACGAACTCCCTGGGGTGCGAGCGCACGTGCTCGATGACCCGGTCGCGCAGGTCGCGCGCGAAGGCAATTTCGCCTTCGCGCTGGTACAGCATGCTCGCTCCAGTGGGATGCAGCGCAAAACTTACATTTCCAAAATATGCCTCGGGCCAGAAATTGCTGCGCAGCGGAACGAATTGATGGAAAACATAAAGATTGCGTAGCGTCCACGGAGTGATCCCGAGCAAGCAAACCATCAGCATGGCTGCACTGCCAATACGGCATTGCGGCTTGCGGACCGCTCGAAAGGCTAGCGCAGGCAGCGGAGCTAATAGCGCCGGGTTGAGTAGGGCCGCAAAACTCCAGAGGGCGCCGCAAAGAATCCACTGCCAGAGCGGTGAGTTCTCGCCGAGGCGAAGCGTTCTGAGGAAGACAAAGCCGAACATGAGCGCCGAAAAACAAGTCTCCCACGGCAGCCAGGGCATCACGATCATTGGTGGTGAAACTGCCCACATCCATGCTGCAAGTATTCCCGATGTCTGACCGAAAAAACCGCGACCTAATTGCAGCACAACCGCTGTCGTGAGCGAGCCAAAGACGACGTTCAGCAAAACCGCAACCCACAGGGAGATCGCGCCGTCCCCAAATATGTGAAAGACGCCCGTCAGCAACACCGGATAGACTGGCGCGAGCCACGCCGTGGGACCTGCGTAATCGTGAAACGGCGAGGCGAACCCCTTGCCGCTGACCAGTTGACGAGCGATCCCAGCCGCTTCATTGACTCCCCAGGAAGGGCTGTGTGCCATCAGGACCCAAACCATGGTCAGCCGCAAAACGGCCGCGACCGTGACGAGAAACCAACCACGCTTATATAGCGAGCGGAATCCGATCATTTTCCGATTGAGTGATGAAGCAGGCGTGTTCCCAATTACTGTGCGTCATTTTGCGCGTCACAGCGTGACAGGAAGCTTATCATGGCAAGATCGGATGGATATCCTTTCCCCGCGGCGCTCTGCAAAATCTTCAGTCGGCGATCCGACACGCAACCTGAGCGTAGGGTCCTGGATAAATGCGAGGCGGTTAATCGCGCATGGGACGACCCTCGCGCTGTGCCTGTGGCTGGCGTATGCGTGGAATGTTTGGACCCCGGGCCTGCGCGATCGCGCCGGAAATCTCAAGGGAACGGATTTTTTACATTTCTACACGCTGGGCGCATTGGCCTCTGCGCACGATGGCGTGGATCTCTACGACATGAATGCACAGGCCGTGGTGGCGGCGCGCCTTGTGCCCCAGGCGGCTGGCATAAGGTATTTGCCGCTGTACCCGCCTCAAGTGTCGATCCTGCTCGCGCCGTTCGCACACCTATCGTACGGATGGGCGCTGGCGGCATGGTGGAGCTGGAGCACGGCGATTTATAGTGCTTGCTGCTATGCCATCTGGCGCGTTTGCCCGGCTCTGCGCGCGCACGGAAGGCTTGTCGCAATCCTGGCGATTGGCTTTCCCGCGTTTTTTCATCTCATCGCGTGGGGGCAAACCTCGGCCCTGGCGCTGACCTGTTTTACGGCCATTTATTTTTCTCTGCGCTCGCAACGCGATTTTTTGGCTGGACTTGCCCTCGGTTGTCTGATCTTCAAACCACAACTCGCACTTGCCGCGGCGATTGTTTTTGCCTGTCTGGGAATGTGGAAGCTTCTCGGTGGAGCTGCGATTGCAGCGGCAGTCGAGCTTTGGGCCGGAGTTCTGTATTACGGCATCGTGCCGTTGCAGCGCTGGATCGCAGCCCTGAAGAACGTTCCATCAACCCTGCCGTTTCTTGAACCCAGGCTATATCAGACGCATTCTCTGCGCGCGTTTTGGAGCCTGTTGCTGCCGTGGAGCATGGCTTCGGTCACACTTTATTTCTTGAGCGCCGTCATCGCGCTCGTTTTTACGATTGCGTTTTGGAAACCACAACCGGCGCCAGAATTTCTGCCGCTCCGTTTCTCCGTCCTGCTATTCGCTACGGTGTTGGTTGCGCCGCATCTTACGGTTTACGATTTGGTCATTCTCGCGCCCGCGTTTCTGTTGGTCGCGGATTGGCTCGCAGCACATCCGATCAGCGATTCCACTCTCCCGTCAGCGGGCTGGCTGGCAATTTTTCTTTACTTTGCATACATCCTGCCGCTCGTTGGCCCATTCGCCCGCTGGACGCATGTGCAGCTCTCCGTGATTGCAATGGCGGGATGTGTGTACTTTATCTGGAAAATGGGATGCGAAACGTTATCGGCGCAGGACTCCCTCATAATGAAAGCCACGGAGTAAGAGATCGCGTAGAGGGATTCGAAGAGTTCGCGTCCGAAAGAATTCAGCTCCCAAACAGAAACGTCAGCGCCTCGGGAAAGCGCCGCGCCCAGGCCGATTCATGATGCGTGGCCCCATCTTCGACGACGAGCCGCAGGCGCTTGTCATCGAGACCGCCCCGGCGAAAGATTGCCGCGAGTTCGCGGACGTCGTCGACCACGCTGCGATTGCGGTCTTCGCGCCCCGCTTCAGCCGTGCCCGTGGCCAGAAAAATCCTCTGTGGCCAGCGCGTCACATCGCGAGCGTCACGGATCGCCTGACGATTCGAAGCCCACAAAGAAGGACTCTCGATCAACAGTCGACCAAACATGCCAGGACGGACGCCCACGGTATAAAGCGCGATCAGCGCACCCAGCGACGACCCACCCAAGCCGGTATTCTCCGAACCGCTGGCCACGCGATAGGTGCGTGCGATAAACGGCATTACCTCCTTGATCAAAAACGCCGGATAGCGCTCTCCCTGCACGCGCAGCATTATGGGATTCAGCGAGCGATGCGGCATGTATTCACGAATGCGGTTCTTGCCCGTATTGTCGATGCCGACGATGATCATCGGAGGAACAACACCATCGCGGATCAAACGGTCGGCAGTCTCGTCGACCTGCCATTCGACTCCACCAAATGCGGTCGATGACTCAAACAGATTTTGCCCGTCATTGAGATAAAGCACGGGATATCGGAGGCCGGCATTCGAAGCCTCGTCATAGTCCTGCGGAAGCCAGATGCGCAGAAAACGGCTGTTGCGGAAAATGCGGCTGCGGAATTCGTGGATGCGGAGATCTCCTGTGGCCAACCCGCCGCGAATGAAACCGGGCGTAGTGGAATTCTGATCTACAGTTTGCTGGAGTTCTTGCATCCGAAATGTGAGGTAACAGAATACAACGGCTGCTTCGTCTTAGGCTCTCAGCCTCACAACCGCCGCGAGTACAGTGATCAGGAAAATAATCGCAAGCGAGATCAGGCACAAAATGCACCACTTTGTCAGGACATATTTTTCGATATAAGTCAGATAGAGCGCGAACGCCAACCCAGCAATTGCCGCTCCCAGCAGGCGGTTTGGCGTTTCAAGACGAGTTCGATGAAACGCAGACAGGACGAATAAGAGCGCATATCCGACAACGCCAATGCCCGCCACAGGAATTCCCATGATGCTCGAATACTCGCTGCGGTTGACTACGTCGCAACCGAATTGCTGGTTGAACTCGCAAAACTGCGTCGCAGACTTCGCATAATGCCGCTGAAGTGCAATCGCTGAGACGATGATGCCCGCTAAAGAAAGAACGGCAACGACAGCAAAAAAGATGCGATTGCGTTGGCTTTCGGACGAAACAATAGCGTCGCTCACGGCAGGCTGCATCCCGTCTTGTCACTCAGCGCTTCGAGAGAGAGCACTCCGGGTTTGGGCGGGTCCATGCCGAATTGCCAACTGGGAAACAGTTTTACGCCAGCCACGGCGCACTCCGGCGCAAGGTCCCTGGATCCTTTAATTGCGCACTCGACGTATGGCACATAGTGGAACGACTTGCCGAACATCGCTTTCTGATCGGCGCAATGCGGGCAGTAGTACAAGCCATACATTTTTGCGTTCTTGCCGGCGAGGCATTGCGCAAACTTATCGTACTTGTGATTTTTGTAGTACCAGCCGGCGGTATAGGCAACCGCAAAGAGGAGTAGAACGCCTCCCCATGTGAGATATTTCTTCACGTCAATCGGCTTGCCGTCATCGAGGCGCTCTTGCTGGCGCTTGCGTCGCTCATCAGACATGATTCAATTCTTATATCACGCTGCGCATTAATGTGGCCGGAGCACACCACTGGGTTAGGCGATAACGTTCAGAGCGCCGGGCAAAACGTCGATTTCCTGGCATTGCAGTGTCAAAACTTCGCCATCGATCATCACATCAACAGGAGCGTCGAGATCGAATTCTACTCGGCGTGTCGCCTTGCGCTCCGCCAATGGATGTTGAATGTGTGTGCCATCATACAGGCCGGGCAAATTGCGAATGAGCCCGACTCGCCCGATCGGCCCCCAGCGGACGTATTCGATGAGGCCATCGTTAATATCGGCCTGCGGAGCGATCATCATGGTCCCGCCGGTGAACTTGCTGTTGCTGAATGTCAGGAACAGGCAGGGACGACGATCGAATTCGCTCTCCCCTTCCACGCTTACCGGAAATGGACGGCGACGGAATCGTGCCAGCGTAAAGAAGATCGAGCCGAAATATCCCAGTTCGCCCCACGAACTGAAGCGCCGCGCGCGCAGCGTGGCAACGTCGGCGGAAAATCCCATGCTCAGCAGATTGATGTAGTGCAGAACTCCGCCGCTGTGGCGCAGGCGCAGCACGTCGCATGCGCGAGACCTGCGCGCAATGATGGCAGCCAGGGCGTGCTCGACTCCCTTGTGGCTGAAGTCGCGCAGAAATGAATTGCCAGTGCCCAGCGGAAGAAAGGCCAGCTTGGGAGGGTCTGACTCGAACGCCTGCGGGAAAAGTCCGTTCACAATTTCGTAGGAAGTTCCATCTCCGCCGACGGCGATGAAGTTTCGGTTTCCGTTCTGATGGGCGTGGCGCGCAATCTGCGTCGCGTCTCCGGGAGAAGCGGTCTCGACCACGTTGACGGTGATCCCGGCAGCTCGCAGGCTTTCGAGAGCGGCCGGAAGCAATTTTCGGCTGCGCCCTCCTCCTGCCGCCGGATTCACAATCGCGATGTATTCCGTGAAACGATCCTGCCCCAAGTGTCAGACGGTCTCCGAATGAAGAACGATAAGCCCGTCCGCGTGAAGTGGACGGAGAAACGATCACAATCCTATCACTGCGCTGCGTTGCGCAGACCCGGCAAGCTCTTCCGCCAGTTCCTGGCGCTTGATCTTCATCGACGCCGTCCGCGGGAAATCGCGCTCCCAAACCAGATATCCGCCGACGCGCTTGAAATCAGGCAATCGCCGGTTGCGTGCCGAAATTTCTTCGAGCAATTCGCTGTCGAAGCGCTGATTCTGCTCCAGTCGCAGCACCAGCAGCAGCGTCTCCTTGCTGAGTTCCTTCTTGGGCCAGATGTAATTCGCGGCAAAGACGCAATACTCTTTCACGGGCAGGCCGTCGAACACCGTCTCAATGTCTTCGGGATAAATATTCTTCCCACCTTCGGTGACGATCATATTTTTCTTGCGCCCGAACAGCTGCAGATGCCCGTTGCCGTCGAAGCGGCCCAGATCGCCCGTCAGTAGCCAGCCGTCGACGATCGTTTCCAGCGTCAGCTCAGGATCATCGAGATAATGCGACATGACTGTCTTGCTCTGTACCGCGACCTGTCCAATCCCTTCCTCGTCAGGATTCAAGATGCGAAGTTCAACGCCCGGCATCGGCTTTCCAACCGTATCGGCGCGAAACGGTTTGAGATCGTTGAGCGTCAGCGCAGTGCCGGCTTCGGTGAGTCCGTAGCCGTTCACCACGGGAATGCCCAGGTCGTAGAAGAATTGCAAGGTCGAAGGCTCCATGAAGGCGCCACCAGTAAACACGGCGAGCAGTTGTCCGCCAAAAGCTTTGTGGACGCCGGGAAGCAGCATGCGGCTGAGTTTTACGCGCGGGTGTTTCCGAGTCAAAAGCTTGTTCGTCGCAATC
>JASHOT010000389.1 GCA_030040965.1 Candidatus Sulfotelmatobacter sp. | reverse complement strand
GAAAAATGCCTCCAACTGTTTCACAATCACTTCCTGATCCTCACGCCGCGCCGGATTCAGCCGATACTCGTTCAGCAGCATCTTGCAGTGCTCCGTCCACATCCGCCACGCCTCTTGCGAGACGTTGTCATACACCTTCTTGCCCAGTTCGTTATCAAACGGAGGCTCGTCCAGGCCCGGCATCTGTCTCTTGAACTTCACACAAAAAACCGTATGCTCCATAACTCCCTCAAGTGAATTTAAGATCGAATTTCCATCGCGCGAATCAATCCATCCCGAATCTCGTATACATGTTCGACAATCTGGTCCACCACGAGTTTTCCGCTCATATCGTGCACCACCTGATGCACCCTCACCGCAATCCTTCCATCCGGCTCCTCGGCGAAACCCTGCGCCTCGACTCGAGGAGTAATCACCGCGAACTGGCGCTTCCAGTACTCGCGCACCGCGTCCCTGCCCTGTACGCGTCCACCTTCCCATCCGTTGGGCCAATCGACCTCGGGATGCATGGCCGCCAGGACGCTCTCGATTTCCCGCCGATTAAAATCGGTATAGATCCGCCGCAAAAGTTCAACCTTCGGCGAAACAGCCTCAGTCGCATTCATATCCTGTATTGATTATCTTACATGTGGAAGAGATTCTGCTTTCGATCCGGAGCAGACCGTCGCGACCGTAGGACTTTGAAACTTGAGACCTTGAAACGTTGACTTGAAACCGCTCCTCTAAAAGCCTGCCACCGTTTGGTGGGCCCACCAGGATTTGAACCTGGAACCAACAGATTATGAGTCTGCTGCTCTAACCGTTGAGCTATGGGCCCGCGATTTTCAATCTAGCATGAATAAGGGCCAGAGGTACCGAGAGATCGCCTCTCAGTCGCCTCTGGCCCCGGATATTCGATCGTTATTCTGTGTACTCAATCTGCCGCGGAGACCTGTGGGCCGGAAACCTCATCCCAGATCCGATGACCATGCGTCTCTTTCAGCAGCAGGCTGCCGACAACAAACGTCATGCTCGCGACGATCATCGGATAGTACAGCCCGGCGTAAATATTTCCTGTCGCCGCGCAGCTCCAAACTCCGATCAAGGGCAACAATCCTCCAAAGACTCCATTGCCGATGTGATAGGGCAACGATAACGATGTGTATCGAACCTTGGCAGGAAACGCCTCGATCAGGTATGCCGCGATCGGTCCATACACCAGGCACACGTAAAGCACCTGGATGAAGATCAGCAGCACCAGCATGGGCAGATTCGGATTCGTCGCTTCCTTCGCTGGAATCAGGTTGCCCGTGGGATCGGTTGTCATGGCGGTCAGTGCGGTCGCGCCCGTCACCTTGTTCTTCGTCGACTTCACCGTCACAATGTTGTTGCCGGCCGCGTTCACCATCGCCTTGTAAATCGGAATGTAGGTGATCACGGCAAGCAGGCAGCCCGCCATCATCAGCTTCTTCCTCCCGATGCGATCGGAAAGCGCGCCCACCACCGTGAAAAACGGCATCCCGATCAGCAGGGCGATGGCAATCACCTTGTTCGCTGTCGTGGGATTCACCTTCAGAATCGTTTGCATGAAATACAGTGCGTAAAACTGTCCCGTATACCAGACCACGCCCTGTCCCGCCGTCGCTCCAAACAGCGAGATTGCCACCTGCTTCAAGTTGGTCATCTTGGTGAAGGCGTCTTTCAGCGGCTGTGTCGACGTCATCTTCGCGGCCTTCAGCTGTGAGAAGATCGGCGATTCCTTCATCTTCAACCGGATGTAGAGGGAAATCGCCACCAGAATCAGCGAAATCAGGAACGGAATTCTCCAGCCGTAGGCAGAGAAGTTTTCTTTCGACATCGACGCCTGCGTTACCAGAATCACAATCAGCGAAATGAATAACCCCAGCGTCGCCGTGATCTGGATGAAGCTGGTGTAAAACCCGCGCTTTTCATCCGGAACGTGCTCTCCCACATAAACCGCCGCGCCGCCGTATTCGCCTCCTAGCGCCAGCCCCTGCAGCACGCGGATCAAAATCAGAAGCACCGGAGAAAGCAGGCCCACCGTCGCGTAGGTGGGCAGTAAGCCAATGACCGCGGTTGCACCGCCCATGATCGATAGCGTCACGATAAAGGCGTATTTGCGGCCCACCAGGTCGCCGATCCTTCCAAAGAACAACGCCCCGAACGGCCGCACCACGAATCCCACGGCAAACGTTGCCAGGTACGCAATGATTGTGAGCGTGTCGTTGCCCGCCGGATAGAATTTCGGCGCCATCACCACGGCCAGGCTGCCGAAAATGTAGAAGTCGTACCACTCGATCATCGTCCCGACCGCGGACGCCGAGATCACACTCCATATGTTGTACTCACCAGTATTTCCATTGATCGCCACAGCCTTCGTCGACATGGTCAAGGCTCCTCATCGAAGATGCACTTCCGCTACCGGTCATTCCTGCACGATTCCGAACTCATCACATCAACTCCGAAATTACCTTTCCGCCGATGTTAACTTTCTAATTAACCAACGTTTAAGATTCGCAACATTCTGCACCCGGAATCCATGCCGCACAACAGCTTTCTTTTGCTCCAGGCTCCCTGGCGGCCGCTTTGGGATGGCGGCATCCGGAAGCCTCTCGCAGGTCCTAAGTGCTTCGAGTGGGTCCCCGCCTGTGATACAACGTTTCTAGCGACGTAGCTGGCCCTACGCCTGCGGCAGGCGCTACCCTGTTCCCAGTCTTTGTGCCTGTCCTCAGCCAGTCCTATGAAATCAGCTGAGCCCTCTGATCTCACTGCGACTCTCGATCAGATCGACAAAATCCTGCGTAGTTCCACTTTTGCCACCAAACGACAGCTTCGTAAACTGCTCGAAGTTCTGTCGAAGCACATCGATTCGCAGGGCCTGCTCAATCCCGACCTGATCATCCGCGAACTTTGGCCCGACGAAATCCGGACCAAGCGCGCCGCTGATGTCGCCACCGAGATGAACCGGCTTCGCCACGCGCTCGAGTCCTTTTATGAGGCTGAGGGCTATGAAGATCCCATCGTCATCACGCTTCCCAACCGCTCGGTGACCGATGGTGCACAGGAAAAAATCTGGATCGCCGCTGTTCCTCGCGAAGATCTGGAGGATGAACACCCGCGCCAGCCGGCAAAACCAGCTACCAAAACGAAACTCCGCGTGACCATCGGTATCCTCGCTGCCGGCTTAGCAGTCGCAGCTTATCTTCTCATCCACTTTCTCGCGCACCACAACCCGCCCCGCCTTGGCCGGATCGACGGTTCGGTCCTCCACATCATGGACGCCGACGGAAGGGAACTGTGGAGCAAGACCTTTCCTGAGGGATTGTCCATGGACTGGTTCTACTACCAGAGAGGACTCGCGCGCTTCCTTTGGTTTGGAGACCTGGAAGGAAACGGTCACACCAGCGTTCTGTTCTCCTATCTCCCGGCTGCCACTCCGATGTCGCGCCCCTCTACCTTGATCTGCTACTCCGACCAAGGCAAAGAGAAGTGGCGCTGGACTCCAGGAAAAGAGCTGCCGGAACTGGCGGGCAGTCCCGCGACTTACATAACCTGGGCAGTTCGCGTTTTGCACGCCACGGCAAACAGGCCTCCTCGGATCGTCGTCTTGAGTCAACATCAGCCCTGGTGGCCGAGCCAGATCGCCATCCTCGACTCCGACGGCAAAACGCTCTCAGAATACTGGCACTCCGGGGGCCTGGGGACCATAATCCTAGCGGACCTGGATGGTACTGGAAACGAGGACATCATCGCCACCGGAGTCAGTGAGTATGACCATCAAGCCACTTTGGTCGTGCTCGATCCCGATCGCGTCTTTGGCGCTTCCAAAGAAGAAGCGCCCGAGTTTCAGATTCATGGCATGCCTCCTGCCCAGGAAAAGTTGCGGTTGTTGTTTCGGCGCAGCGATCTGAACCGGGCATTATTCCAATACAACCAGGCCATGGACCCAAGTGTTGATCACGGCAGCCTTCGCCTTACGGTGGCCGAATGCATTACGCCCGTGCCCGGGTGCAATATTTACTACGAGTTCGACAAGAGGCTCCGCCTCATCGCGGCTTATGCGGGCGGCGACGACTTCCGCAGCGCTCATGCACGCTTTTACCAGAACGGGAAAGACGCACATCTCCTCAGTGCCGAGGAGCAGGCCGCGTTTCAAAAAGTCCGATGCCTGGTAGGATGCCAATCCGCCTTCGTTCCAGTCGCTAACCTGGTCCCGTAAGTTCTCCCGGAACCAGCATACTCGGCCCGATTTCATACCAACTTCATATCATCTCTGCTCTCGCACGGCTTCGGTCCTGCGCGCCGCGTGCTAGCATCCTCCGCGTAAATTACTTGGCCTACCGTGATTTCGCAGCTGGGAGGATAAAATGCGTATCTCGAAAAAACTCACCCTGATTCTCGGTGTCGTGTGCGTCGCCGCAATCCTTCTGCCCACTCCCGGATTTGCCACCACCACCGTGAAGGACTGCCCCACTGAACCGGCACAAAATGTGCCGATCACCTCAGGCGAAACCTACAACGGCACCAATTGCGATCTCTACACTACCGGCGACGTCGACTCATTCACCTTCAACGCCAATGCCGGCGACACCTGGGATATGGTCCTCGGTGTGGCAACCGGCGACACGGTCAATATCTGTCTGACGCTCTATTCCCCAACAGCTACCGTCCTCTATTCGGGCTGCACAAATGTCGGCTTCGGTGGCTACTCGGTGCCAGCAGTCGTACAACTGGCAACCGCCGGTACTTACACGATCGTGGTACAGGAATCGGCTGACGCGACAGCCGGCTATAGTCTTTCCCTGGAACGAATCAACCCGCCACCAGCAGACGCGACGGCGCTGACGCTCTCCAAGAACCTTGCCGGCGAGATTGCCACTCCAACCGCTCAGGAGGCGTACACGTTTTATGGAGTCACAACCGGAACCTACGAAATAGCCGCCAGCCTGGTCAGTGGCTCCACTGAGAACGTCTGCTTCAATGTGTATTCAAACGGCAGCAGCGTTTTGAGCGCGGGCCCGCCCTGCACGAATGTCGGCTTCGGCGGCTATAGCATCAGCGCGGACGTAACGCCAAGCGTCAACGGCGAGTATGTAGTCCTCCTCTATGCGGACGGCGACGATACCACCGTCAGTTACAATCTGGAAGTCTCCTGCCTGCTCGGTACCTGCACCACGCCTCCGCCCAAGTGCCAGATTCTCGATTCGGCCTCCTACAGCAACGGCACGCTGACCATGAATTTCACACTCTACGCGCCGACCACCGTGACCTGGAACGGCTGGCTCACCACCGGTAACACAATCCAGCAACTCTGGTCTCAGTCGCAGACTGAAACTCAGGGAACCAAAGCGACTCAAACCGCCAGCGTCTCCCCTTCCGGCGTCGCCGGCGTGCTTTCCACGTTCACTACACCATCAACGGGGATTAAATGCTCCAGCTGGGTCGAGGTTAACACCGGGAAACCCTAGCTTCACCTCGAATGAGGGTGCCCCACTCAAGCCCGCTCTTGGCTGGAGTGGGGATTCGGACTTTGCAGGATGTGACTACCACGAAACAATGAA
Source organism: Candidatus Sulfotelmatobacter sp. (assembly GCA_030040965.1). Lineage (GTDB taxonomy): Bacteria > Acidobacteriota > Terriglobia > Terriglobales > Acidobacteriaceae > Sulfotelmatobacter. The sequence continues at coordinate 450 of JASHOT010000389.1, read as the reverse complement.
CGATCGCGGAAGAGCGGTGCTTTAGCGCCACGTCCAGCAACCCAACAATCTTCACCCTCTGTGGCCAATCGGCATAGGGGAGAGGGTCACCCCTCCCTCCCTGCCACACCACCGGATATGCGGGTCCGCATCCGGCGGTTCGGCGGATTAAGCTAAGACCGCACGATCAGAGGCGGAAGGCCAAGCTGGACAAAGTAAGCGTTCGGCAAAGCCATGTTCAGTGCGGGTGAGTTCGCGATCCGCCAAGGGCCGCGAGGGCTCCCGGCCGTTTGTGCGGCCAGATCCCTACCCACGCCCCGTTTGCGGAGTTCGCGAAACCGTGTTCGTCCGCGCTTCCATTGCTTCCACACCACCGACCGGAGTCGGCGGCGTAGCCACGCTTCAAGGTTTTGCAGCACCGAAGGCGTCTGACAGTTGCCGAAGTACCCAAGCCAGCCCCGTAGATAGGTC
>JASHOT010000388.1 GCA_030040965.1 Candidatus Sulfotelmatobacter sp. | reverse complement strand
GAGCCGGAAAAAATCCCCGTCCCGAAAAAGGCGACCACCGCACCCAGGACAAGCAACCAAGCTGCCGATCGCGCGCCGGCGTAGAGCGGAATCAACGCAGCCGCAGCCAGGGAATAAACGAAGACGGCGCGCCGGCGGCCGAGTCGGTCTGCGACCCAGCCGAACAAGACGTAGCCAGGAAACATGCCGCAGAGGTTCAATACCACCATGAGCGTGGTCATTCCCATGACGCTAAAGCCGCGACCGCCCTGCGCGACCGGTAGAGAAAGATACGGCGGAATCCAGGTGAAGAGTCCCCACCAGGCAAAAAGGACGAATAAGTTAAAAAGCAGCAACGCGATGGTCTGTTGCACATACGGTGGCCGGAAGAGAATGCCGAAATCGGGAGACAGGCTGGCATCGTGTTCAGGACGCTGCACGGCATGCGATTCGCGCTGCCACATCTCCGACTCCGGCACGCTTCGGCGAATCCACAACGTGGCGAGCGCGGGCAGGATTCCGGTGAAAAACACCGCCCGCCAGCCAAAGTATCGCGCGACGGGGCCAGCAATCAGCGCCGCAGCAGCGAAGCCGATCGCCCATGAGCTTTGCACCATGGCGATTGCCTTGGCACGAAATTCCGTCGGCCAGGTTTCGGCAACCAGGGTGGCCCCGGTATTCCATTCGCCGCCCATCCCTAAGCCGAGAACGAAGCGCGCCGCGGCGAGCATAGCGATGCTGGTCGAAAGTCCTGAAGCGAACGAGCACACCGAGTAGGTGAGAATGCTCGCCATCAGCGCTCGCTTGCGCCCGATGCGATCGGCCAAGAATCCGAAGGCCACTCCGCCGATGCCCGAGGCGAGTAAAGTCAACGTCCCGAGCGATCCAGCGACGGTTTTGCTCATGCCCAGGTCGCGTATCAGAAGCGCAAGAACCAGCGAATAGAGCATGGCGTCGAACGCATCAAGTCCCCAGCCGAGCGCGGCCGCGAGCAGTGTGCGTCGTTGCGCAGGAGTTGCCTGCCTTAGCAGATCGATGGGACCGAGAGCCATTCGAGCGTTGGACAACAACGGGCGAATTGTAATGGCCGCGGCGAAATTCTCAAATTCTCAAATTCTCCAGCGTCCGAGTATTGGGGCCAAAAGAATCAACAGGATGGCAAGATTACCGTCTGGTTACCTCGGTTTGGCTGATGACATGGTTTTGACAACCAAATGCGTGGTAATTCGTTAGGCTCTTCTCATCCCCCGCACAGATTCTTCGAGGTCAGCGTTATGAATATTCGTTCCGCCATCTACGCCAGCGTTTTCCTGTTCGCCTCGCTCTCGCCGTGCTTCGCGCACCACACGGCGGTGATCGTCAACAAGGAAAATGCCGTCGATAACGTTACGTCGGCTCACCTTTCCAAAATTGTGCGCGGGGAGATCAAGAAATGGCCCGACGGCCGCAACATCGTGCTCGTGCTGCACAAAGAGGCGGAGGGCGAGGCGGAGACGCTGGAGCGTCTGAACCACATGTCGGCGCCTGAGTGGAAGACTTTTCTGGCCACGCATAAGGACGGAATCCTTTTCGTCGACACCGATGCCGATGTCATCAAGACAGTGCAGGCCGAGCCCGGCGCCATTGGCCTGATCGAAGTTCACTCCATCGACAACAGCGTCAACGTGGTGCACGTTGATGGCAAGCTGCCGATGGAATTCGGATACTTGCCGCACTGAATTTCAACCCAAACTACTTCGTTGTGGCAAAAGCGCGCAGCACATGGAAGTGGCGGCGCGCTTTTTTCACATCACGCGAGATCTGCTCGCGCAGCGCGTCGACCGACGGAAATTTGATCTCGTCCCGCAGGCGGTCGAGAAAACAGATTTCCACTTCTGTTTCCGGCGTCAACTCCAGGGGATGGAAATTCAGTAGATGCGTCTCGATGGCGAACAGCTCCGCTCCAAACGTGGGGCGATTTCCGATATTGGTGACCGATTCGAAACGCTCTGACGCCACGCGTGTGCAGGTGATGTAAACGCCATCCTTGGGCACGAGTTCCTCGTAGCGCGAAAGATTGATGGTCGGCACCGTGTATTTGGAGCCGTAGCCGCGGCCGCGACCTGGAGTGCCCAGAATGCAGAAAGGACGCGAAAGTAGATGCCGCGCGCGGCTCACGCGTCCCTCGCCAATCACTCGGCGAATTTGGCTGCTGGAGACGCTCTCGCCGCGCAGCTTCATCTCGGGGTAGGTTTTCACCTCGAATCCCATTTCGCGGCCGAATTCAGCCAGCAGAGTTACGTCGCCGGCCGCTTTGTGACCGAAGCGAAAGTTGTAGCCTTCGTGGACTTCGCGCGCCTGCAGTTTCTCCTTCAGGATCTGCTGGGCGAAGTCGTGCGGAGTCATGAGAGAGAGATCGCGCGCGAAGGGAAGTAACAGGACCGCATCGATTCCCGTGGCTTCGAGAAGCCGTAGTTTTTCAGGGGTTGGGGTAAGGAGTTTCAAACCCGAGTCCGGTCGGAGAATCCTCGCCGGGTGCGGTTCGAAGGTAATCGCTACAGCTTTCGCTCCCCTCGCCTTTGCCCGCGAGACGATCTCGTTCAAGACGTGCGCGTGCGCGCGATGCACGCCATCAAAATTGCCGACACTCACGAGCGTGGGGCCGAAGCCCGGCGGGACGTCTTCGAGTTTGTGGAAAATGAGCATCGCCTAAACGTTCAACCGCCGAGCGCCCGGGACGCACAGAAAACAATGAATGATTCCATCGTCATTGCTTCACCGCGTTCTCGGTGTTCTCGGCGGTAAGTATTTCTCCGCTCTAAATCTCGAACTCCAGCTTCAGCCCATCGTAGGCCAGGCGCACGTGCCTGGGCAGTGTTGCATTGGTAGCCTCGTGCGCCAGATCGTGGCAAATGTGGGTAAAGAAGGCACGCTTCGGCCTGAGGCGATCCACAGTGGCAAGCGAGTTCTTCACCGTAGAGTGCGTCGGATGCGGCTTGTGCCGGAGGGCATCGAGAAACAGGACGTCAAGTCCCTCCAGTTGATGAAGTGAGGCATCGGGGATTTCGCTGTGATCGGTCAGGTAGGCAGCCGAGCCGAAACGATACCCATAAATCTGCGTCTCGCCGTGAATCAGGACGACAGGATCGAAGCGTACGCCCAGCACATCAACCGGCCCGTCGATCGGGCGCAACTCCAGTTGAGGAAGACCGCCGAATTTATAATCCGCGTCGAAAATGTAAGTAAACATTCTGCGCAGGAATGCCGCCGCTTCCGGGCGTGCGTAAAGCGGCAGCTTGTTCGGCTTATGGGCATAGCTGAGCGGCCGCAGATCGTCGATGCCCAGAATGTGATCGGCATGCGTGTGCGTATAGAGCACGGCATCGACGTGGGTTATGTTCTCGCGGATGGCCTGGGTATAGAAATCCGGCGTCGTATCGATCAGCACGACCTTGCCGCCATATTCAAGCATGATGGAGGGGCGCGTGCGGCGATCGTGCGGATCGCTGGAATGGCAGACGGCGCAATCGCATCCTAATGTGGGGACGCCCATTGAAGTCCCACTGCCCAGCACGGTAAGAGTGGCTTTCATTTGTGGCCGGTTCCGGCGGCCGGTCCGGTCTGCGGCGGACGAGCCAGAGTGTTGGTCACCTCAACATAGGCCATGCGCAATTCGTAAAGACTGTTCTGCAGAAAATTCTCTTCCGTGGGAGTGAGATTGCCTTTCGTTTTTTCCGAAATCAGGCTGAGCGTGTCGATCGTCTGACGGGCGCCAATGATATCGATACGCGGCTGCGCTCCCTGCTCGCGCATGAGTCCGAGCTGCAGCATCGCGGTCATGTAAAGCGAAGCCAGGAAGCGCTCGAAAGTCATCTCAAATTCTTTGGCTGAGTGCCCGCTCATCTCGACCTGCGAATCCAGATCTTTCGCCGACTCGCGATATGCCGCGGCTTGCGCATCCTGCTCGGCCCGGCTCGGCGGAGGCGGGATGTCGCGATCCGACGGTCCCTCGACAGGTGAGGGAATTGGCTGCGCTGCGGTTTCCGCGTTTGGTCCCGCTTCTTTCACGGCAGACGGCGCCTTCTTGCTTTCCACTTCTTCGGATTCGGTAACTTCCGTGCGCAGTTCTCCATCGGCGTTAAATAGACGACGATCCGTCACGGTGAATCCGGACTGCTCATGTTTCTTTTCAGCCATAACCTTTCCTCTACGCTGAATGCCGCTGTAATTCGTGCTGTGATACAGCCGACAGATCCAGCGGCAACTGCACAACGCCCGCCTTTCGATTGGCAATCGTGACTTCCCGCCCGGGAACCCCGGCCTCGCGACGGATGTAGCCCAGCGCAATCGTTTTGTTTCCGCTCTCAAGAGATATTGTGGCGGCGCTCGTGATTTCGCCGACTTCTTTCTCTCCGACGACGATCTTCGCTCCCGGGACGATTTCATTTCCGGCTGCATCCTCTGCGAGGAATCCGCTGAACTTGCGGTGCACTGCTCCGCGCGAGCGAATGCGTTCGACGATCTCCTGGCCGACGTAGCATCCCTTGTTAAAATTCAGTGCGCGCGACTGTTCCGTTTCCTGCGGCAGATCACGCTCGCGAATGTCGACGCCGTATAGGGGAATGCCGGACGCGATGCGATGCAGTTCCAGCGCCTCGAATCCCACGGGAGTCGCGCCGTTTTTAAGCAGCGCGTCCCAAAGCGCGGTAACATGCGCGGGCTCGATCCAGATCTCATAAGTCCCGATTGGATCGTCCGTGCGAACAATCGTGCAGTTCAGACATCCACAGTCGCAATCGCAGGCGACGGTATGGAGTTCTAAAGGCTGCAGATCAGGAACCGCCAGACCAGCGTTCTGCAGCACCGTGCGCGCTTTCGGTCCGGTTACGCCAAGCGCAGTCCACTCCTCGCTGACATTTTTCACCTCGACGTCGTCCATGATGATGTAGTGGTCGAACGTGGCCAGAACTTTTTCGATCTGGCTAACATCGGTGTCGACGGTAATGGAATCGCCGGAACTATAGGCGTAAAGATCGCCGAGGATGTGTCCCTGCGGATTGAGCAAAAATGCGTAGACGCCACGACCCGGGGCAAGGTCGCGAATGTTATTTGTCACCATGCCATTGAGCCAGCGCGTGCGGTCGGCGCCGGTCAGAGAGATTTGCGCGCGGTAACCGAGATCGTAAACTCCGCATCCCGAGCGCAGTTTGGCCCACTCCGCCCCCGGATCGGAAAAGCGCGACGCCGTCAGCGCGCCTCGATACTCGCCGGCCATGAATTGCGCAAACCCTGCGCCCAGATTCTTTCCTTGAATCTCGGTCTGATTTTGAAGTGCCGTCGGACCCATAGCTCTATTTCGATTATAGCGATTGTGTTACCTTTCCTGCCGTGAGTTCCCAAAAGACGCAAGGTGGAAAAGCGACGCAAGTTAGAAAACAGATCGCGGTTATTCCCGGAGACGGCATCGGCAAGGAAGTGATTCCGCAGGCTGTACAAGCGATTCAGGCTACGGGCGCGGCTGTCGATTTCACCGATTTTGATTGGGGAGCGGATCGCTATCTGCGCGACGGCACGACCGTTCCTCCGGAGGGCTTCGCCATGCTGGGCCGCGACTTTGACGCGATTCTGGTCGGCGCATTTGGCGATCCGCGGGTGAAGACCAACATTCATGCCAAAGAAATTCTGCTGGGAATGCGGTTCAGAATGGATCTCTATGCCAACGTGCGGCCGGTGCGGCTGCTCGATGCGGCACTGTGTCCGCTGAAAGGAGTTGAGCCAAAGGACGTCGATTTCGTCGTGCTCCGCGAAAACACCGAAGGGGTTTATACCGACGCCGGCGGAGTTTTCAAGCAGGGAACTGCCGATGAAATCGCGACGCAGGAAGACATCAACACGCGCAAGGGTGTGGAGCGGATCATTCGCTATGCATTCGAGTACTGCAAGACGCACACCAAGCTTGATGGATCGCCGCGCAGCAAAGTTCTCATGTGCGACAAATCGAACGCCATGACCCACGCCGGCGGCTTGTGGCAGCGCGTGTTTAGGGAGGTCAGCGCGGAGTATCCGCAGATCACGGCGCAGCATATGTACGTCGACGCACTCTGCATGCAGATGGTGCGCGACCCGCGGCAATTTGACGTGATCGTCACCAATAACCTGTTCGGCGATATCATCACCGATCTCTCAGCGGGACTGCAGGGTGGGCTGGGCATGGCCGCGAGCGGAAATATTCATCCCGGGCGCACGTCGATGTTCGAACCCGTGCACGGTTCGGCGCCGCCGATCGCGGGAAAAAATCAGGCCAATCCATTTGGCGCGATTCTGACCGCGGCGATGATGCTGGCGCATCTCGGCTTTGAGAAGGAATCGGCGCGGATTGAGGCCGCAGTCCTGGAGGCAGTGCGCCAGAAGAAAGTTACACAAGACATCGGCGGCTCGCTCGGCACGAAAGAAGCGGCCGCATGGATTCAGAAATTCCTGTCGTCTTGATCGATGCGCACAGCTACACTGAGAGCGGGCGCCTACTTCCACACTTCATACATCGCATCCAGCAAGTCCTGCGTTTTGCCATCGTAGTCGCCGCTCAGGTCCCACATGAAAACACCGCCAAAGCCACGCTTCTTCACGTATGCGACTTTCTGCTTGGTCGAAGCAACGCCGTCATAGGTGATGAACCCAGGAATCGTCGAATTCGTCAGATAGGGAGCACGCGCCGCGGGATCATCGCCCCAGGCCCAGCCCTGTGCATTGATGCGTTGTTTGATATAGGTCCCGTAGTTCCACGAATAACTGGCGCAAGTCGGGCACGAACTCCAATTCGTATCGACGCCATCCCACTCGTAACCGTAGAACGGAGTTCCAACGTTCATCTGGCTTAGCGCTACGCCGTACTGATATTGGTACAGATCCATCGAAGTTTTCACGCTGCCCGCCTGCTCGGGATCAGCCGGATCTTGCAAAAGCGGAGAGACCAGCCCCGTCGCGCCTGACCATGTGCCGTAGAAGTCATATGTCATCACGTTGAAGAAATCAACGATGGGCGCGAGGGCGGGAATGTCGAGTCCGGTACCGTAGTTCTGCGGATCGGCAGTCACCGCCATCGAGATCAGCCAGGGCGATGGCAGTTCGTTGCGCAGCTCCTGCATCAGAGTCGTGCAATCGGCGCGATTTTCGACATAGGGAACCTCCCAGTCGATATCTACGCCGTCATAACCATCCTTGACCAGCAGTGCATGAACGTTCGCCACAAAATTCTGGCGAGAAGCTTCGGAAGCCGACATGATGTTGAATCGCGGACCCTCAATGCCATCTCCACCGCCAATCGAAATCAGCACCTTCACGCCAGCGGCGTGCGCCATCGTTATCAGGTCAGGCTCGATCATCCCGGATGGAATCGTCAGCGATCCATCGGCGCCGGGCGAGAGCAGCACGAACGCATGCGCAATGTGCGTGAGCTGCGTGTAGGGAATCTGCTCAGCGGTGTAGGGCGGGACCTGCGTCTTTGCCCACTCAGGATAGTAGCCGAGCAGCCGCCCGCCCGATTGAGCCGACGCGGACGATGTCGTAACCAAAACCAGCGTGGTCAACAGGCAGAAAACATGAAAAATGAAACGCACAAGTGGAGAGAAGTTCATGGCAGACCTCACGGGCCGGGCTAATGCGGACCGAGAGAGACCAGCCGGCCGCGTCTGAATTTTATCACCCCATGCAACCGAACGATTTACGCCGCAGCCCGCACTCCCGCGAGCAGCGCCAGTTCCCGCCACTTCCAATGACAGTCCACGTCAACGAATCCGATATCGCGCAGCCACCTGAGTTGAGTCTCGACATCCAGCAATTTGTTCGACGGATCTTCGGTTTCGACCGTGTATCCGATCGCGTGCAGAAAGTCTTCATGCAGGGGTTCGGTTGGCGAAGCAACGTGCTCCAGGTTGCAGAACACGCCGCCCGCACTGAGCAGACCGTAAATCTCCGCATAGAGCGCCCGCTTCCGCTCGTGCACAAGATGGTGAATGGCGAAACTGGAGATCACGGCATCAAATTTGCCGATCGCTGGCAACGCGTCATCCAGATTGTGCGCAAGAACTTTAACCGAAGAATCGTGAGTGAAGCGTTTGTGAGCGGCCTCGAGCATGGCTGGAGAAAAATCGATGGCTACGGCTTCGATCTGCGGATGTCCGTTCCCCGCCATTTCGGCCCGCGCCAGCTCTGTCTTCACCAGCGCCAGAAGCCGCCCGTCGCCGGTTCCGAGATCGAGTATCCGCCCCGCCGTGCGGGGTATAAGCTCGAGGAGCACCGATTCGCCTTCGCCGCGATGCAAGATGGAATCCGCGCGCCCGAGATAATCCTGAGCATGTTCGTTCGAAGTCCAAAGATTTACTGGCGGCCGCTCTGCGGGACGTTCGGCGGCGGATGAAGCCGCTGCCGTCGGAGAACTCGACGCATGGCCGTGGGATGGATGAGCAGGTTCGGATGTCCCCATGACAGAAAGTATAGGGAAACGTATACACTCAATCTCAATGAATACCGCTGAGACGCTTTCGAGGGCAGCTGGCCGGCTGATTTTGACAATTGTGTTGTCACTGGTCGGATGCCTGCCGGCGGCGGTCGGTCAGGATGCGCGGCCTGCGCAGAACAGCTCCGGACAGTCGCAATCCGGGTCGCAGGCGCAGGCGCCGCCTCCTTCTGCGCAAAAACAGGAGAGCGACGAAGAGAAAGACGAAGTCAAAATCACGCCGCAACAGGCCCAGGAGCTTTTTCATTCCGTCGATGAGATTCTGGAATTCGACAGCAAGCAAACCGGCCTGCCCATCAAACATGATGTCAAGCGGCGACTGACCAGCCGCGACGAAGTCGTTTCCTATCTCACCAAGCACGCCAATGACGAAGACACGCAACGCCTGCGCCGCTCCGAACTGGTGCTAAAAAAATTTGGCCTGCTGCCGCGGGACTTCAACCTGGAAACCTTTCTGGTCGCCCTGCTGCGCGAGGAGGTCGCCGGATACTACGATCCGAAGACGAAGACGGTCAATCTGCTCGATTGGGTACCGATGGAAGAGCAGGAGCCGGTCATGGCGCATGAATTGACGCATGCCTTGCAGGATCAGTCGATCGGCTTGAATAAATGGATGGAGAAAGGCGACAGGGATCTGGCGAAAATCCACAGAGCGCTCACGCCCGAGGATATTGAGAACGACGAAATGGACGACGCTCGCGAGGCCGTGGTGGAAGGCCAGGCGCAGGCCATGATGTTTCAATATGCGATCGCTCCTACCGGGCGCTCCATTGTCGATTCCCCCGATCTGGTCGACGCGATGGAAGCCGAGACGTTGACGGGTACGTCCGGGACGAAGGTTTTCAACGAGGCACCCATCTTCATGAAGGAGTCGCTGACTTTCCCGTACAGCTATGGCATGGAATTCGTCATCAAGCTGCTGCAAAAGGGCGGAAAGGACGAGGCATTCGAGGCCGTGCTGAAAAATCCGCCGCACACCACACGGCAGATCATGGAACCCGAAGCCTATTTGTCGGGAGAGAAAATCGATCCCATCCGAGTGCCCGATTTCAAGCACGATTTCAAGGATTACGCGAGGTTCGACGTTGGAGCGATGGGTGAGTTCGATGTTGCCGTTCTGGTCCAGCAGTACGTCGGCAAGGATCTTTCCAGAGAGATGTACCCGGCGTGGCGCGGCGGATACTACTACGCGGCGGGCCCAAAACAGAATCCCGCCGCCGATTCCGCGCAACTCGCCTTGCTCTACGTTTCGCGCTGGGCGAGTGAAGAAAAGGCCGCCGAGTTCGCCGGCATCTATGCCCACTCGCTCAAAGCGCGATACAAGAAGGCGCAAGAAGGTATGGATCCAGCATCCGCGACGGCGTCCACGGATCAAAGCGGCGAAAGTCGCGGCAACGATGGCCAGAGCGTGCCGGGCGAGACGGGGCAAGAGAAGCTGGAACCGAATTCCGACTCTGCGCAGACTTCAGACGAGAAGGAGACTAAAGCGAAGATTGAGCCTTTAAAAGGCCGCCATGTCTGGAACACCGAAGAAGGTCCAATCGTGATCGAACAGCAAGGTGATCTTGTGCTGGTCAGTGAAAGTCTCGATCCCGCGACCACGGCAACGCTGGAGAAAGAAGTTTTTGAGAAGTAACATCTGAGTCCAAGCCGCCGATTTGTTTATAATCACGAGTTTGCCTTGCGCTCGCGTGAGCGCTCCGGAGGGTGTTTGTCGCAAGCGGAAGTTGGCATCATCGGCGGCAGCGGGCTATACACCATGCCCGGGTTGACCAAGGTCAAAGAGGCGCGCGTGAAAACGCCGTTCGGCGCGCCTTCTGACGCCTATGTGTGCGGCACGCTCGAAGGGCGCAAAGTTGCGTTTCTTGCCCGGCACGGACGCGGCCATCGGCTTCTTCCCAGCGAGTTGAATTTCCGTGCCAACGTTCACGGATTCAAGCAGCTTGGCGTGGATCGGATCGTTTCTATTTCTGCCGTGGGATCGCTGAAGGAAGAACACAAGCCGCTCGAATTCGTCATCCCCGACCAGTTCTTCGACCGCACGCGGCATCGTGTCGATACTTTTTTTGGCGGAGGTATCGTCGCCCACATCGCTTTTGCCGACCCGGTTTGCGGAGAACTTGCCGCCGTGGTCGAATCGGCCTGTCAGAAGGCAGGCGTCGCCGGAAAGCGCGGCGGGACTTATCTCTGCATGGAGGGCCCGCAATTTTCCACCAGGGCCGAGTCGAACGTCTATCGCAGCTTCGGCATGGATGTCATCGGCATGACAAACCTGCAAGAGGCAAAGCTGGCCCGCGAAGCCGAAATCTGTTATGTCACAATCGCCATGGTGACCGACTATGACTGCTGGCATCCGCATCACGATTCGGTGACCGTCGATCAAATCGTGGCCGTGCTTCTAAAGAACACCGAGAACGCGGCGAAAGTTGTTCGAGCCACGATCGCCGCCATGCCGTCGCAGCGCGCATGCAAATGCGGATCAGCCCTGGCTCACGCGATTCTCACCGATCCCAAGAAGATTCCAGCGGCAACGAAAAAAAAGCTGAAGCTGATTATTGGGAAATACCTGAAGTAAGGCGGATGGTTTAGAGGAACGATCTCGGCGGTAACGGTGCCGAGTTTCCCAATTGCGACGTTGATAAGCAAAGTTGATGGCCATCGGCTCGCGAGTCTGGACTCACGGCTCGGGACTCACGATTAAGGACGAATCATGAGCATTCTGGTGGTTGGATCGGTCGCCTACGACGACATCACCTCCCCGTCGGGCAGTGTGAAAAATATTCTCGGAGGCGCAGCGACCTATTTTGCCCTGGCCGCGAGCTATTTCACCGAGGTGCGCGTCGTCGCCGTGGTCGGCGAGGACTTCGGAGCGGATCAGGAAGATGTTTTCCGGCAGCATGGCATCGACATCTGCGGCATTGAGCGCGCCAAGGGCAAGACTTTTCGCTGGGGCGGAAGTTACGCCGATAATCTGAACGAGGCCAAGACCGATTATACGGACCTCAACGTATTCGAGACGTTTCACCCACAGATTCCGCGCGAGTATGAAGACACGAAGTTTCTTTTCCTGGCCAATATCCAGCCGACGTTGCAGGCCAATGTGCGGCGCACAATGAACGGTGTCCGCCTGACCGGCTGCGACACCATGAATTACTGGATCAAAGGCACGCCCAAGGAACTGGCCGAAACCCTGAAGGTGGTCGATGTGCTGCTCATCAATGACGCCGAGGCCAAAATGCTCGCTCATGAGAGCAACCTGCCGCGTGCCGCACACAAAGTTCTGGGCATGGGGCCGCAGGCTCTGGTCATAAAGCACGGGGAGTATGGCGCAACGATTTTTTTCCGCGAGGGCGCATTCGGAATCGGCCGTCATCCCTTCCGGGCTCCGGCGCTGCCGATTGAAGAGGTAAAAGACCCCACCGGCGCGGGCGACTCATTTGCCGGCGGCTTCATGGGCTATCTGGCCTCTCAAAATGAGCTAAACCGCGAGGTGCTCAAGCGCGCGCTGTTCTACGGAGGCGTCATGGGATCGTTTGCCGTCGAGCGATTCGGCACCGAGCGGCTGCAATCGCTCACCCGCGACGAAATCGAGGCTCGCTTCCAGACTTTTCGCGAACTCACGCATCTGGAATAAACTTGGCCAGCGGTACTGGCGCGCACATTCTCAAGAGAAAATAAAAGAAGAGAACAGAAGCCCCAAGACTCCAGACGCAACCGTGCAAGCCCACGCCCCGAAAACCAGATTCGTCGCTACAACATTCCACCGAACAGCGGAACTCTGAAGTTCGTCTCCTTGCCTATCTGGCAACCTGCGTCTCGGTGATTTCGTTCCTTTATTACTTCCAGCGGCAGGAAGTGACGCTCTATGGCGACGCTATCGCTCACATCAACATTGCAAGACGCGTCTTCGATTCGAAAACTCCCGGACTGCTGCAGTTGGGAACAGTATGGTTGCCGCTTCCACACCTGCTGATGATCCCGTTCGTGATCTCGAACGATATGTGGCGTCGAGGCGCGGGCGGATCTATTCCATCGCTCGTGGCCTACGTGTTCGCAGTCATCGGAATGTTTCGGATGGTTCGAAGCGCTTTGTCACGCGGAGGGTCTTCAGGCAAAGCTGTGCCCGATGCCCCGGCGCGAATTGCGGCGTGGAGTGCGGCCGTGATTTTCGCTGCCAATCCAAACTTGATTTACATGCAGACCACTGCCATGGGGGAGGCGCTGTATCTTGCGTTCTTCATCTGGGCAGTGGTGTATTGCGGCGAATATTTTCGCGGAGACGGGAAGGCGCTCAACAAATGCGGATTCTGTCTCGCCGCCGCGTGCCTGATCCGTTATGACGGATGGTTTCTTGCTGCGGCGATCGCCGCGAGCGTCGTCTTGCGGAACATTGTTTCTCAGACAATCTTTCGCCGGACAACCTCGTCGGAGAAGCCTGCCAACGCCAAGCTGTCTGCCACAGATGATGAGATGCTACGGCCAGCGTCCCCAACGCGAGCGCAGCTCGCACGATTCCTTCTGATTGCGGCCGCGGCGCCCATGCTCTGGCTCGCTTATAACGGAATCGTCTACCGCAACCCGCTCGAATTTGAAAACGGACCGTATTCCGCCAAGGCGATCGAAGCAAGGACGCAGACTCCGGGAAGTCCGGGCCATCCGGGCAGCGGCAATCTTTTCGTGGCGGGCTTGTACTTTGTGAAGTCCGGTGACGCCAACGTTGCGGGAGATCAATGGCTGCAGCGCATGTGGATCCTGCTTACGATCGCGGCAATCGCCGCCGCAGTGCTGTACCGATCCGCACTTACCCCAGCCTGGCCGTTGCTGTTCCTTCTGATGCCGTTACCGTTTTATGCACTCTCTATCGCTTACGGCGGCGTGCCCATCTTTGTGCCCGAATTTTGGCCGTTCACTCGCTACAATGTTCGCTATGGATTGCAACTGCTCCCCGCTTTCGCGTGCGCGATGGCCATTCTCATCTGTCTCATCCTGCGCTCTGAAGCCCGGAAGCTTCGTCTGCGCCTTGCTTTCGCGCTGGCTGTTTTTTTATTCGTCACCGCGAGCTACGCCTTGGTCTGGAGATCGGAACCGATCTGTCTCCAGGAGGCCGAGATCAACATGCGCGGCCGGAATCAGTTGGAAACGCAACTGGCCGAATGGCTCGAGAGACTTCCCACCAATGCCACTCTCCTGATGTATCTCGGCGATCATGTAGGAGCGGTCCAACAAGCCGGCATTCCACTCCGCCAGGTCATCAACGAAGGCAATCACCGCGTCTGGAAGCAGCCTTTCGACCCCCAAGGCCTGTGGGAGCGTGCGCTGGCCGACCCTGCCCGCTACGCCGACTACGCTCTCGCCTTCCAGGGAGATCGCGTCTGGGATGCGGTCGAGGGCAAGCATTTTTTCGCGCTCGTCGAAATTCACGTTACGGGTCAGCCACCGGCCATCCTTTATCGCCTGCGGTAATCACGCGCGTTAACGATCGCGATGTCATCGCGATGTTAAAATCCGGCCATCCGGGCGCTCCGAAGCAGTATCGCGTCCATCGCACTCGCGTATGAGTTGGCAGCACATCATTGAGTACGTTCGCGGAGAGATCGCGGCGGGTGTTCTTACCTCGCTGACCGCGCGCCTGGTGCTGGCCGCGATTCTCGGAGGCGTGATTGGCCTGGAGCGCGAACTGAAACATCGTCCCGCCGGCTTGCGGACCAATATGTTTATCTGCTTCGGCGCGGCGATGTACACGCTTTTGTCGCAGCGCCTGGCGGGTATTCCAGCGGATTCGGCGCGCATCGCGGCGCAGATCATCCCCGGCATCGGATTTATCGGCGCCGGATCTATTCTTCACATGCGCGGCCTCACCACCGGTTTGACCTCGGCGGCTACCATGTTTGTGGTAGCGTCCGTCGGCATGGCCGCCGGCGGCGGACATTATGTAACTGCCGTCTTCGCGACGTGCGTTGTGCTGGCGTCGCTATTCCTGCTTGGTCATCTGGAACAGACGTTGAACCTGAAACTTCTGCTAACCAGTTATGAAGTGACCGGCGAAACCGTCGAGCAGATTTCCAACGAAGTGAACCGCATTCTCGAGCCGCATCATCGCCTGATGCAAAATGTGATGAGCGCCAGCACCGGCCGCCACGTGCGGCTGCAGTTCGATGTGGAGGGCTGCAATCACGAGCAGAAGGAATTGCTGCGTGAATTCCAGGCTTCGAGCGTCTTGCAAAGTGTGACTTCGCTCGGCCTGCTGGAGCGCGAATAAACAGTGGAGCGCGAATAGTGGAGCGCGAGTGAATTTACCAACTCGGACCATCCCCTTCGTGAAGGCCTGCGCCTTCGGCAACGATTTTTTGTTGATCGATGCTGCGCTCGCTCCAGAAGACATGAGCGGTTTTAGTCGCCGCATCTGCGACCGGCATCAAGGCGTCGGTGCGGACGGTGTCGAGTGGCTCTCGCCGCATTTTTCCGCCGATGCCGAAATCCGGTTGATCAACGCCGATGGCTCAGCGGCCGAAATCTCGGGAAATGGAACGCGCTGCGTCGCCGCCTATCTGAGTGCAACGCGCGGCAAGGACCGAATCTCAATTCTCACCGGCGCCGGCACCAGGCTATGCTCGTTAACTGGCCGCAAGGATTCGGAGTACGAATTCGAAGTGGAAATGGGCGCGCCCGTCGTCGAGCCAGAGTTTGCAATCAAGATTTCGAGCGGCGAAGTTCGCGGACTTTCCGTCTCCATGGGAAACCCGCACTACGTAATGCTTGTCGCCGAATTTCCTGCAGACTGGCAGGCGCGCTCGCTAGAAATCCAGCGCAGCGGGATTTACGCGGAGGGAGTGAATGTCGTCTGGGTGCGGCCGGGAAGCAGGCACGAGGTGCAGGCGCGCTTCTTTGAACGCGGCGCAGGAGAAACGCAGTCCTCGGGCACGGGGTCCTGCTCGGCAGCCGTGGCCGCAATTACGGCCGGCCGTGCCGACTCACCGGTCAAGGTCCACACGCCGGGCGGAATTCAGATAGTTCGCCGCGAAGGGAATAATATTCTTCTTCGCGGAACCGCGCGGCTGGTTTGCCGGGGAGAATTTTTCTTGACGTGAAGCGGCCGTGTCGAACGTCGACTTTGCTCGCGAGTTATGCCTTCCACCAACGCGCAACGCCTCAAATCTCTTCGTCCGGGTGACACCATCGGCCTCGTCGCGCCCGCGAGTAATATCAAGCAGGCCGATCTCGAAGCCGGTTGTGCGGCCCTACGGCGCGCAGGATATCGTCCGTTTTACTTCGATTCCATTCTCGATCGCGATCTTTATTTTGCGGGATCAGTGGAGCGCAGAGCGCGGGAGTTGGAGGATATGTTCACCCGCGACGAAGTACGCGCCATCCTATGCGCCCGCGGCGGCTACGGTGCCAACCACCTGTTGCCCGAGATTGATCTCGAAACCATCAAAGCTCATCCCAAGAGTTTCATCGGCTATAGCGATATCACCGCGTTGCTTACGTACTTTTCCGATGCCGCCGGTTTGGTTACTTTTCACGGCCCCATGGCCGCGAAAGACTGGGCACATGAAGGTGGAGTCAATCTGTCCTCGTGGCAAGCTGCGCTCTCCAGCACGACCGGTTGGGATGTGCCGCTGAATTCAGAGGTTCAGGGCCTCATTGACGGCGAAGCCGAAGGTGTTCTCTACGGAGGGTGCCTCTCGATTCTCGTGGCATCGCTCGGTACGCCTTACGAGATCAACGCCGACGGCACCATTCTTTTTCTCGAAGATCTTGCCGCCAAGCCGTATCAAATCGATCGTATGCTGATGCAACTCAAGCTGGGCGGATATTTCGATCAGGTGCGGGGCATCGTCTTCGGCGAGATGCTCGATTGCGTGCAGACCGTTAAGCAAGATTACACTTTGCAGGAAGTGATCATGCGCATCGTTGGCGACCTGGGAGTGCCGGTGGCATTCGGCGTACGTTCCGGACACGTCAGCTCGGGCAACATTACGCTGCCGTTTGGAGTCAATGCGAAATTGTCCATACAGCGTAACAAAATAAATCTGAGGATTCTGGAAGCCGCGGTGATGGGCTAAGTCAACAGTTCTAAACAGAATGCAGACACCAAAACACATTCATCTGATCGGCATCTGCGGCACAGCAATGGCGTCGCTTGCCGGAATGCTTAGCCAGCGCGGCTTTCACCTTACAGGTTCGGATGCCGCGGCCTATCCTCCGATGTCCGATTTCCTGCGCGATCTGGGTATTCCAGTTTTTCAGCCATTCGATCCGCGCAACCTCGCTCCTCAGCCGGACCTCGTCGTCATCGGCAATGCCATCTCGCGCGGCAACGTTGAGCTCGAACATGTTCTTGATCATCGCATCCCGTTTTGCTCCCTACCGCAGTTGCTGCACGATGAGTTTCTCCGCGGTAAAGAAGTGCTGGTGGTCGCTGGAACCCACGGCAAAACGACCACGACTTCCATGCTCTCGTGGATCTTCCATTCTGCCGGTCTCGACCCGTCTTTTCTCATCGGAGGCATCGCCGAAAACTTTGGATCCAGTTTTCATCTTGGAGCAGGGAAGCACTTTATCCTTGAAGGTGACGAATACGACACGGCGTTCTTCGACAAAGGGCCGAAATTTCTCCACTACTTTCCCGACGCAGTCATTCTTACTTCCGTCGAATTCGATCACGCCGACATTTACAAGGATCTCGACGCCGTCGAGACCGCGTTCAAGCGCCTGGTGAATCTTGTGCCACAGCGCGGAAAGGTTGTCGCTTTCGACTCCGGCGACAGTGTGGATCGCTGCATCGCGAAGGCGTTCTGTCCGGTCGAACGCTATGGAACCAGCGCACGCGCCAACTGGCGCATCACTGATCTTCGCTTCGGTCCCGACGGCACTTCCTGGACCGTCCATCACGATGGCGTGCACTTCGCGGATTTCGCGTTCACTCTGGCCGGAGAGTACAACGTCTGGAATGCAACCGCGGCCGCGGCTTTGGCCGATGCATGCGGCATTTCCAAAGAATCCATGACAGCGGCTTTGGAATCTTTCAAGAGCGTCAAGCGTCGTCTGGAGGTGAAGGCGGAAGTAAACGGCATCACCATCATTGACGACTTCGCGCACCATCCCACTGCGATTGCCGGAACCTTGAAAGCCCTCCACGAGCGCTACCAAGGCGCGCGGCTTTGGGCGATTCTCGAGCCGCGCTCCAACACGTTGCGCCGCCGCGTGCTGCAAAACGATCTCGCCCGCAGCCTCGCTCTGGCCGATGCGGTCGTGGTCGCAGGCGTTTTTCGCTCGGAAGCTGTCCCGGAAAGCGAACGTATGCAGTTGCCGGAACTGGCCGCGGAAATTAAAAAGTACGGCAAGCAAGCCCGGCTGCTCACTGATGCCGACGCCATTGTCCAGGCCATCGCCCCCGAATTGCGCAGCGGCGATGTTGTCGCCATTCTTTCTAATGGCGGATTCGGCGGCATTTATGAAAAACTTCCTGCGCGCCTGCGGGAGTTGGCGCCACACCAATGAAAAGCTTCTCGACCCTCTTTTTCTCAGCTTCTTTTCGGCGAGTGTTTCGCCTCGTCTGCTGCGCCACAGTTCTAGTCGCCTCGGGGCTTGCCTATGCGCAGAGTGCAGCCGTCGAATACTCAATTTCACTGGATTCGCCTGAACAGCATCTGCTGCTGGTGCATGTCACTCTGCCTCCCGGCGCGGCGGAGCGGGAACTCCAGTTGCCCGTGTGGAACGCCCTCTATCAGATTCGCGACTTTGCACAATATGTGGACTGGATTCGCGCCAAGGATCGCTCGGGCAAGGAGCTTTCGGTTCATCAGGTCAACACCAGCCGCTGGCGAATCGACGGCGCTGCCGGCGGGGCGAACGTGGAATACCAGATCTACGCCGATTCTCCCGCGCCGTTTGGCGCGCAGCTCAATCCCCATCATGCTTTTTTTAATCTCGCCCAAATTCTTATGTATCCGGTCGACGCTCGAAACTCCGCGATGGACGTGCGATTCAGCCACACTCCGCAGGGATGGCAGATCGCCAGTCCGCTCGCATCTCATTCCGCCGGAGAGTTCAGCGCAGAAAGTTACGATCGGCTCGTCGATTCTCCCGTCGAGATCGGCAGCTTTCAGGAATCCGATTTCGATGAGGCTGGCGGGCACTTTCGCGTGATCGTCGACGCCGACTCCTCGGACTACGACATGCAAGACATCGTCGGTCAACTGCATAAAATCACGGCTGCGGCCATCTCGTGGATGAACGATCGTCCATTCGACAACTATATGTTCATCTATCACTTTCCGCGCGGACCGGCCGGAGGCGGGATGGAACATGCCTACTCGACGGCGATCGACCTCACCGCTGGCCTCATCAAGCAGAATCCCAGCGCCTTTGCCATCGTTACTTCGCACGAATTCTTCCACCTGTGGAACGTCAAACGTATTCGCCCGAGAACTCTTGAGCCCGTCGATTACACCAACGAAAACTACACGCGGGCCTTGTGGTTCAGCGAAGGCGTCACCAGCACAGTTGAGAACGTCATCCAACTTCGCGCCGGGCTGATGGACGAGAAGCAATTTCTGCAGCACCTCGGCGAATCCATCACCGAACTTGAGCGCCGTCCGGCGCATCTTACACAGTCGGCGGAAGAGTCGAGTCTCGACTGCTGGCTTGAGGGCAACGCGTACTATCGCCAGCCGGAACGCAGTGTTTCCTACTACAACAAAGGTGAGCTGCTTGGCTTCATGCTCGATCTCGCAATTCGCGATGCCAGTCACGGCAGAGCGTCGCTGCGCGAACTGCTGGAGTGGATGAACGCGAACTATGCGAAGAAAGGCCGCTACTTCGATGACTCGAATGGAGTGCGCGAGGCCGCCGAGGCCGTCAGCCACGCGGATCTAGGTTCGTTCTTCAGCAAATACGTTGCGGGTACCGACGAAATTCCGTGGGATGATTTTCTGCGCTCGGTCGGTCTGCATGTTGAGGCGGGAACTGTGACGGTGGCGGATCCCGGATTCGTCGCGTCGCGGAACTTCGATGGACCTATGTCGGTGGGCGCGGTCACGGCCGGCAGCGAAGCCGAACATGCAGGCTTGCAGCAAGGCGACATCATCGTGGAAATACAAGGCAAGCCCGGGGCGCAGGAGTCGCGGCAGGAATTGGCGCGGCTGGCCCCGGGCGATGAGCTTACGTTGACGGTGCGAAGTCGTCGTGGCGGGCAGCGAGAACTCAAGTGGAAAGTGGGCAGCCGCCAGGAAGTATCGTATGAAGTGAAGGATCTCGATCAGGTCACAGAGGCGCAGCGCGCCCGGCGCACCGCATGGCTCAAGGGCGAGGCGCAAACTGCGGAATAGCGAATCTGCCGCCGCGCTCGTCAGCGAACGCTCGTGATTGAACTTGAACGGACAAATCAACAAATGATCCGAACGCTCATCATGCTGGCCTTCTGGAGCCTTGCCGCTCCGCTGGCGGCGCTCATCGGATTTTCCTGGACCTTCATCAGCGGCGACGTGACCCTGCTTTATCGAATGTTCACCTGGGGCGCATTTTTTGGGGTGCGGCTCGCGGGCGTGCGTGTAGAAATCATCGGGCGCGATGCACTCGATCCGGCTCGCGCCTATATTTTCATGTCGAACCATGCGTCCAACCTTGATCCGCCGATACAGATTCCGCTGATTCCGCGGCGCACTTCTGTGATGGTCAAGAAAGAACTGTTCAAGACGCCGATTCTTGGCCGTGCGATGCGCATGGGAGCGCTCGTTCCGGTCGATCGAGGCAATCGCGAAGCCGGAATTGAAGCGGTGACGGAGGCGAAGAAGGTCATTGAGCAGGGAATCAGCATGACGATCTACGTCGAGGGGAAACGCTCGTTTGACGGCAAGCTTCTGCCATTCAAGAAAGGTCCATTTTATCTGGCGATGGAATGCGGCGTTCCGGTTGTTCCGGTCACGATTGTCGGAACGTACGAAGCTATGCCGAAGAAACGTTTTGCCATCAAGGCGGGAACGGTGAAGGTGATTTTTCACTCGCTGATCGAGCCCAAAGATTTTGGCGAGCGCGATGCGCTGATGGAAAAAGTGCGAGCGACCATCGAGAGCGCGTTACCGGAGAAGTACAGGCAGGGAAGTTCGGTCACCACCTGAAGATTCGGTATTGGTTCAGTTTTGAATCTCGCGTGCATCATTTTGGTCTGCGACAGCGTCTTCCCGAGCCAAGCCGTTTTTCAGCCGGTGCGACGGATCTCCCAATGCACAGAATGGTTGCGCGGGAGATCCCCTCCGCCCGCTGGTGAAAACGCGAGCTATCGGGATGACGCATTCCAAGGAGAAGAGATTTCAAACTGCTCCTCGACTGAAAATTCCACTCCTTCGCAGCTTGCGAACGATCTTGGCGATTTCGGGCAGGTGAGGCAGGATCGCGGAATATTTCAGCCACAATCGGTGATCGACGGCGGGAGCACCGCTGACCAGCGCGCCGGCGGCGATGTCGTGGGCGACGCCGCTCTGCGGAGTGACGATGGCGTTGTCGCCAACCTTGCAGTGGCCGACGACGCCCACCTGTCCGGTGAGGATGACACGCTTGCCAATTTCTGTGGTGCCGGCGAGGCCGACCTGCGCGCACAGCAACGCGTCTTCGCCGACGTGGGCTCCGTGGCCGACCTGCACGAGATTATCGATTTTCACTCCTCGACCAATCTGCGTCTGGCCGACGCTGGCGCGATCGATGCAGGAATTGGCTTGCACCTCTACGTCATCACCGATTATGACCGGCGCCGGCTGAGGAATCTTGTGCCAGTGTCCCGCGGCGGTTTTGGCGAAGCCGAATCCATCGGCGCCGATGACGACTCCGTTCTGCAGAATCACGCGGCTGCCAATGCGACAGTTTTCGCGGACGGTGGCGTGGGCGTGGGCGAAAAAGTTGTCGCCAATTTTCACCCCGCGGTAGATCACGACGTGGGCCAGAAGGACTGCGTTCGCGCCGATCTCGACGTGTTCGCCAATGACGACGTAGGGCCCGATATGGGCGCCTTGACCAATCTTGGCTGAGTCGTCGATCACCGCCGTGGCGTGAACGCCAGCCGCATAACGCTGCGGAGGATGAAACAACTCGAGGGCGCGGGCGAAGGTCAGGTAGGGATCCTTGGTGCGCAACGTAGCGGCCGGGATAGCAGGGAAGTCCTCGGACACGATGACGGCGGAGGCCCTTGTGGATCGCGCGGCCGAGGCGTACTTGGGGTTGGAGACGAAGGTTAACTCCCCCGGTCCGGCCTGTTCAATTCCGTTGAGCCCGGAGATCTCGGGGTCAGGATCTCCATTTTCGGGACGAACCTTTTCCAGGCGAGCCTTTTCCAAACGAACCTTTTCGAGACGAACCTGGAGCGCTGCCGCGATCGCAGAAAGTTTCATGGGAGTGCGTTGAAGATGCGAGTAAATCCTACACCAAGGGCAAGGGATCTCAGAGGTTGGGACATCGCTATGGGAGATCCCTCGTTTCGCCGGAAGAACGGCTCCGCTCGGGATGACGCCTCAAGAATTCGAACTGGGGCATTATGCCTGCCCGTGGGACTCGCGGGATCACGCAACTAAGTAATGTCCGATGTCCTAGTGAGTTTGGGAAGTTCTTTTGTAGGATGGCATACTGTTTACCACATTCGAGGAGCGAGGCTGTATGAAAGCACGAACGTTGGGATGCTGTCTCGCTGTTTACCTGGCTGCGACCGCGATCGGGGTCGCGCAAACCTATACCATCACCGACATCGGTGTCCTTAAGAACGACAACGAGTCAAGCGGGTTCTGGATCAATGACTCGGGCCAGGTGGTTGGCTGCTCTGACATCGAGACGGTGGAGGGCTATCCCTGCACGGGAACTGTCCTGGGCCAGCACGCGTTTGTGTGGAGCAAGTCCGGCGGCATGAAGGATCTCGGTACCCTGCCCGGAGCGAGCATCAGCGCGGCCAGTGGCATCAATGCGGATGGTACGATCGTCGGCTATTCCAACGTGGAAGGCCTGTTGGTTACGAACTTCGTTGCGGTGCAGTGGACATCGTCTGGCAGTATGACGAACCTGGGAACGCTTTCGGGTGGAGCGTCGAGCGCCGCTTTTGAGATCAATTCTTCCGGTGAAAGCTGCGGCGACTCTTTCCTCAGTAACAACAACGTGAACGCCACCAGTTGGGAGTCTGACAAGATCAAGGATTTGGGCTCACTTTCTGGTTCTATCTTCACGGCTGCGCTCGATATCAACGATGACGGCGATATCGTCGGAGAATCTGTGCTGAGCTATGGGCCGCCCTTTTCCTCGCATGCCTTTTATTGGAACGGTTCGACGATGAAAGATCTGGGAACGCTGCCCGGTGGAATCACCAGCGTGGCCAATGCGATCAACTCTCCGGGAGGGATTGTTGGCGAATCCGATGGCACTGCCACCGGCGGGCTGTGGCACGCTGTGAAATGGAACACTTCGCACGAGATACAGGACCTGGGGGTGCTCTCGGGAGGCACGTATAGCATCGCCTTCGGCATCAACGACTCCGGAATAGTCGTCGGGTATGCCAATATCTTTAACAACGCGGTTCATGCGATCGTCTGGAAGGGCTCAGGCGGGATGAAAGATCTGAATTCGCTGATTCCGGCGGACTCGGGATGGGTGCTGATCAATGCCAACGCGATCAACAACTCCGGCCAGATCACGGGATACGGAACTAAGGACGGCCACAATCACGCCTTTCTGCTGACTCCCAAGAACTGAGCGGCTCGCCGCTGCGTTCTCAGTCTCGGGTTTTTCCTCATTGAATCTCCAGGACCAATGGAGCGACAATCAATCCTACGCACCCCTAAGCTTGCAGGATCGCGCCGGATTCGACAATAAACGTAGCTAGTTCTCTTTTTGGCAATCGTCTAATGTCGGACAGGCTCCTGATCACGGTGGCTGCCAGCGAGATGGTGCGAACTCAGATCCGCCCGTGACAACGCAAGTCTTCAGCTCAATACCGTAGGAGGTGCTCCTGGGATGAGCGACATCGTCGATCCAAGAATAAGCGGAAACACTCCGGAAGCAATCTCAAGGCGCGACTTCATCAAAGGCGTCATTGTGGGAGGTGTGGCGGTCTCTTCCGCGGGCTATCTATTTCGCGCATCGAGCCTAATCGGCCAATCGGGAGGCGCGGGGGAACGCCTCATCACAATGAACGTCAACGGACAGCAGCGGCACGCGGATGTGATGCGGCAGGAGACGCTAGCCTGGACGCTGCGTCACAAACTCGGGCTGACCGGCACGAAACTTGGTTGCGATCGTGCCGAATGCGGCTCTTGTACCGTGCTGATCGACGACATACCGCACTATGCCTGTTCGGTGCTGACGCACACCGTGCGGAATCGGAGAGTGGTGACGATCGAAGGTCTTGCCGGGGCTGATGGAAAGCTGCATCCGGTGCAGCAGGGCATCATCGACGAGCAGGGTTTCCAGTGCGCGTTTTGTATGCCCGGCTTCATCATGTCGGCCGTTGGATATCTGAAGGCCAATCCTAACCCTACGAGAGCGGAATTGGCAGAGGGCGTCTCGGGGAATCTGTGCCGCTGCCAGGACTACGACAAGATTCTTACCGCATTGATGCGCGGCGCGGAAAACATGAGGAAGGGCATCCATGCCTGAAACAACTTCTGAAAAGCCAACCGAGAAGAAAGTGGAGCAGCCCTCCGAGCGTGTCTATGGAGTGGGCCGCAGGTTGATCGGCAAGAACTACGTAACACCGGACCTTTATGCCAAGGTGACGGGTCAGGCGAAGTACGCTGAGGATTATCACGCCGACGGCATGCTCTGGTGCAAGCTGCTGTTAAGCCCGTTGCCGCACGCGCGCGTCAAGCATCTGGATACCCGCAAAGCGCTGGCCATGCCCGGTGTAAAAGCGATTCTCATGGCTGATGAACTTCCTCCTCCGGCCGACAATCTCACCGACAATGGCACGGTGATCAAGGCGAATCCGAAGGCCGAACGTGCGCTCACCATGGAGCCGCTGTATCAGGGCGAGCCGATTCTGGCGGTGGCTGCCGTCGACGAATTTACGGCGGCCGAGGCGATTGAAAAAATTGAGATCGAATTCGAGCCGTTGCCGTTCGCGATTGATCCGCTCGAAACTTTGCGGCCCGGCAGTCCGAATCCGCGAATGGAGGGGAATATCTGGGTGCAGGCGCATCCTGCGCCAGCGGCGGCTGGGGCCGCACCCCCAAGCCCGCCGCCCCCCACGATTGGCCAACTCAAGTGGACCGAGGCAGATTTTGCGAACGCGAAAGAGGGGCAACTTCCGACTGGGAAGACGCCGGACGAGTGGACGTACGGTGATGTGGACGGGGGCTTCAAGACCGCGGCTCTCGTTCTTGACGAGACATTTGTCACGCCGGACACGAGTCACCAGACACTCGAGACGCGTAGCGCGTTGGCGTACTGGCAGAACGGGAAGGTATATGTTCACACCGGCACGCAAAGCACCGCGCAAACCGTTCCCGCCATCGCCCGATGGCTGAACATCGACCGCAGCAACGTGGTGCTGATCAGCGAATACACCGGAGGCGGCTTCGGCAGCAAAATTACGGGCGGAATCTCGCTGATCATTCCTGCACTTTTGTCGAAGAAGACGAATGCGCCAGTCATGATGCGCATCAGCCGCGAAGAAGAAACTTACATCGGCCGCGCGCGGCCCAGCCTGATGGGCAGGATGAAAATCGGCTTCTCGAAAGAAGGACGTATCCAGGCGCTCGATATGTTCGTCATTGCCAACAACGGCCCGTACGATGCCGTCGGCGACGTGCCGTCGTCGGGCCGTATCGTGTCCCTGTTGTATCAGCCGCAGGCCATGCACTGGCGCGGGGCCACGATCCTAACGAATACACCGCCGCGCAGCGCGCAGAGCTCGCCGGGAGGATTGCAAGGCATCATCATCATCGAACCGATCATTGCCAAGGCGGCGCGCCAGCTTGGGCTCGACCAGGTGGCGATCCGCCGCATTAATTGCCCGGAGGGCAAGGCGCCTTTCGGACCGGCAATCAACGGCAAGAGGCAATATTCGACGAGCGCATTCCTGAAAGAAGCGCTCGATCGCGGCGCCGAGCAGTTCAAGTGGCAAGAGCGAATTTCTCGCACCCCAAAGCGCGTTGGCTCGAAAGTGCGCGGTGTGGGTGTTTCGCTCAGTACTTATGTCGGCGGCACGATCGGCTTCGACGGATTGCTGGTCATCACCCCGGACGGCCGCGTCCGCTTTCAATCCGGCATCGGCAACCTGGGAACTGAATCTGTGATGGATGTCCACCGCGCCGGCGCCGAGATTCTTGGTGTGCCCTGGGAGAAGTGCGAAATTACCTGGGGTGACACGGCAAAGAATCTGCCGTTTACTTGCGTCTCCGGTGGCAGCCAGACCACGCACGCGATGACGCGCGCAGCTTATGCTGCGGCAATGGATGCGAAGAAAAAACTGCAGGAGATCGCGGCCAAGACGCTCGGCGGCAAGCCCGAGCAGTACGAACTTGCCAATGAACGAGTCTTTCGCAAAGGGGGCGCGGGAATGACGCTGGCCCAGGCCGCGAAACGCGCGATTCAACTGGGAGGCATCTACGACGGCCACGAGGTTGCACCTGATCTGAATCGATTGACGAAGGCCTCGGTGACTGCGCTGGCTGGACAGGGATTAGTGGCGGCCGCGAAGGACCAGTATCCGCGCGATGGCGGTACATTTTCGTTTGTCGCCTGCTTCGCTGAAGTCGAGGTCGATATCGAGACTGGCAAATACCACATTACCGATTATCTTGCCTACGCTGACGTCGGAAGCGTGATTCATCCCCGGGCTCTCGGTGGACAGGTGCTGGGCCGCTCGGTGTTGGGCATGGGTCATGCGCTTGGCCAGAAATGGGTTTTCGATCCTCACTATGGCGCCATGCTTTCGACGCGCTTTTATCAGTCGAAGCCTCCAACCATTCTCGACGTGCCCGTCGATATGCGATGGGAAGCGCTCGACATCCCTGATCCTGAGACGCCGGTGGGAGCGCGGGGAGTGGGCGAACCTCCGGTGGGCGGTGGATGCGCTGCGGTCTTGAATGCGCTTTCCGATGCCTTGGGCGATGAAATCTTTCGCCGCGCACCCGTCAACGCGGACACGATCCTTGCGTCATTCGAAGCGGGTCGGCCTATGCAGCATCCCTTAATGGCCCACATTTGAGCAGGGCTGCAGAGAGGAGAGTGGATTATGGCTGTAATTCGAGATGTGATGCCGGCGTTTGAGCTGCTTCAGCCCAACTCGGTGGATGAGGCTCGACATCTGCTCGAGCAACACGCTGGCGATGCATGGGTGCTGGCCGGAGGACTCGACAGCTTTGACTGGCTCAAGGACCGCATCAAGAAACCGAAGGCGGTCGTCGACTTAAGCGGCATCGAGGAACTCAAAGGAGTGCGCTCGACCGGGGATGGCATCGAGATCGGGGCGATGACGACGCTTACGGAAATTGTGCAGCATCCGGTGGTCAAGGAAAAATATTCGTTGCTCTCGGAAGCGGCGTCAGTGGTGGCTTCTCCGCAGATTCGCAATCAAGGCACGATTGGCGGCAATGTTTCGCAGGACACGCGCTGCTGGTATTACCGCGCTGGCTGGCCCTGTTATCGCGCCGGGGGAAATATTTGCTACGCCGACACGCCGGAAGGCCGCAATCGCGAGCACGCGATTCTGCACGCCGACCGCTGCGTCGCCGTGAATCCCTCCGATACAGCGCCGGCTCTGATCGCGCTCGCTGCCAAGTTCGTAATTCGCACTCGCAAGGGCGAGCGGATTGTGGATGCCGAAGATTATTTCGTTGGTCCCGAAATCGACATCACGCGGCTGCATATTCTGCAGGACGGCGATTTGCTGACTGCGATACGTATTCCATCCACGTGGGCCGGTGCGAAATTCTATTTCGAAAAGGTGCGCGACAGAAATGTTTGGGACTTTCCGCTGCTCAACGTTGCCTCCGCGATGTTCCTGTCTAACGGCAACATAGAAAAAATGCGCATCGCAGTGAATGGGGCGGCGGCGCGCCCGCTGCGCCTGAAAGCAGTCGAGAATGCTGTCCGCGGAATGCCCGCGAATGCCGCCACCGGTCAAACCGCTGGCCAACTCGCCGTGCAGGGCGCTGTGCCATTGCAGTTCAACGCCTATAAGATTCCGCTGATGAGGAATCTGGTGAAGCGCGCAATCGGAGGAGTCGAGGAGGCGAAATGGACTTCCTGAAGTCGCCGATCCAATGGGCCACCGACCCCTGGGGCAAGGTAGTTCCCATTCACATTGCATGGTTCCTGATCTGGGTAGCGGCGATTGCCGGCCTGCTCTTTCTGATTGTTCACGCCACGTACGTGCGATACTTCGCAAAGCCAAGGCAGTTTGCGGCTGAAGACGATGTGCGGGCGACTTCGGCAATTCCTGACCGCGTTCCCCGGCACTCCCTCGTCGCGCGGGTGTTTCACTGGATCATGGCGCTCGCCATGCTGACTCTGCTCTTCACGGCGTTTCTTCCGAAAATTGGTTGGCAATTTCCCTGGGTTACGTATCACTGGATCGCCGGCATTGTGCTTACCGCCTCAATCCTGTTTCATGTTTTTCACGCCTCGTTCTGGCTCGACTTCTGGTCCATCTGGCCCGACCGCATTGACATGACCGATGCTTCTTACCGAATGCTGCGGTTTTTGGGACGGTCCGCTCCGGCGCCGCGAAAATTCGCGAAGTATCCGCTGGAAAACAAGCTCTACCACGGCGTCATCATCCTGGCCGGGCTTTCGGCGATCATTACCGGTGTGTTCATGATGTTTCGCGTGCGAACCGGCATTCTTCCGCGCAATCCTTATCTCTTCAGCGACATGACTTGGGGAATGATGTATGTTTTGCATGGTCTGGCTGGCGTGGGACTGATCGCGTTGGTTACGGTGCACATCTACTTCGCGATTCGCCCGGAAAAATTGCCGATCACGAAATCCATGGTTTTCGGCTGGATGAGTCGCGACTTCTACCTGGAAGAGCACGACCCACGGCGCTGGATCGTGGGCCCCGAATCTTCATCTCCTAACTCCGGCCGAACGGAGGCCTGAACCGCGAAAATGGTCGACGGAACAGTAGGCAGCATCTGGGAGCGCTGCAATACCATCGAAGAGTGCTACGAGTTCATGCTCGGTTATGCGGCAAAAGGGCTTCCCGCGGAGGACGGGAACTCACAGATCCGCGAATTCCTCGGCCGCGCAGTGAGCGCCATGACGGGACTTGCCGAGAGTTGTGCACGAATCATCGGCGAGGATGGTTTAGAGCATGCCGAACGATACGAGGCATTCGTTGCTGTTCTCGACCGCGACGCCCAGGACTCGCTGGCGGCGATGGAGATGGTTCTCGCGCAAGCTTCGATCAGTTCGCAGCTCATCGACAATCTCAACGCCTCGATTCATCTCCGGGCGCTGCTCACCGACCTGTTTCTCATCGGTGACGTATTGAGGTCCCGGGCCGCCAAGCCGACGGGATAAGCGGAAGTTGCTCGTCATCGGCCAGTCGTTTGCAGAACAAAATCTTGGCGCAGCTCCGACTTAGGGAATCGTGACTTCGATCGCCTTGGAATAGCCGCTTTCCTCGCCGCTGGACGTTACCGACGTTGCTGCGTAGTAGTACGTAGTGTTCGCCGCTACGGTGCTATCCGTGTAGGCGGTGTTGGGATCGAGCGTGGAATTGATTTTCGAATAGCTGCCGGCGGTCGTGCCGCGGTACACGTTGTATCCCGCTACAGTTGATGTGCTCGCGGTCCACGAAAGATTCACGCTGTATTGCGGGGCAACGCCGACGCCCGATAGAGATTCGCTGTCCTGCGAATCGGAAGCATTGCTGAGAAATTTCAGAGTTGCAGAATCTGTACCCGTCTGGGTGGGCGTAAACACGACGCTCACCGCCGCGCTCTGGCCGGCGCTGATGGTCAGCGGAAAGGAAGTTCCTGAGATCGTGAACTGCGAATTGCTGCTGGTGCCCGAGGAAACGGTTACGTTTCCGCCGGTCGCAGTCAAGGTAGAAGTCTCGGTGGTAGAGCTTCCCAGATTCACGTTGCCAAAACTCAGCGATGCAGGCGTTAGGGAAAGTTGACCGATTGTCGTTCCCGTTCCGGTGAAGGGAACGTTCAATCCCGGGGCTGTGATAAAGACGCTCCCACCAGCAGTACCTGCCGCTGTCGGGGAAAATGTGACTGTCAGCGTGACAGTCTTGCCGGGCGCGAGGGTTAAGGGCAAGCTCGGGCCGGTGACGGTGAATTCGCTGCCCGTGGTCGTAAAGGCCGTGAGAGTCTGATTCCACGTTTTGGGATTCGTGACGACGACAGAAAGTGTGGTGCTGGACCCGACTTTGACGTTTCCAAACGACAGACTGGACGGCGCTGCAGTGAGTGGATCGGTGGCTGCGCCCGTGCCTCCAAGCACGAGCTTCAGGTTCGGATTCGAGGCATTGCTGCTAACCGTGACCTCGGCGCCGACCCATCCTGTGGCGCTCGGCGTGAACACCACATTGAGATTGACGCTCTGACCCGCAGCCAACGCGAGAGGCAGGTTCATGGAAGAGACGCTGAATTCAGAGTCGTCGACGCTGATTGCGGAAACCGACGCTGAGGTCGAACCGGTATTGGTCAGTGTGACCAGTTGAGTTTCCGATTGGCCGACCGCGACAGTCCCGAAATGCATGCGCGCTTGCGAGAACTGCAATTGTGGAGTCTCAGCTTGCGCCTGCGAACCATGCAAGACGATCCATGCAAAGACCATGTTTACGAACAGGAAATAAGCGGGAAAAGACCTAAGGATGGACGGGGGGAGTCTCATACTGTCAGTGTGAGGCCGTTCTCATCTTCGGAACAGATGCCGGGAGGGCATTCAGGCTGCGGCTATGGTACGGACCGTAGAGCGCCGGAAAGACAGTCAAGCGCGGGGTGGAAAATCCGTGGCGAGACCGTCCAGAAGTGCAATGGCCTCGCTGTCGGCGAGGCCACTCAGAAGTACATGCGATCGATTGCGCCGGGACTTATTCCATTGCGACTATGGAGCGGGGATTTGAACGTCGGAAACGATGTTCGAATATCCGCTTTCTTCGTTGGAAGTGTTGACCGCGGTGGTGGCGTAGCAATAGTTCGTGCCGTCGACGACAACGGTGTCGGTGTATTGCGTGGTCGCGTTGAGAGAAGGGTTGACTTTGGAAAACGCGCCGCAAGCGGTGGTGTAGACGGCCCGATAAATGTTATATCCGGAAATATCGGAGGACGTGCTCGCAGTCCAGGACAGGCTCACCTGGTACGTCGGAGCTGCCGTACCGGTTCCGGTGAGGGCCTCGGTTGTCGTGGTCGTCTGCGCGTTGCTGGTGACGCTCAATGTGCCGCTGGCGGCGCCGGTCGTTGTGGGGCTGAAGGTGATGGTAAACGGCACACTCTGACCCGCCGGGATGGTCACGGGAAGCGAGAGTCCGCTTACGCTGAATACTGAATTATTCGTAGTGGCGGCGGTTACGGTGACACTAGCGCCGCTGGCAGTGAGAGTGCCGGATCCGGTGCCGCTCGTTCCCACAACGACGCTGCCCAACGCCATAGTTGTCGGACTGATGGCCAGCGTTCCGACTGCAGCCGTACCGCTCCCGCTCAGCCCGACGGTCAGCGTGGGATTCGACGCAGTCGAAGAGATGGTCACCGTTCCCGACACGCTGCCGGTCGTGGTCGGCGTGAAAGTCACGGTGAAGGTCGTGTCTTGTCCCGCGTTCAGCGTGACCGGAGTGGTAATTCCGCTCAACGTGTAGCCAGTGCCGCTGATCGCAACGTTTGAAATGCTAACCGATGTTCCGCCAGTGTTGGTGATGGTCTCGGTGAGTGCCAGATCTTTGCCAACAGTCACGCTGCCAAAACTCAGGCTCGTCGGATTCGATGCCAGAGTACCGGGCGTTACGGCCGTGCCGGATAGCGACATTGTCAGAGTTGGATTCGATCCGTCGGAGGTGATGGTCACGGTCCCACTCGCTGCACCAGCGGTCGTCGGGGCAAAAGTAACGGTGAACGTCGTGCTTTGCGACGCATTCAGCGTAAGAGGAGCAGTGATGCCGCTCAGCGTAAAACCTGCGCCGCTGACGGAGGCTTGCGAGATATCGACGCTCGATCCACCGGTATTGGTCAAAGTGACCGTCTCGGCCGATTGATTTCCGATCGTCACGTTCCCGAAGGCCTCGCTGGTGGGGCTCACAGAGAGTTGTCCTTGCGTCTGGGTGGATGATGTGCCAACTCCGCTCAGTGGAAGTTGCATCGCTGAATTCGACGCGTTGCTGGTTATCGAAAGCGTGGCGTTGAAGGTGCCGGCCGCCGTGGGCGAGAACTTGATGCTCATGGGCGCGCTCTGGCCGGCGGCAATCGTGAGTGGGAGGCCGGTCGAGGTCAGTGAGAATTGGCTGGCCGAGATCGTGGCCACCGATACGGTAAGGGACGCGTTCCCGGAGTTGGTTGCATTGAAGGAGAGAGTTTTGCTGCTCCCCGCCGCAACGCTGCCGAAGTTAAGACCGGTACTGGCGAGAGAAAGTGTGCCAATCTGTTGAGTAGACGATCCGCCGGCGCTGACGCCTTGACATCCAGCCAGGAACGCCAGGCTTGCGAGAAGAAGGACGATGCCTGCTAATCTCGCGGAACGTTTCGAGCAATGTTGAAGCGGCGCCATTCTTAACATAGTCAGTCAGAGAACCATCCCTAAACTGACTGGACCGGGGGGACGGCTCATCCCAATCAGTTTCAAGGTAGCCATCCGAAGGTGGTAGATACCTGAGGTACATCTCCCGAATCGCCAAGCGGTCAGTGGGGAACTCCGACTTAGCTGATTTGAGGGTACTTACGGTTGGCATAATCCGTATGCGGCTTGCAGGGTGTAAGAGCAATCTCACGCGGCAAGACGGTTGGGGAAAGGTTTGGCGCATATCGGCACTTGCCACGGTGCGACGGTTGTAATCTGATGAGTCGAATTGAGTCCAACACTGTCCGAAGGTTGCGAGAGCGCGCAGTTGCCCATGTCCACTTGGACAATGTTCCGCTGTGACCTGTTGGGTGAAGGCTCCTTCCACTAGCATCGCATTCATGCAGAGCAGGGAAGCGGAGCCCATTCGGTACGCGCAACAGCGGAAGCATCGCCGCTTCGATCTTCAGTTCCCGGTTTGCGTGAACTTTCCTTCCGATGGAGAAACCCATCAGCTCAAGGCTCTAACAAAGAATGTCAGCGTGGGAGGAATGCTTCTAAAGGCCGCGAGTCAACTTCCCCTGCGCACCCAGGTTCGCCTTACCATAGAGGTGAACACTCCCTGGCCGGGTCGCCACTTTCGACTGCATGCGGAAGGCGAGATCGTCCGAGTGGAAGAACTGGGGAAACAAGAGGGATTTGCACTCGCTATCGAATGTAAACGTCCCATCGAAGAGATTGGCGAGCATCTTAGGATCGCGAGCTAGGCATCGCCGGCTAGCATCCAGCTTCGCACCGTTCCTTACAACTGGGCAAGTTGCTTTCTGGCATTCTCAACTTCGGTCGGATTGGTGTCGGTCTTGAGCACCAGCTGCAATTGCTGGCGCGCGAGCGACGGCTGGCCGCTCTTGGCGTACGCCATCCCAAGATGAAAGTGCAGTTGCGGATTGGATGGCGATTTGGTATCCCGTTCGAGCTTCAACGCTTCCTGGAAAAAATCGATCGCCGACTGATAGGCACCCTTCTGATAGTAGACCAAGCCTAGTGTGTCAACGACGCCGGGAGATTCAGGAAGTCCACGGCGTGCCGTCTGAGCGAGAGAGAGAGCTACATCGAGATTTTCGCCACTCTGCAGCATCACGTAAGCAAGCTTACCGGACGCGAGCGGATTTTCGGGTTTCACCAACAAGGCCTTCTGGTAGGCACTTTCGGCATTGGGCCAGTCGTGCTTTGATTGATAAAGGTCACCGAGCAGAAGATATAAATTCATCTCGCGCGGGAAAGTTGTCAGCCCACTGCGGTAGGTTCCGATCGCGTCGTCTATTTTTCCTTCGGAAGCCAGCAGTTGCCCGAGTTTGATCACCGGATCGGGATTTTCGCGGTTCAATTCCGCCGACTTCTTGAAGGCTGTCTCGGCGGCGCCGAGATCCTTTTTGTTGTGGAAGAACGCGGTTCCCAGCAGGTCGTAAAAGTTCCCGTTATTCGGAGATTTCGAGATCTGGGCCTCGGCAACGGCGATGGCCTTATCTGCTTGCTTCTGCGCGATGTAGGAGTTCATCAGACCGCGCAGAGCGTCGGCCGAGTTTGCGTCGCGATCGAGGGCTTGCTGGTAAGATTTCTCGGCTTCGTTATATTGTCCTTCCACAAACTTCAGGTTGCCCATCTGCACGTAGCCAAGCTGACTCTGGGGCGCGGTTGCGATGGATTTTTGAACGTCGGTTTCCGCCGCCGTGAACTGTTTTCGATTGATTTCAGAAATGGCTCGCAGTGCATAGCCTTCGGGGTTGGCGGGTTGAAGGCTGATGAGTTGCGTCGACGCCTCGGCGAGAGTGGCCATATCGCCTTTGTGCATTGCCAGCAGTGCGAGAGAACGTTGGGCGTCTGCGAGGTCTGGTTCGAGACGAACCGCTTCTCTCCATTCGCGCTCCGCGCTCTCCTGGTCTCCGTACTTTTGAAGCGCGACGCCGAGTTGGTCGTGTGCGGCCGCATCGGAGGGATTGTTCTTGGTCAGTTTCTGCAGCGTGGCAATAGCGTCGTTCACGCGGCCATCGTGGATCTGGATTTCCCCGCTGTACAAAAGACCTTTGTCATCGTCGGGACGTTTGTTGAGAACCTCATCATCCAACTTGCGGGCATCATCAAAGCGGTTGGTCACAATAAGAAGTTGAATGTAATTGTTCTCGACCTCAACGTCTTTCGGATGGTCGTGGAACAGATTGGCGTACTCCGCAAGCGCCTTGTTCAGGTCGCCGCTCGTGTAATAGAAATCGCCCAACATGCGGTACCCGATTGAGTTATCGGGAAAGTCGCGCTTGCCTCGCTCAAGGAGTTGTTCCGCTTCCGGTTTTTTGTTTTCAGCGATATAGAGGCGCGCGAGAGTCGCGCGCAAATTCGGATCCTGCGGTTCGACTTCAATCGCGGCGTGGAACTGGTTTTCGGCCTTGTCGAACTGGCCACGAAACTGATAAAAGTTCCCCAGCATCGTGTGTGCATCGGCGGCCCGCGGATTCAGTTCGATCGCTTTTTTGAAATTCGATTCGGCCAGATCCGGCTGACTATTTTTCATTTGCATCAAAGCCAGGTTCAGATAGGAATCCCAGTCGCTGGGATCAATGGCGATCGCTTGCTGAATTTCGCCTATCGCCGCGGGATAGCTTCCTTGCGCCGCCAGCAGAGTGCCGCTAATGAAGTGCGTCTTTGCGTCGTTCGGACGATCCTTGGTCAAAAGATCAATCTGTTCCCTTGCCGCCTGGAAGCTGCCGGAAGCCACCAGCAGCTTGGCCAGATCGAATCGCATAGCGTAATTAGCCGGATCGAGTTCCGTGGCGCGTTTGAGTTCGTCATAAGCGCGGGGCCACTGCTGCAATTTCAGATAACTCTTGCCCAGGAGTGAATGCGCCTGGGCATCGTTCGGATCAATCTTGACCGCGTTGAGGAACTCGATGCTGGCCTCGGAATATTTCCCGCCGTCAAAATAACGCTGCCCGCTGGCTACATATTTCTGCTTGCGTGCGGCCGGATTGAGCGAGCATGAGATAGAGAGAACTGCGATCAACGCCAAGGCAAGCGTTAGATTGAAATGATTTAAATAAGGAGTGCGACAGACCCTCACAGCAAAGACCTCGTTCACCTGGATTAGAGTGTGCGACAGCAGGAGGGAGGATTTAGAATTGCTGCGCCACGCCGATGGCTACGATCGGGCACTGGTTATTTTAGCTTAGATTTCGCCCGGACCCAATCCGATTCTTGCGGCGTCGTGCGATGGAGTCAGGATAGACCGTCGCATGGGTTAGCCTCCGGCATAATCCTTTGAATCAACGTGGAGGTGCCCCGCAGCCTCCTCAAGCGATCGACTTCAGCCTTACTTGGATGTTTGTGCAGCGGTGGAGTTCTGCTTTGCCTCGGCGATTTGCCTGGCGTGGGCCAGGAGAGCGGTGAAGCGGGGATCGCCATGGAGCGAGACGAAATCGGTCTCTCTTTCTATTCGTAAGTCAACACGCGGAGGGAGGCCATGATCCACGGACTGCCTCAAGAGGGCAATCGCCCGGCCTTTATCTCCTCTTCGCGCCGCCAGGCAACCCAGGTTGTATACGCTAAGAGCCGTCCATGGAGACTCCGGCCCTAACACACGCTTCTGAAGCTCTATCGTCTGGTTAAAGAGTTCCTCGGCCTGCGCGAACTTATTCTCTAGGAGATAGACGACTGCCAAGTGGCTCATGGACTGCAGCGTACTGGGATGATCCGGTCCCAGCACGCGCTTCATGATCTCTAAGGTCTGAATGTTGAGCGCTTCGGCCTGCGGGTACTTGCCCTCATCGGTGTAGAGAAGAGCCAGGTTGCTCATGGACTTGAGGGTATCGGGGTGCTCCGGCCCCTTGACGCGCTTTTGAATCTCCAATATCTGGACATCGGGCGCCTCAGCCTGAGCCGGCTTGCCCTCGCGATTGTAGACAAGAGCCAGGTGATCCGTTGCCAGCAGCGTGTCGGGGTGCTCCGGTCCCAACAGGCGCTTTCGAATCTCCACAAGTTGGATATCGAGAGGTTCAGCCTGGGCGTATTTGCCCTCAGCATTGTAGACGAGAGCCAGGTAGTCCATGCTCTGCAACGTGTCGGACTGCTCCGATCCTAGGAGACGCCGCAGGCCCTCCAAAGCCTGGCTTTCGTATGCCTCGGCGTCGCGATAG
This sequence comes from Candidatus Sulfotelmatobacter sp., assembly GCA_030040965.1. Taxonomy (GTDB): domain Bacteria; phylum Acidobacteriota; class Terriglobia; order Terriglobales; family Acidobacteriaceae; genus Sulfotelmatobacter. Next base: position 15,513 of record JASHOT010000388.1, on the reverse strand, counting down.
TTACCCTGCAGGTACGCGGCAAATCCCGCCCGCGACATGCTTCTAAGAGTTCTTGTATTCCCCAACCCGAATATCCGACGGTGTAATTCGAGCGCCCTCTCCAATTGTTGCTTTGCCTCCGCGTATAGTCCCAGGTCCATGTACGTCCATCCCACCGTGTCTCGGATAGAAGCCTCGACCTCGGGTTGTTGCGCGAACTTGCCCGCGATGCGCTCCGCCGCCCGATCCAAAGCTGTCCGAACCTCCAGATGTGGGTCCGGCTTGGAATTGAGTTCCGACTGGGCGGACGCTCCAGCCTGGGCCAACAGATCGTTCTGCAGAAAGTCATTGACAGCTTCAGCGACGGCCGCTTCGCGTTCAGCTACAGCCGCTTCCCGATTGGCACGAATACTTTGCCGGATGCTAACCACAGTCGCTGCAACCAGCACTAGGACGATCGTGGCTGCCACGGCAAGTGCGATACGGTTTCTTCGAACATATTTTTGCAGTCGGTAGCTTGCACTTACCGGCCGCGCCCGCACCGGTCTGTGATCGAGATAGCGCTGAATGTCCGCACTCAACTCCAGCGGTGTGGCATAACGCCGGTTCCGGTCCTTCTCCAGCGCCATCATCGTGATGGAATCGAGATCCCCGCGCAACAAACTGACCAGCTTTTGCGACTCGGTGTCACGGTTCTCTGCGATCGTCGCAAGGGTGTTCGGTTGTGTGTTGAGTCTCGCACTCGGCCGTTGCGGATCGTCCTCGCGCAAGCTGCGGAGCACTTCATCAAACGGTTTGTTTCGCCATCCTGTCGGGTCCAGCGGCAGCGTTCCGGTAAGTAATTCATATAAGATGACGCCCAACGAATAAACATCGGTTCTCGTATCGATGTCCCGATTGTTGGGGTCAGCCTGTTCCGGACTGATATATCCGGGAGTGCCCATTACTCCACCGAACATGCTCAGAGAATTATTAAGCGCAAATCCATCTCCCGTCTGGTCGACAATAACCTTGGCAATTCCAAAGTCGATGACTCGGGGAACTGGTTTCCCCTCTATCTCGATGACGAGAATGTTCGACGGCTTCAAGTCACGATGAATGATCGCCTTCTGATGCGCATGCTGGACGGCCTCGCACACTCCCGCGAACAACTTCAGTCGCGACTCGGTTGCAAGCTTCCTTTCGTCGCAGTACGCCGTTATCGGGATCCCTGGAACGTACTCCATGACCAGATAAGGCTGTCCCTCCACCGTTGTGCCCCCTTCGAACACCTTGGCGATGAGCGGATGCTCCATCGAAGCCAATGCCTGCCGTTCCAGCATGAAACGTTGCAGGCTGATGTTGCTGTAATTGCCGAAGCGAACGACTTTCAACGCCACCTGCCGTTTGACCGGCGCGGTTTGCTCGCACAGCCAAACTTCTCCCATGCCACCTTCGCCCAACATGCGGATGAGTTGGAAACGCTCGGCAACAACTTGCCCGGGAGACCACGCGCGCCGCGGCTGCTCTGAACCAGTATCAGGCGCGGGAACCCGCTCGATCACGGGCGACAATTGAAGGAATCCCGACCGAACTAATCCTTGTTCAGAAAGGAGAGACTGAACCTCGGCACGTAACTCAAGATCTGTCGCACAGGCTGCATCAAGAAAGACGCCGCGTTGAGTTGCCTCCCGCTCGAGTGCTTGATCCAGCAGGTTTTTGACTTGCTTCCAGCGTTCCGGTGTCATATCTATGCCGAGCTACGCATCTGCCGGTGCAACCATAATCTTGCTGTCGCCCACTCGCGATCTACGGTCGCTCGCGAAAGATCCAGCGCAGTAGCCGTTGATGTTGACGAAAGACCGCCGAAAAATTTCATCTCGACGATCCTGGCTTGCCGTTCATCGATCCGCGCCAGTTCATTCAAAGCGCGATCGAGCGCGAGCAAATCCTCATCGCCATTGATCGCGATTTCGTATGCATCGCTTAGCGTCACCCGGCAGCCGCCGTCACGTTTCGCCGCGTTACGATTGCGCGCATAGTCCACCAGAATCTGCCGCATCAGCCGTGACGCGAGCGCGAAAAAGTGCGTCCGATTGTGCAGTTGAACCGGCTTACCGCCCATCAAACGAACGTAGGCTTCGTGCACCAGAGCCGTACTTTGCAGAGTATGGTCGGGTCGCTCCGACTGCAGATGGTAGTGGGCCAACGCCCGCAACTCGTCGTACACAATCGGAACGAGTGCATGCAAGGCCGCTTCATCGCCCTTCTTCCAGCGAAGCAGCAACTGAGTCACATCGGGAGGAACTTCGGCCTGCTTATTCCTAGCGCGCTCAACCATAGAGTCGCTGCCCGGTCCAGCAAAAGTGACCTAGCATACCGCCATCAGATACCTCAGTCAACGCTTGGATTCATCGTGGGTTTGGCCGCATTGGACTATCTACCAGCGACCTTATTTATATGCGGATGCTCTCAATCTTGAAAAAAACGATCTACAACCCTGCGCCTGATGAGGCACTTTTTGGCTGGTTTGCGCTTATCTAGACAGAGCGGGATTCGGAACGGGGGAACCGTTCATGGGGAACAAACGGCCGCTGCGTGCGGGGGAAGCCGCAACGGCAATTCCCTCTTCCGATTTCCTGCCGAGGAGAACCGATGACATCTGCCCGTCACTTCGCCACGCGAATTGCTATCTCGCTATCCATCCTTCTTGCCGCCGTCATTGGCCACGCCCAGGTAACAACGAGCGCGGACTCGAAGACAAACGCCGCCAGTTCCACCACGACGGTGCCGCGACTGATCCGGTTTTCCGGAGTGGCGCGAGATTTGAACAACCATCCGCTCCCTGGCGTGGTCGGCATCACCTTCTCACTGTATGCCGAACAGACCGGCGGCGCCGCGCTCTGGCTGGAAACACAAAACGTACAGACCGATTCTTCGGGTCATTACTCCGTGCTCTTAGGTGCGACCAATCCAGACGGATTGCCCGCCGATATTTTCACTTCCGCGCAGGCGCGCTGGATGGGAGTGCAGATCGAGCAGCAAGCGGAGCAGGCACGCACCTTGCTGGTCAGCGCTCCTTATGCGTTGAAGGCCGGAGACGCAGAAACTCTGGGCGGATTGCCGGCTTCGGCTTTCATGATGGCCAACGGCAAAGCGGCGGACGCGAATGCAAAGGCGCCGTCCAATCCTGATATCACCGGCGTGGGCACCGTGGACTATATCCCGATGTGGGATACGACTGGCGACATCGTCGATTCGGTGATCTACCAGAAGAGTTCTGAGATTGGCATCGGGACGACGGCTCCAGCGGCCACGCTCGACGTGAACGGCAAAGGCGATGTGCGCGACACGCTGACTCTTTTTCCCAAGAGCACCGACGATACCCTGGCGATTAACGGCACGACATTCAACATCAACAGCAAAGGTGAAGTGACGTTTATTTCCGGCCAGAAATTTCCCGGCGCGGGCACGATCACCGGCATCACGACGGCGAGCGGCAGCGGATTGTCGGGCGGCGGCACGAGCGGAACGCTGAGCCTCAAGATTCCCGCTGCGGGCGTAACCAACGCTATGCTCGCCGACTCAAAGGTCACGCTCAACGCTAATACAGCTGGTGGACTGACGACTCCGGGAGCGATGACGCTGGGCAGCACTTACACGATCGGGCTGAAGCCGTGCTCGGCGAATCAAATTCTCCAATACAGCGGCAGCGAGTGGAACTGCGCCACGGCGACCGGCACGGGGACGATCACGGGCATCACGACGGCAAGCGGAAGTGGACTTTCAGGCGGAGGAACAAGCGGCACGCTGAACTTAAGTATTTCGTCGGCTGGCGTAACTAACACCATGTTGCAGCACGACTCGCTGACCGTCACGGCAGGCACTGGGCTCAGCGGCGGAGGAGCGGTTGCGCTGGGTGGAACGACCACGCTCAGCCTCAACACCGCCAACGTCGCGCAACTGAACACGGCCAACGCTTTCAGCGCCGCCCAAACCATCAATGGCCCGTCGAGCTCCATCGGATTGACCGTGGATACCGCCGGCAATGCCAGCAACCCCCAGGTAGAGATTATCCAGAACAACAGCAGTGATTATGCTCGGCTGCGCTTCACTGATTCGGGCAGCAACGACGCCTGGGACATTGCGGGTTTCACAACTCCGGAGATCGGCAACACCGCACAGTTGAACTTCTGGAACAGCGTGGCCCAGTTGAACGTGCTCGAACTCACCCCTCTGGGCGGCTATGTTACCGGCCGTCTCCAGGTAAACAATGCGACCAGCGATGGGGCCGACATCTACTCCACCGCCGCCGGTGCGGTTGGCGTGAGCGGATCTTCCAATAGCAGCGCGGACTATACGACGGGTGTCTTCGGCATCGCGGGGGGAGGCGCCTTGGAAGACATCGGTGTCTGGGGCCTGTCGGCGGGTATTGGCAGCTATTCCGAGGGCTACGAGTCCAGCGTTGTCGGCACCGGCTACGTTGGTTTTTACACTATCGGCAGTTGGTCCGACACCACGGGAAACCTGGCCGACGACATTTACGGCATCGCCGCTCTCGCCACTGCCGACAACGCCTACAGCATTGTGGGTGCTAACAACAGCGGCGGTTTTGCCACGGCTAGTTTTTACAATTACAGCTCTGACGCTGAGGCGCCCGTTATGATCGCCGCAGGCGGCGTCGACCAATGCACCATTTACACTAACGGCAACCTCACCTGCGACGGCAGCATTAGCCCATCCGTTCCCGTGAACAGTGGAAACCAGCGGGTTGCCCTCTATGGAGTGGCGGCAGCCGAGAACTGGTTTGAAGATGCCGGCGGCGGCCAGCTCTCCAACGGATCTGCTGTCATCAATCTGGACGGCACCTTTGCACAAACCGTGAATACCGGCGTGGACTATCGCGTATTTCTCACACCCAAAGGCGACTGCAAAGGCCTCTACGTCAGCCATGAAACGGCGACATCGTTCGAAGTGCACGAACTGGGCGGCGGAACGTCGAACATCGCATTTGACTATCGCATCATGGCCAAGCGTGCCGGCTTCGAGACTGCCCGGCTGGAGACCACGAAGCCGATTCAGCCATTAAAGCGGCGTCCAGCAGGAAGCAAGGTTACCAGCCCGGACGACGTGCTCAAGGTTCGACTGGCAAAAATGGCGACGTTGAGCAAGGCGAGAGCGTCCGGCTCCGTCGTTCCCCCGAGATCCCAGCGTTGATCGCAAATGGCAAGCGGGCGCGACTTGCGTCGCGTCCCCTGACCTAACTCCGGTTTCTTCCCCCGTGCAAGTAATTCGTTCCATCAAGGAGACCACATTATGAAACGCGCCCTGCTGAATCTCATCATGCCCTGTCTGCTCGTTCTTGCGTCTGCCTTACTGCACGCCCAGGTAACCAGCGCGGACTCGAACCCAAACGCCGCCAGTTCCACCACGACGGTGCCGCGACTGATCCGGTTTTCCGGAGTGGCGCGGGATTTGAACAACCATCCGCTCACTGGCGTGGTCGGCATTAGCTTCTCACTCTATGCCGAACAGACCGGTGGTGCCGCGCTCTGGCTGGAAACACAAAACGTGCAGACTGATTCTTCGGGTCATTACTCCGTGCTGCTCGGATCAACCAATCCGGACGGATTGCCCGCCGATATTTTCACTTCCGCGCAGGCGCGTTGGATCGGAGTGCAGATCGAGCAACAGTCTGAACAGGCACGCACCTTGCTGGTCAGCGCTCCCTATGCGTTGAAGGCCGGAGACGCGGAAACTCTGGGCGGATTGCCGGCTTCGGCTTTCGTGCTGGCGGTTCCCGGAGGCGTAGTGGGCAATGCGTCAGGAACGAATGTTGGAGCTGTGGCGGACAGCGCCGGCGTGACTGCGAATGGAGCCAACACGTCTTCCGACGTTACGACGACCGGCGGAACGGCTGGAGCCATTCCGCTATTCAGCACCTCGACCAACATTCAGAACTCGATCGTCAAGCAGACGGGCACGACCGCAATCAGCGTCGGCGGCAAGTTGAATCTGCCGGCCACGGGCACGGCAACGGCCTCGGCTGGTAAAGACTCGCAGGCGCAAACTTTCGCTGCCTCGGCCTACGACAGCAGCACGAGTACAGCCGTGGCGCAGACATTTCAGTTGCAAGCTGAGCCTTCGGGCAACAACACGGCATCGCCCTCGGGCACGCTGAACCTGCTGTACGGTTCGGGTGCGACGGCTCCCGCAGAAACCGGATTGAAGATCGGCAATACAGGTCTGATCACATTCGTTACCGGACAAACCTTTCCCGGCGCCGGCACGATCACCGGCATCACAACCGCCAGCGGGAGTGGTCTTTCGGGCGGCGGAACGAGTGGCACGCTGAGCCTGAGCATTCCTGCAGGCGGTGTGACCAACACGATGCTGAAGGACTCGAGCCTCACGCTAAATGCCAACTCTGCCGGCGGCCTTACAACTCCGGGAGCGATGACGTTGGGCAGTACTTACACGATCGGGCTCAAGCCGTGCTCGGCGAACCAGGTGCTCCAGTACAGTGGCTCGGCGTGGAATTGCGCTGCGCCCGCGATCGGCACGATTACTGGCATCACAACCGCGAGTGGTAGCGGACTCACCGGCGGCGGCACCAGCGGCACGCTAAGCCTGAGCATCCCATCGGCAGCGATAACCAACACCATGCTGCAGCACGATTCGCTGACCGTTACTCCCGGCACCGGACTCACCGGCGGAGGCGCGGTTGCGCTGGGTGGGACGACGACGCTAAACATCAACACCGCCGAGATCCCCGAATTGGGCACATCGAACGCTTTCACCGCAGCACAGACCATCAATGGCCCGTCGAGCTCCATCGGATTGACGGTGGATTCCAGCGGCAGTGTCAATGACCCGCAGGTAGAGATCATCCAGAACAACACCAGTGATTACGCTCGGCTGCGCTTCACCGACTCCGGCAGCAATAATGTCTGGGATATCGCGGGCTTTACGACCTCGGGCAGCACCACCTCACAGTTGAACTTCTGGAACAGCGTGGCCCAGCAGAACGTGTTGCAACTTTTCCCGACGTATGCCGAGACGAACGTGCCCCTCTACACCTACGCGTCCGCGTCGAGCGCCACCGGCATCTCAGGCATCGCGACATCCACGTCGGGGTTCGTGACCGGAGTTTTCGGTCAGACCGATAGCGGATACGGAGGCGCCTACGGCGTGTATGGATTGGCAACCAACTCAGGGGACGGTAGTGAGTCCGCGGGGGTATACGGCCGAACTGACACTGAAGATGGCGCAGGCGTGTTTGGTCAATACGGAGCGACCGAGAGCTTAACCGGCGTCGCCAATGAAGCAGTCGGAGTACAGGGTGATGGAGGCCCGGGTGGAGGAACCGGGGTTGTAGGCACTGCGGATGAGGGCGTCGCTGGCTATTTCGCCAACAACTCACCGGCATCTACTACGGTACTGATCTACAGTTTCAATACCGCCGAGGCGTTCCAGGCCGGGGGTGATGACTACAACTGCGTAATCGATGCCTACGGCGACCTGTTCTGCGACGGCTCAATCTCAGGCGTTGCACACATCGATGGCGGAGCGCGCACGGTCGGCTTGGCGGCCATTCACTCTCCGAAAAACTGGTACGAGGACGCCGGCTCCGGACAACTGCTGAACGGAGTGGCTGTGGTCACGTTCGAGTCTGATTTTGTGCAGACCGTCAACACCGGAATGGACTACAAGGTCTTTCCCGTGCCCAACGGCGATTGCAAAGGCCTTTACATTACCAATAAAACCGCGACTTCGTTCGAAGTACGCGAATTAGGCGGAGGGACCTCAAACGTTGCCTTCGATTACCGCATCATGGCGCTGCGGAAAGGTTACGAGAACGTGCGCTTCAGCGACCTTACCGCCTCCGCCGAGAGGCGCAAATTGCAGTTAGAACGGATGAAGGCAAACCGCGCTCATCCCGTATCGCACGATGCCAAGGGAAAAATGATTCCGCCCAACGGGACGACATCGGTTCTCGCGCAACCGGCAGCATTCAGCGCTCCGGTTGCCGCCAGGTCCCAGCGCTAATCGCAAATGGCCAGTGTGTCGGGGGCAAGAGTGCTCCATCCTGAGCAACCTTGCCCTCGTGCCGTTAAGGTGGCAACGCCACACTGCCCCAGCTTTCAATAAGGTTTGGTTCCGACTGCTGTGGCTTCTTCGCACCTAGTGGCGAGCTGAAAGATACTCCCGCGAGAGTTAACTCCGGGTTCGGTTGCGTTCGTTTTGTAATCTTAAAGGTGTTCAGTGGTGGGGCTGCTTTCCAGATCCGTTACGGGAGAGGGCTCCGTTGAATGACCTGGATGGCAACGTTTGTCCGCGGTTCTACTAGAGCCGATCGCGAGACTGGACTCTCCCGAAAGCCAGCTCGCTTTAACGGAATCTTGGCTGTCGGCGCACTTGGAACTGTGAACGTGGTACCCGCAACCAAGTGCGGGATACCGACGCGATAGAAGATGCGCTGTACGTACCGAACGCAGGCCTCTTCCGGTCCGCGACCAAAAAGTCGTCCACCTTGCCAATGCGGAATTTCGATGTCGTCAACCCGCGCGAAAAGCCGGCATTCTGTGATTTCCGACACTTTCGGAAGATCCTTAGCTGGTAGCAAATTTCTGTCCTTAAGGATCATTCTCAGTTCGTCCACAGACACCTTTCGCCAGCCCGAGTCCGGTTGATGCACGTTGATGTCAAAGCCAGAATGCAAGGAAAAGGCCCCTAATACGGGATCAGAGACAACGATGTCGAAATCTCCCAGGGACTGCTTGGTTTGGCGGATCCGCACACCTTGCACACGCACTCCGTTCAACAACAACTCGCAAGGAAGCTCATCATGACGTGAGTAATCGCGCATTTGTGTTCAGGCTCCTTTCGCGGTTGGATAGCACCTGACGTTGGAATGCTCAAATGATCCTTGACGCGTGAATAGTTGCTCGCAGAGGAGGCATAGTCGTGTGTCGCTGTTGATGACGACGAAGACTTTCCCAACGGTTTCATCGTGCATCGGTACTTCGAGCCGGCTGTAGGTTTTGTCGAAGGTCATTTTTTTGCCTCCATGTCCTTGTGCTCGACCTTTTCTTGGGTTATGTGCACGTGGCGCCTTCAGAACAAACTCCTGCTCATGCAGAAAGAACAGCGATAATGATCATCTGTTGATACCACTAATTTGCGGTTGGGGAGATTCATGCGTTCTTGGATTTCTCGCACGAGCGTGGGCTCTCGGAGAATGCAGCGATCGAGAAGCAGAGAATACTGGCCGGTCCGGAGGGAAAAGATTACGCGGCCGCGGGGGACATTTATGTAGTCCTCTTCGGGGGGGACGAGGCCATTGGCTTGCAACTGTGCCCAAAACTGCTCATGCCCTCCGGGGTGATTAACAAAGCCGGCGCAGAGCTCACCTTTAGACATTGGAGTGGATTCGATTAGAACTTGATCGGTAACGAAGATGATGCCAACGTGTCCGACGTCGGAAGGTTTTGGCCGGCGGGATTTCGGTGAAGAACGACCCTTTTTGGCAGTCACGTCGGATTCTACCGGGTTTCGTCGCAATTCGGGTAAAGTTTGTCCTGAGCATTTCGTCACCAATAGTCACTTCGGTAAGTATTACCGGGTCGAAATTTCACACAGCTAGCCTGCCGAATGTGAAATAAGCCCGTGCCTCTTTCCGCCGCCACGCTCAGAAGCGCTGGAGTTTCTGGATTGAACCGGCTCGCGGGTGCCGGGCGCCGGCAGCCGCGCGCGTACAGGAAATCCGACATAACCGTCATCACCTACATAACCTACTGGGATGGAGTGGTTTGCAGCGTATGACAGTGTCCACACTGGGGAACCATTGGCAGCACATCGTAATCGAAAGCCAATTGGTGCACGCGACCCTGGAGGGCTTTGTCCAGCGCGAGCCCCCGCCCTTGAAAGCCTAAGCGGCGGCTGTAGAGGCCAAGCTTTTTCAAGACATGTCCGACCTTCTCACTGGACAGCTTAGAAGTTTCACCTTGTTCGAGCCAAATAGTATTAGCGGTAGCGGCGATGTTACGGACATACACCTGCGATTCATTTTCATGACAGTGAAACAGGACTGCCTTTAAGACCGTCGCCTCAATGCTGCTGGCGCCCTCGGCGCGCACCTCTTCGTTTTGAGTCTTCAACACCTCCACCAGGCGGTACTGTAGCTGATAATCTGCAAAAATCGCGGAGCAGAGCCGATAAGCGATCATATCCAGTTGAAGCAGGAGCGCGTCGTTCTCGGAAACCTGAAACGCTTGCTGATCCAAGCGGTCGTAATAGAAGCTGCGATATGTAAAAAGCTGGTTCTGCAAATGCTGAGTCTCCTCAGCGGATGGATATGCCAGATTGGTAGCTGGTGCATGACAGCCGAGGTCGATGTATAGACCGTTATCTGCGTGCTTTGCGTCGTATTGCTCGCCTACGTAGACGCATTTGGCGCAGTAAAAGTCCAGTAATTCCTTGCCGCAGGTCACGAAGTATCGTCTCCGGTCGGAGGCGTCGAGCAACTCGCTTGCATTCTTGCCAGGTTTGATCTGCCGGATGAGTAGAGTGGGCATTAGTTCCTTTGCCGGAATCTGTTGCACCGTGGCTGGCTTTATTCCCGCCAGCAGTATTGCTCTGCGGCACACGCGGCTCAGCAGCGAGAACAACAGATCAGCGGCATATCGCGGCCCCGTGATCGTCATACGAGGAATGAAATCCATCCGATCCGCAAACCAAGTGGCCAGGCACCAAAAGCTCAAAAGTTCGCATTGCTGGCCAGAAAGTGCCGGGCATCCGCGAAGAACACGGCAGACGCCTTCAAAAACTTGATGCGCTGAAAAGTCACTCGTAACGTTGCTAGGTAAGTACATCGCGTCATAGATCGGCGCCGGCAACTGGGGCACGATATAATTTGCGCCCCGGTAGTTGGCTCCCAAACCGTGCGTGCTAAAGTTTGGGCAGTGCCCTCTCCATTCCACGAATGAGAGTTCAACGCTGCCTTCCTTCTTAACAAGGTCAAAGCTCGGGAACGGTTCATACGGCTCAAGATCTGGATCCCAATAAGCGGCGTAGTCACCCATGCCGAGAAACTCATCGTGAGAAATCAGCGCCATCGCATCAAGAAGCTTTTCGGTGAGGCTATACTCGGGCGGCCGCGGAAGCTCGCAGCTTGGCTCCGCCGGCGAGCTTGCCGCATCAGCTAGGGCGGGGTGCGGTTGACCTTCTACCTCGGCCGGACCGGGTGGTAGCAACGGCGCAGTCGGTTCGCTTCGCTCGTCGGCAACTAAACCGGAGGTGTTTGCGACCTCACCACGGCTGTTTTGTTCGACGGGAGCAGGGCTACCTGTTTCTGACCCGCCGGCCTCGTTTTGCGGCGGGCCGTCTGGGTTCGCGCCGCTCGGCTGCTGCTGCAGCTCAGCACTGCCGCCTTCGCCAGTCGGTGCCGGGTTCGTGGGGAACGCTTCGTCCCCACTTTGCCCGGGTCTCTTGGGCTCTTCTGACATTTCAAATCCTCCTTTAGCTCTTCCCCGCAATATGCCGGTTCGTGAGAACGGGCCTATACATATAGGTAGGGTAGTTGGAACTTTTCGCTGTTACCCTGGCTGCAATCGGGCCAGGAGGTGTTCGCTCTCCTCCTCCTGGGCACAATATGTAATACCCGTCTGGGGACCATTTCTCGGGTTAAGAGGCGGCTCCCGAGGGATTTTTTTTGGAGGGCATCCGGAGCCTCTAAGCGATTTTGCCGGGTCAAAGCTCCTTTGGCTCGGCGGTTTGCCGGCCCTGCGACGGTCGGGGGTGTTCCCCTTGACGTTTTCCGGCCGGCTTCTACGGTCTGGTTCTTGGGTAGAGTTTCGGGTCCCGGCTCGAACTAGGCTTTCCCACCCGATCCGGCCCGTTCAAGCATGGATCGACCGGGAGATGGCCTCCTGCAAACAGCAATACTGAAGCTGGACATTTTCTGTTGCGGCCATTTTTGCCCCACGCCCCACTCGGGCGCCACAGCAAGCGATAGGGTATAAAATCCCGACTGGCTGTAGATCACCGTTGTATGCCCAGTTGCTCACTCAGGAACATGATGACTTGTGGCGCATTGTCGAATTTGAGTAGGTGCTGCCGGAAGTCATCATTCATCAGTTTCCGCGCCAGCGTCGAGAAGACCTGCATGTGATTGGCGCCGTCTTCCGAGTTGCGCAGGGCGAGCAAGACAACCATGCGAACCTGCTCGCCGTCGACGGAGTCCCAATTGATCGGCTCGTTCAGGCGCAACACGCAAATTGAGTCGGAGGCGACCGCGTCGGTCTTACAGTGTGGTGTGGCGAAACCGTATCCGAGGCCTGTGGAATAAACCGCTTCCCGGGCCCAGAGCGCTTCTTCGAAAAGTTGGCGATCCTCGGTGCGATGCGCAATATAAAACGCGTCCACCATTTCCTGCATCACTTCTTCCTTGGTCTGACTTGTGCTTTCCAGCAGTACCAGTTCCTCACTCAGCAGTGGTGCCATGCGCTCGGATGCTCTGGCGCTCAAGAGTTCATCGACTTCAGTCGATGTTCGACAAGATATGGCGCGGTCGAGTGTGGAAATACACTCAGAGGCGCGGAGGTTGCCAATCTCCCGTTTGAGAAGATGCACCTCCGACGGGGGAACGCTGATTTCATCCAGTCCGAGGCCAAGCAAAAGTGGAAGATTTCGGGGATCGGCCGCCATGTCTCCGCACATGCCGATCCATTTACCCGCCCGGCGGAATTGACCCACCACCTGTTTGAGAAAGCGGAGGAAGCCAGGATGGCTGCTGCTGTAGAGAGAAGATACAGCCGCGTTGGTTCGATCAGCGGCGACAAAATATTGGATCAGATCATTGGTGCCGATACTGAAGAAGTCAACTTGCGCGCTTAACTGCTCGACGAGGAAAGCAAGCGAAGGCACTTCGATCATCAGGCCGATTTTTATGTCGGAAGCAAATGGAATTGCTTTTTGCCCAAGGTCCAGCTTCGCTTGCTCGATCGCACTTTTGAATTCCAGCATTTCCTCTACCGACGAGATCATTGGCGCCATTACTTGGATTGGTCCAGCGACAGAAGCGCGCAGGATGGCGCGCAACTGCGTTTGCAGCAAATCCTGATGTTCGGCGTAAAGACGGGCGCCGCGGCATCCCAGGAACGGATTATCTTCGGAGGCACTCTTAAGATAAGGCACCTGCTTATCGCCGCCAACATCGAATGTGCGGATAATAACTGGGCGTCCTGAAGCTGCGCGCACCGCCGCTAGGTAAATCGCATATTGCTCCTCTTCTAAAGGAGCACCATCGCGGCCGAGGAACAGCATCTCGGTTCGAAACAAACCGATGCTGTCTGCACCATTTTCGAAGGCCAGTGTTACTTCCTCTCCGGCGGCAACGTTGGCGGCGACCTCGATTCGCGTTCCGTCGGAAGTAACAGCCAAATGTTTCGCGGTCGTTGAATGAGCTGCTTTCCGCCGTTCCAGCGTCTTCTGCTCCCGGTCATAGAAGCGCTGAACCTCCAGTGAAGAGTGCGGAACTACGAATCCGCGATTCGCGTCGACGACTACCTCAATGCCTTCCCTCAGAACTACACGTCCGTTTCGCACGCCTGCCAGCGTTGGAATCCCCAGCGACCTCGCCAGCAGTACGGCATGCGATGTTTCCGCCGCGTGTTCGAGTACCAGACCTCTCACCCATTTCCGGTCAAGCTCGAGCAGTTGTTGTGGGGCAAGCGTTTCCGTCACTAACACCGAAGGTTCGTGCAATACGACAATCGCAACTGGGGTCGCAGAAGGATGGACTTCGCCTAACAGCTGCAAACAGATCTCTTCTATATCAGAGGAACGTTGCCTCACATATTCACTCTCTGATTTCTGCAGAAGAGCGATGAAGAATTCACCCACGCCGACTACCGCTTGGGCGGCAGACATGCCGCGCAGGACCTGTTCTTTCAGCTTTTCGACCAAAAACACGTCGCTCGCCATGGCGAGATCGGCCTGTAAAATGGCTGTGCCGGTGGGCGTAAGTGAATACTTTAGTTTTTCACCAATGCGCTGACGCACCGCGATGATCGCCTGTTGGATACGCTCAAGTTCATGCTGCGGACTGACGCCGTTCCCCGCTTCAAGGCTGCTTGGAAGAGGCATTCTTCTCAGAATCACAACCTTGCCGCGACCGAGGCCGCGGCTTACCGGCGTGCCAAAAATACATGACGCTTTTGCTAATTCCAGCAAGCGCGGCGGAGTTGTACTGCGTGTGAATTCAGCGATTCCGGCGAGGGGAACATCGCAGCGCGGAAGGTCTTTCTCGATGAAACGCCGCAATCCGTCGAATGCAATCTGCTGGTCCGTACCGCTGGTGTCCAGTTCACAGCGATCGCCCAGCCGCACATCCGCGGCAACGATGGCGAGCACGCTCTTGACGTTGGCCACCTGCCCATTGCGAAGGTTCGTCAACCGACATTCTGAGAGAAACTGATTGGCCACCTCAGAAAGATGACTTGCCGGCCGCGCATGCAATCCGCTGGCCAGTGGGCAGTCGAAGACGAAGCGCGTCGAAATGTCAGAGTTCTGCGGCATCTTTCAACGCTGAATCTTGGCAAAGATTGCTTCCGGACTCTTGAGCGCATCCTGGAGCGGAACCTGGATCACCTTGACTCCATGGAATCGTTCTTTTCCCTCGACTTCAATATCGACGGCGAAGATGGCGATTTGCGCCTGGCGAATGTCGCTTTCGGTCAGTTTGTTCTCGATACCCATTGCGCCTTGAGTCTCCACTTTGATCTCGTGCCCAAAGGTCTTGGCGACTTTTTCCAGGCGAGCGGCGGCCATGTAGGTATGCGCGATGCCGGTGGGACAGGCGGTTACTGCGACGATCCTCATGCAGACTCCCTTTCCTTCGCGACTCCGTTCGTTTTCGAGCGCAGCAAAACAATTAAAAGCGCCGTCAGCAGAGTTCCGACGAGAATCGCCGACGTGTAGGCCAGACCGTGGTTGACCACTCCTAGGAACAACACAATGGGACCACCGTGCGGAGCATGGTCGCCTACCTGGCCAACCATGGCGATGATAGAAGCGACGGCAGAACCCGCAACGATACTGGGTATGACGCGAACAGGATCCGCCGCGGCAAACGGAATCGCACCTTCTGTGAGCCCGATCATGCCCATCGCAATGGCAGCCAGGCCGGCTTCGCGCTCTTCTTCGCTCCAAAGATTCTTGCGCAGAAGCGTCGCTAGTCCCATTCCTAATGGCGGTGTGCAAATGGCCGCGGCACATGCCCCCATGATTCTGTAGTTCCCCTGGCTTATCATCGCTGCTCCAAAGAAGAATGCAGCTTTGTTGACTGGACCCCCCATATCGAAAGCGATCATGGACCCGAGCACCAGCGCCAACAGCACATCGTTTCCGGTGCTCATCGACTGCAACGTGTGATTGGCATGGTCCATGAAGAGCGCGATGGGAACTCCAACAACCTTGATCATCAGAACTCCGACAAATGCGCCGGAGAGAATCGGAATGACCAGGATCGGCATGATCGGCCGCAGATATCGT
>JASHOT010000387.1 GCA_030040965.1 Candidatus Sulfotelmatobacter sp. | reverse complement strand
TTGCCGGGAGGGCTCATTTCGAATATCGCGCCCCCGCACTATCCGTACCACCCGTAACGATGGCGCCATACAAGTTGCCCTTCGCATCCGCAGTAAGGCCAGCCGAATACGTGAAATTGAAATCGTAGAGCACGTTCTCCGAATACTGAGCCCGCGCGGAAACTGGCAATAACGCGGCAATGGCAGTTCCCAATAGCAAAACACCAGCTCTTACACATCGACTTAGCATCGGTAAATTAAAGAATTCTGCTCGCATTGAGGGGTAATCTTATGTCGGAGGGACAGGCGAGTCAACGATGCAAGGGATAATCCTATAACATTCCGGACTGCATATATCACGCTCGTTCGGAAGCGAAGCGGCATTTCCAGACGATCGAGTAGATACTCATAGAACTGCCAGCTAGGGGTCCATCGAATTTCACTTTTCCGGCGCTGCGCAAAGCAGTACATTGGGTGTTCCGTCGATTAATCCCGACGATCGAATCGACCCAATCGACGAACCAAGGGGGCTAGCGATCATGATGCACTTACTAGAAAAATGCCCGAGACCCTTAACTAAGCTCGCTGCCGGAGCCGCGCTCAGCCTGGTACTGGCCGGATTGATCAACTGTGGAGGGAGCAGTGGAACGGTCAATTGCGGAACCTGCGGCACCACGCCCCCGCCCCAGGTAGCGACTCCGACCATCTCCACAGCCAACGAACTCGGAGGCGCGGTCCTCGTAACGCTGGCGGATACCACATCCGACGCGGCGATCTATTACACCATCGACGGCAGCACGCCGACATCGAGTTCAACGCAATATCTAGCGCCGTTTCTCGTGGCTTCGAACCTCACTTTGAATGCGCTGGCCACGGCCACGGGCGATACAAATAGCCAGGTGGCCAGTCAGACCTTCTCGCCGAATATCCCTTCAGGGACGCTTGTGTGGAGCGATAGCTTCGCCAACTCGGGAACATCGAACATCCTGCCCAACGCGAATAACTGGACCTACGACACGGGATACCAGTGCTGCGGCAACGATGAGCAGGAGACCTACTGCGCGGCCGGATCGAACACCAGCCCCTGCAACTCTTCGACTCCGAATGCCTACATCGCGCCCGGTGGCGGGCTGAACATCGTGGCGATGAATCCTTCCGGAACGACCTATACGTCGGCGCGCCTGAAAACCGAAGGGTTGTTCAGCTTTCAGTACGGACGGCTCGAGGCGCAGATGTCATTGCCTGAGGAACAGGCGATGTGGCCGGCGTTCTGGATGTTGGGGAATAACATCACGACGATTTCATGGCCTGCCTGCGGCGAGGCCGACATCATGGAGCACATCGACGGAGACGACACGCCGTTCGGCGGGCCGGGCAATGGGAACCCGCCCGGATATGACTGGATCGCGGGATCGGTGCACGGAGGAGCGAGCAGCAGCGCCGAGGTGAGCGGCAGCCAGCATTACCCTTCCAGCAGCTCGGCGGGCTTCTCCGCGGCCGCAGTTCACACCTATGGAATTATCTGGACACAAGGCCAGATCCAGTACTACGTCGACAGTCCCTCGAATATCTACGCCACGTTTAATACGAGCAACTTCGGCGGAACGTGGCCTTTTGACCAGGGTCCGATGTTCATCATCCTGAACCTCGCAGTGGGCGGCGATTGGCCGGGCGACGTGAACAGCACCACCACATTTCCCCAGACCATGCAGGTGCAGTACGTCAGCCTCTATACCAACTAGAACTGTTTAGTGGTTGGTGAAACAGTAGTGCTGTGCGGATGCGAACACGCATCCGCTGCCACCGCGTTAGCGCCCTTGTACTCCACAAAAGCCGGTTCTAGAATGACGGGCGGGTCGAACACGGGAGGGCGCATGATCGGGCGTAAAATCCTCTTTCTTCTTGTCACTGCAATCGCCGCCGCTTTGTTCCTCGCAGTGAGCAATCAAGAGCAATCGAATCAGAACAATCAGGCCCAGAACAGTCAGGCTCAAACCAGCCAGGCCGCGCCCGCTCCCAGGCAAGTCACTTTCAACCGCGATGTCGCGCCCATCCTCTACAAAAACTGTGTTGTCTGCCATCGGCCGAACAATATCGCTCCTATGTCGCTGATGACCTACAAAGAAGCTCGCGTCTGGGCCATGGCGATTCGCGAAGCCGTGGTTGAGCGCAAGATGCCACCGTGGCACGCAGATCCCAAGGTCGGGGAATTTCTGAACGATCCCCGCCTGAGCGATGCCGACATCGCCACGATCGACGCGTGGTCGAGAACCGGCGCCAGAGAAGGCGATCCGAAAGATTTGCCTGCCTCGCCGGTGTTCGGCGAGGGCTGGCACATCCAACCCGACCAGATTTTCACAATTCCCGAATTCACCGTTAGTGGCGGCGAGATGGACGATTACGAGTACATCTACGTCCCCACCAACTTCACCGAAGACAAATGGGTGCAGGCCGCGGAAGTTCTCCCCGGAGACCGCCGTGTTGTGCACCACGCGACCGTCTCCGTCATCGCCGCCGACAAAGTTGCCGGCAAGGAAAAAGAAAATTCCAAAGCCGACGCGGGCGTCGACAAATATCACTATCGAACTGGAAAAGTCCTGCATCTTCGTGCGGACGCTCCCGTCGTTGACGACGGCTGCAGTTATCCCACCGGGGGCGGGGTTCCGGGCGAATCTTCCGGTTATCTCAACATTGTTCCCGGAATCTATCTTCCCGGCCATCTCGCCGAGACTCGTCCGGCCGGTTACGCGCTGCGCATGCCTGCAGGTTCCTATCTGCAATTTCAGATTCACTACAGCAACCACACCAGCGACGACGTGAAAGACCGCACCAGCATTGGCCTGGTCTTCGCCAAAGAACCGGTGAAGCACGAAATCGCGCAGTACGAAATCTGGAACAACCTCTTCCTGATTCCCGCCAACGACGACAACCACAAAGTGACTTCCTGCTACACTCTGCCCAAAGACGTCATCGCTCTCGCCTACACCGGCCACATGCACTTTCGCGGCAAAAGCATGATGACGGAAGCCATCTATCCCGACGGCCGTCACGAAATCATCCTCAACGTGCCCCACTACGACTTCCGCTGGCAGGAAACCTATTTTCTGAGGCACCAGTTTGTAATGCCGAAAGGCACCAGGCTTGTGACCACCGCCTATTTCGACAATTCGGCCAACAATGCTCTCAATCCCGATCCCTCGAAAGCGATTCGCTGGGGCGAGCCCAGCGACGAGGAGATGATGGGCTTCTGGCTGCAATTCGCAGACCCGAAAGACGTCAGCGAAAAATCTGCGGTGGCCAGCAAGTAACTGTGTAGGGCGGACGTCGTCGTGCGCCCGCCGAGCGAAGCGAGGCGTGAGATCTGTGCATGCTGGTGAAAAATGCCCGCGCTGGCGTTGTCTCAGGTTATTCCTCCTGCTGGCCTCGTTTTTGTATCTCCGGCCGGCGACGGCGCAGACGACAGCGCAGACCTCGACGTCTTCCGATGCCGCCCTCCAAAGGCACATCGATGACTCACCGACGTTGCCCTTCCAAGAGGAACATTTCCACTTCCATGCCTCGTCTCCTGGGTGGGAAACTCATTTCGCGTCCGGTGTCGCCGCTGACGGGAAAGGCATCATTTACGTCATTCAGCGCGGCGACAAGGCCGATCCAATCCTGGCCTTCGATATGCACGGAAATTTACTACGCTCTTGGGGACGAGGCGATTTCACTCTACCGCACAGCTTGCGAGTCGACCCCGCAGGAAACATCTGGGCGGTCGATGCAGGAGCCTCACTGGTCATCGAATATTCTCCCGCCGGCAAAAAGCTTTTGACCATTGACGTAGGCCAGGCTCCCGATAATGTGGGAGCGTTTCGAGGAGCCACCGATGTGGCCTTTGCTTCGAACGGCCACGTCTTCATCGCCGATGGGTACGGCAACGCACGGATTCTGGAATATGCTGCCGATGGCCGACGAATACGGGAATGGGGGCACTTCGGCTCTGGACCGGGGGAATTTCATCTGCCGCATGCCATTGAGGTCAGTACACGCGGAATCGTCTACGCGGCCGACCGGGAGAACGGGCGCATCGAAGTGTTCGACGTGCAGGGAAAATTCTTAAGAGAGTTCGACGAACTCGGACGATGCTATTCCCTGAAGCTCGCCAATGACAAGCTTTGGGCGAGTATGGGCCCAATGGGAAAGGATCCGGGCGCTCCTGGTTGGCTGGTGCAACTCGACCCGCAGAGTGGGAGAATTGTTGGACATATAGACATTCCAGAGGCACGTGTTGGGCACCAGATCGATATCCTGAGTTCCGGAGAGCCTGTAGTTACCGCTGGGGACGAACTGCTCTTATTTCGCCTTCACTGACTAAACGGAGAGCTCGCGACCATGCCCATCACCCGACGACGCTTCCTCATCACCGCCGCAGCCGCCGCTTCTGCACCGGCATTTCTGCGCGCTACCGACAAAGCCGGGGTCAAGCCGCCAATCCTGGGACAGGGTGAGTTTCAATACGAAGCCATCCACGACTGGGGAGAACTCCCGCGCACCATCCAATACGGCAACACGCACGGCGTCTGTGAAGACTCCCAGGGCAACATCTACATCCACCACACCGTCTACGCCAACAGCGACAGCCTCGACACGATGGTTGTATTCGATTCCAAGGGAAAGTTTGTTCGTTCCTGGGGAAGGCAATATAAAGGCGGTGCCCACGGCCTGACTGTTCGCAAGGAAGGCAGCGAAGAATTTCTCTATCTTTGCGACTACGAGCACGGCATCGTCACCAAGCGCACCCTGAAAGGCGAAGAAGTCTTCACGCTCGGCTATCCCGCCGAATCGGAAGCCTACAAACCGAAAGATCAGACATCGACTGTTCCCTATCGCCCCACCAACGTCGCCATTGCGCCCAGCGGCGACATTTACGTCGGCGACGGATACGGCTCCAGCTTCATCAATCAATACAACGCCAGGGCTGAGTTCATCCGCAGCTTTGGCGGTTTCGGCAAGGCCGACGACCAACTCGACTGCCCGCATGGCCTCTGGGTCGATACAAGAAAGCCTGACACGCTGCTTCTGGTCGTGACCGATCGCGGCAATAGCCGGCTGCACCGCTTCACCCTCGACGGCAAGCATGTGGATAACATCCTTGGCACATCGAAGATGCCCTGCAACCTGAACGAGCGAAACGGAAACGTCGTCGTTCCCGATCTGCTGAGTAAAGTCGTGATTCTCGATCGCGGCAATCAGGCCGTCGCCACGCTTGGCGAAGGAGAATACTCAAAGCAAGATTGGAGCACGGTGCGAAATCAGGCCGCCAGAACATTCGTTCCCGGCAGGTTCGTGTGTCCGCACGGCGCCTGCTTCGATCATGAGGGCAACATCTTCGTCGTCGAGTGGGTGGAATCCGGCAGGGTCACCAAACTCCGGCACATCGCCTGAACAGCTCGTACACCTCTGGTATCGGTAAGCTCCGGACTCTTTGGGTGTCGTCCGGTGGGGGTTAAACTTTGTAGTCCTCGATGCCTTTCCGATCGCAGCCTCCATACCAACTAGAGCATTTTTCTCGGTCCTGTAGAAGAGGATTGTGATTTGGGAAGGGCACGACTTTGGTCGCCGCAAAGGCTGCCAAGAGGTCGCGGCTTTAGCCGCTGAGGCCGCCGCTCCACACGATTACGAGAAATGCCCTCGA
>JASHOT010000386.1 GCA_030040965.1 Candidatus Sulfotelmatobacter sp. | reverse complement strand
GTGGATACGAGCACATCGGTTACAGAAAGCGGAGTATTGCTCTCGTACCGCACCGAAACCTGGGATTTTGCATCGGGGCCAAGCCAAGAGTACCGCCCGCTTTTTCGGTCCTCTGCCAAGCCTCGCGTAAGCCGATGGGCCAACAGGATCGGTAGCGGCATCAACTCGGGCGTTTCGTCGGTCGCGTATCCGAACATGATTCCCTGATCACCAGCCCCCTGCTCGCGGTCTATGTTTTTGTCGGCATCCACCCCGCGAGCAATATCAGACGACTGTTGCGACAGGATCTCGATGATTTGGACCTTGTCCGCGTTAAAAGCAGACGAGCGATCGGTGTATCCAATTTCACGAATCGCCTCTCGCACGATGTCCTCGTGATCGACCCGGGCGGCAGAAGATATTTCCCCGCCCAGCACGACGGTGTTTTCTTTACACAGAACTTCACAAGCCACGCGTGAGCGCGGCTCCTGAGCTACATAGGCGTCCAAGATGGAATCTGCGATGTAGTCGCACACCTTGTCCGGATGGCCTTCCGAAACTGACTCGGAGGTTAACGTGAAAATAGTTGATTTGCGCGAAAGCGAAGCGGAGGTTGGTGCTGCTTCGAGGATTGTGTTTGTCATGATGCATGCTCCTTAAAGTTGGCATGCATCAGGAGATCAAGAATGAAAAGCCGCCCGGTGCCGGGCAGTACATTCCTGGCGGAGACTCGCTTCGGAAAAATGCGTTCCGCACATCGAGCGACGTTCGCTCGGGCACCGTGGCGTCTCCACGTCCCGGTTGCCGGACCCAGTTGTTGCCGGGTCACTCCTGATGCTTGCACGAGACTAGAATCAATCGGACAGACTGTCAAGGGCGTGGACCTGAGTCATTCGTATCTTGGTGTACTTTTGGATTTTCTTTTTGTTTCTTCCTGGCTCCGACCTTCGCCACATAGCAGTTCTCGTGGACCGCAGCACCATTGCTGTCGGTCTTGCTGACGTCTATTTCAACCGGCTGCCCACAAATGGCACATTTCGGCGCCGCGTCGTTCAAAACTGCCATGAATCCTCCACACAAGAGACCGTTTCAAAGCAGGGTCGACTCATCATGCTGGAAACTCGCAAGTTTGCTTTTACAAGATCATCAAAGAGCGGTCAGTCATCCTCGTCACCGTTTGCGTGCCTTTTTGATGGCGGCAAATGCAGCGTTGATTTCGGTTGTTTTCTTTGCTGCCAAGTCTTTTAATTCCTGGCCCAGATGAGCAACGCGGTCCGGGTGGTACTCCAGTACAAGTTGTTTGTACTTTTTTGCAATTACTTCATCGGAATCCGTTTCACTCACTCCCAGCAAGACAAAAGGATCTCCCGAAAACCCACGTCCCATAGAAGCCTTCGTCCGCCTCGGCTTAAATGCATTCTCGATGATGGCTGTCAGTCGATGCGGCTGACTACGGCCATCCACGGCTTCCAGGTCAATCACGGTCAGTACGCGGCCCCGCTCGAGGAGCACAAGTGTCTTCTCACTCAAGGCCGTGTGCGCAAAGTTGCCCAGATGCTGAAGCAGCATCTCGGAGAGCGGCTTTGCCGGATACACCCAGCGCACTTGGGAACAACTCGAGGAAGACAGTCGCACCCACGGTCGATAAAGCGCGTCGTGATCAAGAACCAGTGCGGTTTGTTCGATCGAAGACTCCACAAACGTGTAGAGTTCCTCAATGGTTCCCAGTTCGATGGATTCCAACTCCATAGCCGGAAGCTACCACAGTTCCGCGAAAAATCTGCTCCTTCTCAGCGATACCAGTCCTCCCGGGTAAGCCGTAGGTGACTTTTACCGTGGTCGGGCTTGCTTAGGAGGACTTGATACAGATTGAGGCGGCCGGTTGTGAATGCGTGCGCCGAGCCAGACATATAAAGCCGCCACACGCGATACGTGCTATCTCCCGCAATGTTTTTGGCCTGCTCCGCGTTGCTCTCCAGTCGACCCACCCACTCTCGTAGCGTGAGCGCGTAGTGCTCACGCAGGCTCTCCACGTCTCGCACCTCGAATCCCGCGGCAGCTGCGGCGCGCAGCGTTACGTCAACTGGAACAAGCTCTCCATCGGGGAACACGTACTTGTCGATAAACGACGGGCCCTTTCTCTTGAAAGTGGCGGAAGAAGCAATCCCATGATTGAGAAAAACTCCACCAGGACGAAGGCGGAGCCATGCCTGATGAAAATACTCCGGCAGCAAAGCCTCGCCGACATGCTCGAACATTCCAACACTCACGACTCTGTCGAATTCTGCTCCGGACTCGAGATCGCGGTAATCACAGACATCGACCCTGCATCGATCCTCGAGCCCTTCTTCTCGAATTCGTTCCCGCGCCATTTCAGCTTGCGGGATACTCAGAGTAATGCCAAAGGCTTCGGCTCCGTAGTTTCTCGCGGCGTGCATGAGCAGTCCGCCCCACCCGCATCCGAGGTCGAGCAGGCGGTCCCCGGGACGCAATCGGAGTTTTCTGCAAATGTAATCCAGTTTTTGTGTTTGAGCAGCGTCTATTCGGTCTCCCGGCGACTTGAAGTACGCGCATGAATAGACCAT
>JASHOT010000385.1 GCA_030040965.1 Candidatus Sulfotelmatobacter sp. | reverse complement strand
TCCCAGAAACGGCTTTTCCACTGAGGTTTCGACGATGGCGGGACGCACCACGGCGATGGGCAATCCCGCGCCCCGCTTGGCAATCAGCGATTCGGCCAGACTCTTGCTGAGCGTGTAAGTATTGGGCCAGCCCAGTTCTTTAGCACGTCGAGTGCCGGCTTCGGTCAAATATGTTTTGAGCCAGCGCACGCGATTCTTACGAATCTGATTTTCCAGCGCAGCGCCCTGCAAATCCTTGGCCGCATGCTCCTTCGCGCGGGCCTGCAGGCGAAGCCCCGCAGTCACTTCTTCGCTTTCCGATCGATCTTCGGCTTGCTTGATCAACTCGTGTAGCAATCGCCATTCTTCTTCGGCGTCGAAACTGGCGAGTCCGTGCGGATTGTAGTTCGGCGTGAGCTTCTCACTGACGCGTCCATCCTGCTCGCCCGCGACGTAGCACGTGGAAAGATGAAGCAGCCCGGCATGATCGCATCCGCGAACGAATTCCAGAATGTTAACGGCCGCGTCGGTATTGGTCGCCAACGCATCGCGCAGGTCGGGATTGAAATCGGTCAACCCTGAGCTGTTGATGACAAGGTCAAGATTTTTCTGCAGGCGGCGCGCTGTCGCGGCTGGCAATCCCAAGTCTTCGCGTGTCACGTCGCCCTCGACTATCTCAATTTTCTCGCGCAGGAAATCGCCCAGTTGATCGCCGTGGCGTGCGAACAACGGATCGAACACGGGCGAATCTTCGATCATCTTTTCGAAACGGCGTTCCGCCGTACTCGACTTTTGCCTTCGGATCAGCAGATAGACGCGCTTGATATCTGCCAGATCGAGCAACAGGTTCGCCAGCCAGACCTTACCGATGAATCCGGTCACGCCGATCAGCATGACCTGCTTGCCGGCAAAGGCGCGGCGCACGGAGAATCCCCCTGACTGTTTTCGGCCGTCGAAGTGTACCATCGGCCGGGGCGGAGGCGCTGTCGGCCGTTCCGCTGGCACGGTAGCCGCGTGCAATTCGTCCAAAGAGATATCGAGATGCCGGGCCAGCGTCTTGGGAGCGCGGCGGCCGTCGGGCATGTTCTCGCGAAATGGAGCAAAAGCACCGCGCGGCCGAATCACCGGATCGAGCAGGCGGCCAGTGGCAATGCCGTCACGAAACTCCAGCCGGTTGGCCACAATGTGCCGCACGCCCAGATCCTGCGCCAGCGGCCGCATAATGTGCTCCAGCGCCTGGCTCACCAGCACCACGTCCGCGCCCGATTGCACCAGTTCCTGCACCTTCTGCACCCCTTCCGGCTTCAGGCGCGGCTTCAACTTGTACTGGAAGAACTCTTCCCCGAGCAGGTCCAAGCGGTCGCGCGAGATCCCGCGCAGCACGGCGTGCACCACCCGCGTGGCAAATTTGCGATTGGTGGAGTAAAGAACCGGGCGCAGCACCGCCATCAGAAAAATGAGTCCGCGCCGCCGGAAGCGTTCGCTGAACGTCTGCGCATTCCAGGTGAAAAACGCTACCGGCCGGACCACGGTCAGGTCCAGCAGGCTGCCCTCTACCCGCCAGTAGACGGTCGGGGAGGGGCTGACACTGTGATTGGAAGATTCCAAATTTTGCCGTTCGCCTTACAACATTCCGTATAAGCAGCTCAAGTATTGTAAACAATCGTGCCCGGGGAACGAAGTGAAAGTCAGTGTAATTCAGCAGCTTCCGCCCAAGTTCGAATAACTCTGATGATCCCGGAGCCCCGGAGGTAGCTTCGCTCTTTCATCGCCAGCCCACGGTTTTTCTTCGCGATCTTCGTGAGGCGCTTTTAGCGCAAGGTCTCTTTGCGCACTTCACGTTGATCGGCTTTCTGCCGCCCGACAATCAAAGCCATCAAGCCACTAATCGTGACCGTGGCCGCGATCGCGAGGAACCCTCTGCCGAACCCGGCGTTGGCGCTGCGGAAAAAACCGATAATATCGGGTCCGAAATATCCGCCCAAATTCGCCAGGGAGTTGATCACGGCAATCCCTGCTGCTGCCGAAAGGCCTGCCATGCGCGAGGTCGCCATAGCCCAGAAAGGCCCGACCATTGCCTCGGCGCTGGCCAGGCTCAGAGTGAGACAGCCAACGACGAGCACGGCCGATCCCGCGTACGCGGCACACACCAGCGAAAGCGCGCAAATAAAGGCCGCAATCGCCGTATGCCAGCGGCGCTCGCCGGTACGGTCCGAGTGCATCCCGGCCAGCACCATGGCAGCCGTCGTCACCACGAATGGAATCACCGCGACTATGCCGGTCATAAAGTAACTCAAACCCGCCAACTCGCGGATCACGCTCGGTAGCCACAGCATTAGCCCGTAGGTTGTGGTCGAAACCGCGAAATACACCGCCGAGAGCATCCAGATGCGGCCGCTGAAGATCACCTTCCAAATGCTCCCGTGCGAGGCTGTTGAATCGCTGCGCTGTTCGTTCGCCAGCTCCTTCATCAGCCAGGCTCGTTCCTCGTCCCCAAGCCACACAGCCTGTTCGGGACTTTCCGAGAGCAAGCGATAGACCACAACTCCTAAAACGATTGCCGGGACTCCTTCGATCAGAAACATCCATTGCCAACCGGCCAGGCGAGCGCCATGCAACCCGAGCAGAGCGCCCGAGATTGGGCTGCCGACAATCCCCGCGATCGGATTCGCCGTCATGAACCATGCCACAGCGCGGGCCCGCGCTCGCGGCGGAAACCAGCGCTTCATATAAAGGATGATGCCGGGGAAAAATCCGGCCTCGGCGGCGCCCAGCAGGAATCGCATAAAGTAGAAATCGACCGGCCCATGGACGAAGATCATCAGGCATGAGATCACTCCCCAAACGCCCATGAGGCCCGCAATCCAGCGCCGAACGCCGAATTTATCCAACAGCAGGTTGCTGGGCAGCTGAAAGAAGAAATATCCGATGAAGAACATTCCGCTGGCGCGCCCGATGACGCGTTCACTGAGTCCTAATTGGCCACGCATCTGCAGGACGGCGAAGCTGACGTTGATGCGGTCGAGGTAAGCGACGATATAAAGAAGGAAGAGGAATGGCATCAGCCGCCACATCAGTCGCGAGACGACGGCGGATTCGAGTCGATCGTCGGTGGATTGGGGGAGAGCGATGGAGGGATTCTACGCCACACCAAGCTTCGCCCGAATTTCAGTGACGATTTCCGTCGGGGCGGGCGAGATGTCGACCGTCACGGCATCCTTCGGCTCCTCCAAATCGGCGAACTGGCCGGGGAGAATCTGCGCTCCAGCAAAATGGCCATGGCGCGCCGCCAGGCGTTTTGCGATCAATTCCGCGCGTCCCTTCAGATACACGAATCGCACTTGCGGCCCCGCGTCAAGCTCCTCGCGATAGCTGCGTTTCAAGGCGGAACAAGCGAGCACGACATTTTCATTCGCCGCAATCCAAGCATCGATCTTTTCGCGAAGTCGCTCCAGCCACGGCCTGCGATCATCGTCGTCAAGCGGGATGCCGCGCCGCATCTTTTCCACATTCACCCCAGGATGAAAATCGTCAGCATCGGCAAACAGCCATCCCAGTTGCTCGGCAAGCAGACGTCCGGTCGTCGTCTTCCCCGACCCGGTCACGCCCATCACAATCACGATCATGCGTGGAAGATTTTACCTGCTCCGATCGCTGTTGCCGTTGCAAGATTCTTCACATTGACAAGCGGATTGGGCTTTCTGATAATACTGCGCATTCGGTTGCCCTCCCCTTATTTGCTCCGAGTTAGTCCGGCGCCTGCTTCACCCTGGATTGCACTTAAACACACGCACCCGCCACAGCGTCAGAGAGGATCTGTGAAAAAGCTCACCCGGGGATCACTCGCCAGCATCGTCGCCTTATTCTGCCTCACAACTGCGGTTGCTTCGTTGGCACAAACCTACACGGCCGTGGCAGGATTTAGCCCGGCGGCCGGCGAGGTGCCCCAGAGCCCGCTGGTGCAGGGCACCGACGGTAACTTTTACGGTACGACCTTCATCGGCGGAAGCAATGCTATTGAGCAGTACTGCGGCGGGGTTGACAACAGCCACGGATGTGGGACGGTGTTCCGGGTCACTCCCGCAGGCAAAATCACCGCTCTCTACAGCTTCTGCTCCCAGGCCAGTTGCGCCGATGGCGGGCAGCCGCTGGCAGGTCTGACGCTGGGCGCAAACGGCAATCTCTACGGAACAACCTCGACCGGAGGAGCCAACAACGTCGTGAGCGGAGGGACATGCAACGATTTGGGATGCGGTACGGTGTTCGAGATCACACCCGCAGGAAAGCTCACTGTCCTCCACAACTTTTGCGCTCTCGATAGTTGTACGGATGGCGTGTTCGCGAACAACCTGGTGCTTGGCTACGACGGGAATCTTTATGGAACCACCACGTCAGGCGGTTCGTCGCCATTAAACAGCCCTTGTCAATCTGGATGTGGAACCGTCTTCAAAATCACGCCTTCGGGTGAGTTCACTACTATCTACACATTCTGCAGCAAGGTGAATGAAAACGGAGCCTGCCTCGACGGAATGATTCCAGTGGCAGGCCTGACGCAGGCCACCAACGGAAAGTTCTACGGCACAAC
Organism: Candidatus Sulfotelmatobacter sp.; assembly: GCA_030040965.1. Lineage (GTDB taxonomy): Bacteria > Acidobacteriota > Terriglobia > Terriglobales > Acidobacteriaceae > Sulfotelmatobacter. The sequence goes on along the minus strand of JASHOT010000385.1, from coordinate 31,498 downwards.
TTTGTACGGTGGCACGAGCGGATGGGGCGACGTTTTCGAAATTACGCCAGACGGCAAATTCACGCAAATCTACAGCTTCTGCTCGCAGCCGAATTGCTCGGACGGCATCCAGAGAGATCCGGGCGGACAGTTGGTGCAAGCCGCGGGTGGGAACTTCTACGGCACTACGGGAAGCGCCGGAGTCAACGGCGGCGGCACCTTCTTTGTGATGACTCCATCCGGCCAGTTGACCACACTCTATAGCTTCTGCTTTTCAGATAGCAGCCCCTGCCCTGACGGAAGCAACCCAGCTTCCCTGTCGCTCGGTACTGACGGGAACTTCTATGGAATCACAATCGGTGGTGGGATCTATCCCCCGTGCGGAGGCATTCCGTTCGGCTGCGGAGTCGCATTCGCATTCAGTCCGAGCGGTCAGTTCAGCAATCTCTACACTTTCTGTCCCGAAAACAAGTGCACGCAAGGGGCAGCCGACGGGGAAGGTGCCGAGGGTTTTACACAAGCCACGAGCGGGACGTTCTATGGGATTGCCAATAAAGGCGGGCGCGCGGACTGCTACCCAGGCGGGGGCTGTGGCGTGGTTTTCACCATGGAAATGGGGCTCGGCCCCTTCGTCACGGCAAATCCGAACGGTGCCAGGGCTGGGCGCGTTGTGACCATCCTCGGGAACAACCTGACCGGAGCAACTAGCGTGACGTTTAATGGCGTCGGGGCGACGACATTCAAGGCATTCGACACCTATATTGAGGCGGAAGTCCCCACCGGCGCGACGACCGGCACGATCGAAGTCACAACGCCGAGCGGGACGCTCGACAGCAACATCGCATTTCAAGTTTTGCCGTGAAGGTGATCGTGAGGAACCTGCAAAATAGGGGGTCTTGTGACAAAAACCGGTTTCATAAGGATGGCTGCCCTCGCCTTGTTTTGCTTGGCCGCCGCCGTTGCCTCACCGTCCCAGACCTTTACCACAATCGTCACCTTTAACGATTTCAACGGCAACAGCCCATTTGGGCCTCTCGTCCAGAGCACGAACGGTAACCTTTACGGCACCACCTCAGAGGGCACTCTCAAAGGTGGAGGCACCGTCTTTGAGATGACGCCTTCCGGCCAGATGCCGCTCCGCTACGACTTCTGCTCTCTGGCAAACTGCGACGATGGGAGACAGCCCTACGCTCCGGTCATGCAAATGGCAAACGGTTCGTTCGTGGGAGTCACAACCGAGGGCGGCAACGGCAGTTTCTGCACACAGGCCAACACCTGTGGAACATTGTTTGAGATTACGACTGCAGGCGAACTCACCACGCTCTACAACTTCTGCTCGCAACCCAATTGCACCGACGGTTATTTTCCGGCAACGCTGCCGGTCGAGGCGGATGGCAATTTTTACGGCGCAATGGGCCTGGTGGGCGGAGCCAATAGCGATGGGATCATTTACGAAATTGCCGCCGACGGCACGTTCTCGACTCTCTATACTTTCTGTTCGCAGGCCAATTGCGCCGACGGTTCCAATCCCGGCGGACTTTTGCGAGGCAGCAATGGCAATTTCTTTGGCTCTACTGCATTTTTCGGAAAGAACGGGCTCGGCACGATTTTTGAGATCACTCCCTCAGGCCAATTGACCACCCTGCACAACTTCACCGGTATCAATGGCGATGCGGGCGGGGCCATTTCGGTTCAGGCCAGCAACGGCAATTATTATGGGACGGCCCTAAACCTCAACAACGGCGCCGGAGAGATTTTTGAACTGACCCAAACGGGCAAGTTCGCTATCCTGTATTCCTTCTGTGCCTGCATCTCCCAAACGCAATTTTCCGATCCCGGCGGCTTGATCCAGGCGAGTGACGGAAACTTCTACGGGATTGCGGGCGAAGGCGGAGCCAACTTCAATGGCGGAATTTACAAAATGACCCCGGGGGGCAAGGTCACGACCTATCTGAACTTCCCCGAATGCAATACCGAATCGAGTTGCCCGAGCGGCTTCGCCCCAGGAGGACTGATGCAAGCGACCGACGGAAACTTCTACGGTGTGATGAATGCAGGCGGTCTGCTGAACTGTTTTGGCCTGGCAGGGTGTGGAACCATCTACAAAGTAACAACGGGACTGCCTCCGTTCGTGACGCTCAACCCAAATTACGGGACGGTTGGGTCGGAGGTGAAGATTCTTGGCGACGGTTTGACGGGAACGACGAGCGTCACGTTTAACGGGACGCCAGCAACCTTCACTGTTGTTTCTGATGCCTACATCCGGGCAACCGTGCCGACTGGAGCCGCGACCGGCACGATCGTAGTTACAACCTCAAGTGGAACGCTGAATAGCAAAGGTTCTTTTCAGGTTGTGCAGTAGGCACGCCACAGAGTTTCACATCGGCGTTGTTGCTCGATCACCTCTGTGCAGACTCTTTGCCCGGCTTGGGGCACGGGTAGCAGTTCAACTGGCAAGTTTGTGGGCGTAATAGTACAGCTTTTCCTTGCCCCAGCTTAGCACCCTCGCCTGATGCAGCACTCTACGTTCCTGTGCCAACTCCCGGTAGACCTTTTCCCACTCCGGAGTCGCCGGATGTCTGGTTCGATCCGTATCTCCCCGCCGTGCCATGCGGTCGTGCAGCACTCTTGCCTGATGCGCGAACAAACGCTCATATTCTTCGCGCTCAGCGCGGATATCGAAGCGCACTCGATGCTGGTGAAGCGCCCAATCCATAGCTCGACTACTTCTTCGCGTAGGTTTTCTGCTCGCCGGTGCGGCTGTTGGTCACGGTGAAAGAACCGTCTTTCTGCGCCTCAACCTTCAAATACTTGCCTTCGCAGTTTTCCTTCACGTTGGCAATGTGATCGTCGGCGACATTGTGGTCGCGATCGGATTCTTCCGCATAATGCAACTGCCACAAATCTTCAAGCCCTGGAGAATCCTTCACAGTCTGCCAGGCCGCAGGGCTCGACCCTTTGCGCGGGCCATTATCGATGATGGCCACGCGCGGATGCAGCGCCCAATCGAGGGCTTTGGTATTCGATTGATCCAATCCGTGATGCGTGACAAGAAAAAGATCGACCGTGCCGAGAAGATTGTTGGGACAGGCCAGCTCAAGTTCCTTTTTCTTTGTGAGATCTCCAAGATCAAGAAACCGAAACTGACCATAGGTGATCAAAACCCCGACGGAGCGGGCATTCTCGCTGGTGTCCTCGGGCGCGGAGGACTCCTTCGCGCACAGTGGATTGGCATCTCCCGCATCGGCCAGCGGCTTGGTGATGTGATCCCCGGCAGCGGTGAGCACACGGACTTCCATGCCCTTGATGGGCACAACCCACCCCGGCTTGACTACGACGTGCGTGTGGCCGGCAATCGCCTTTTCGTAGGCGGCATAGTCCGTGCGCGTGACTTCGGAATCTTCGAGATTCGGTCCGTGGTCGATGAAAGTGCCCACTCTCATGCCGTCGACCAATTGCGGCACTCCCCCGACATGGTCGCGATGATAGTGCGTGATGAGAACGTAGTCGATCTGCGTGATTCCAGCCTGATTGGCGGCGGCCTTGATGCGATCGGCATCGCGTCCTTCGTATCCGGGCCAACCGGTGTCGATGAGCAAGGATTGACCGGACGGGCTCACGAGCAACGTAGATTGGCCGCCTTCAACATCGATGAAGTAAATCTGCAGAGGTTTGGCAACAACGGCCGCGGACGGAAAACTGACGGATTGCAGACTGATAAGACAGACACAAAAGCAAACAGCGGCAAGCAGGACTCGACGCATGGTTGGCACCTGATCGGGAAACGTTGCCGAAGATTATGCCACGATCAGCAGGCAGTCGTCAGTCCTGAGTCGCAAGTCGTGAGCAGTTCTTAGTCCTCGGCTGTCAGCAAAGTGCAAGTCGGAGACCGCAATGCTAGTGGAAGAGGTGCGTAAAGTCCTTCGGCGACGTAGGATGTCGCCTCCGGATGGCAATGCTCTGAAGAGGAGGAGCTGAGAGAACCGAGTATTTGTCTACCAGTCGTTATTCGGTTTTTCCGATTCCGCCAGGTCATTGGTGCGGTTGCGCTTTATGTAGGCCAGCCAGGTGATGCCCAGAGACATAAACATCGGAGGAACGATGAGAACTAGAATCCCGGTACGCAATCCCTGGATCATCTTGTGCCCAGAGCCGGCGGCCTGCGTATAGCACAGCGCGCAGCTTTGCGCGTAGCCGACTGCATTCGCCGTCAACACCACGACGCCAGTGAGCGCGACCTTCGCGCATCGCGAGAATCTTGAGATCGATTGCCCAACCATAATTCACTCCTCATCAACTGCTGCCACAGCCAAGCCTACTTGGCAAACGACCGCAGCAGCGCAAGCCGGAAGCTGTCGGCCCAGATCATATTCATCATGACCAGGACAAAGATCGTGCCCGGGATCAGCGCCAGGCGCAAGGTGGGTTTTTCATCGCGCAGGTGCATGAAAAACATGACGGCCAGATAGGCCTGGATCGCCGCCAGAATCAGCATCCGCCCGAGCGACGGTCCCATGCTCATCGCAACGAGAACCTGAACCACCGCGATGGCGAGAATCGCTCCATAAACAATGAACGTCGTGCCCATGCCCTCAGAATTTGGTGCGCTCATCTGCGACTCCCTGTTCTGTGTATTCGAACTAGCGCTTCATGTTCAACAGATAGATCAGTGGCACGACAAACATCCAAACCAGATCAACGAAATGCCAGTACAAAGCCCAGATCTCGATGTGGCGGAAAGCATAACGACCGGCCTTGAAGCCGAGCCCAACCACCACCAGCGCCACAACTCCGCCCGCCACGTGCGCCATATGGAGGCCGGTAACGGCAAAGAATGACGCGCCGAACATGGGCGCGCCCCAGGGATTCTGGAAAGGCCGTACGCCCTCGCCGATCAGGCTCATCCACTCTCGCAGGTGCAGGATGGTGAAGACCACCCCCAACCCGGCGGTGATCATCGCCCACTTGAAAGCGCCGGCACGGTTCTCATTGGCCGCGTCGCGCACCGCCAACAGCACCGTCAGGCTGCTGGTGACCAGAATGAACGTCATCAACAGCGCATTCCAGATGCTCGCCGACTCGAAGACCAGAGGCCAATCCGCTGCGGAGTTGCGGATATAGCCATAGGCGAACAGCATGGCTCCGAACGTGCAGGCGTCAGAGATTATGAACAGCCACATCACCAGTTTGCTGGAAGGGATGGCAAACGGGCTCGCTTCCATCACCTCCGCGCCATGTGACGCACGATCCAGAGTTGCTTCGCTCACAGTGCCTCCGTTGCTTTTCCGAAATCGGCGACTACAGCTTCAGCCATAAAAGAAAGAGCAGGTAAATCCAAAGCGCTCCCATGAAATGCCAGTAGTAGGACGTCGCGTCCAGGGTGCTGCGACGCAGCCGCCAACCGAAACGTCCGCTGAATAGAACCATCACTCGCGTCAGCCCACCCAGCCCGCCAAGCACGTGAATCACGTGCACACCGGTGAAGAGATAAAAGAACGAGCTGTTGGGATTGGTCGGCAAATACAGCCCTTGCGCTCTCAGCTGAAGCCACGCCATGTACTGGCCAGCGACAAAAACCAGACCGAGCAGCATAGTCCCGTTGAGCCAGAGCATGGCCGCAGAGCGCTTCGGCGCCTGTCCACGCATGAAAGCTGCCACTCGATGCCGCGCCATCTCGAGCGCGATGCTGCTGGCCACCAACGCCGCGGTATTAAAGAAGAGAATGCGGGGCAGGACGATGTGGTGCCAATCGGAGCTTGACGATCCCTCACGAACGAATAACGCTGAACTCAAGGCGGCAAATGTCATCGCGATTGCCGCCAACGCTACCCAAATTCCGGTGCGGGTGGGCTCTCCCTTGGGATCGGCAACCACACGCCGGTCACCGTTCGCGGGAACAAGATTGCGGAATCCGCCGCCTCCGTCGTACGGGCGTTCCCTCTTTTCTTCTTCGTGTTGGACTGGCGGCGGTAACGTTGTTGCCATGACCTCTGAGGTCCCTTCCCTGCTGGCTGTCATCCTGACGAGCCGCGCGAATCGTCCGCGTTCTTTGCGGACGAACTTAGCGTGTCCGGCGTGCTTCCTTGCTACGGCGTTTGCCCTGCCTGTTCAGGCGACGTCTGCATGAGATAGTCGCCGGTCGAACTCTTCACGCCATACTGATAAGGATCGTGGTAGACAACGGGATGCTTGCCGCCGAAGTTATCGAACGGCGGCGGCGAGGAAGGTGTCGACCACTCCAGCGACGTGCACTCCCAAGGATTCGCAGGTGCGGGCGCTCCCTTGAAGCGGCTATAGAAAAGGTTGAAGATAAAAATCAGTTGTGCCGCACCAGTGAAAAGCGCGGCAAAAGTAATGAACTTGTGCACCGGGACCAGCGGGACCAGGTAATCATCGGTGAACGCGGAATAGCGCCGAACGTTTCCCGCCAGACCCAGATAGTGGAATGGCATGAAGATCGCATAGGTGCCGATGAAGGTCAGGAAGAAATGCCATTTCCCCAGAGTTTCATTCATCATGCGCCCGGTCATCTTGGGGAACCAGAAGTAGGTTCCGGCAAAGACCCCCATAATCGCGGCCACGCCCATCACCATGTGGAAGTGCCCGACCACGAAGTAAGTCGCGTGCAGATAGATGTCGATCGAAGGCTGCGCCAGGAAGAATCCGCTCACCCCGCCGGAGACGAACATCGAAATAAAGCCCAGGCAGAACAGCGATGCGGAGTTGATGCGCAAGTTCGATCCGTACAGACTGCCCAGCCAGATCAAAGTCATGATGGTCGCGGGAATGGTGATCACCAGTGTGGGGAAGGAGAACACCAGCGCCGAGAACGGATTCATACCGCTCAGGAACATGTGATGCCCCCAGACCATGTAGCTGAGGAATCCGATGGCCATCATGCAATAAACGAGGACCTTGTGGCTCAACATGTCCTTGCGCATGTTGCAGATCAGAATGTGGCTGACAATGCCGATCGCGGGCAGGATGGCAATGTAGACCTCGGGATGCCCGAAGAACCAGAAAAGATGCTGCCACAGCAGCGGCGAACCGCCCTGATGGGGCTGCATATGATCACTGATGTTTAGCCCAGACGGGACGAAGAAGCTCGTGCCGGCAACGCGATCGAGAATGAGCAGCAGGCAAGCCGGCAGCAAAACGGCGAATGCCAGCAGCGCGATGCACGAAGTGATGAACCAAGCCCAGCTCACAATCGGCATGCGCGAAAGCGTCATGCCCTTGGTCCGCAGATCCAGTGTGGTGGCAATGAAATTCAATGAGCCCAGCAGCGACGCGATACAGAAAATGAAAATCGAAAGGCCCCACAAGGTCTGACCAACGGCCTGACCGGGACCGGGATCGCCGCCAACCGCGCTGAGTGGTGCGTAGGCCGTCCAGCCGGAAAGTGGCGGACCATCGCCCACAAAGAAGGCCGACACCAGAACGCAGAAAGCAATGAACGTCGTCCAGAACGACATCATATTGAACCGGGGAAACGCCATATCTTCCGCGCCGATCTGGATGGGCAGGAAGTAGTTGCCGAAAGCAGCAAAGGGCGCGTTGGTCAGAACAAAGAAGACCATCAGTGTGCCGTGCATGGTCATCAATTGCAGGTAGTACTCCGGCGTGACTATTCCTCCCGGCGCACCGGTCTTCGAGAGCAGACCAAGACCCGGAATCGGAGCGTTCGGCCAAACCAGATGGATTCGCATGAGCCACGACAAGACCATGCCCGTGAACACGGCAACGAAGGCGAGCGCGTAGTACTGCAGCCCGATAATTTTATGGTCGAGGCTGAAAACGTACTTGCGGATAAATCCTGTAGGCGCCTGATGTACGTGGACCGCTTGTTCCGGCATTGCCCTCACCCCTTTTTTCAGTCTCTGATCGTTTATCGTTGGTCGCTAGCCGCCCGGCTGTTGGTCGCCGGCCCTTCGGTCATCGTCGATTCTCCCCAAGCCGGCAGTCTCAGTCTTCTTCGACGACGGGATTTCTAACCCGCTTGCGACTTCAACCACTTATCGAAATCTTCCTGCGACATCACATTTAAATAGGCTTTCATGTTGTAGTGCCCCAGGCCGCAGAGCTGGGTACAAACGATCTCGTATCGCCCGATCTTTGTCGCGGTGAAATGCATCGAGAGATCAATGCCCGGAACGAAATCCTGCTGGATGCGAAGCTCCCGTACGTAGAATGAGTGGCCCACATCCTTCCCGTGCATCATCAGGTGGATTTCGCGGTTCACAGGAATGACGAACTCGCCGGATTGAATGTCATCTTTGGCGGCAGGATCGTCGTCGGCAAGACCGAAATAGTTGCCGCTTCCTTCATCGATTTTTTCCGGATGGATCGTGCCGAATTTTCCATCGGGACCGGGATAGTGAAAGTAAAAGGCGAACTGTCCGGCTTGCACCTGAACGGGCATGGCATCCGCCGAGGGCTTGTCGAAATACACTTTGGCCCAGGCCTTGGTGCCCATTGCACCCAGAGCGATCACCTCGGCTCCAACCAGCAGCACAGCAGCCAGCACGAGATACTTGGCCCCGCCAGGAAAATTCTTCAGCACGCCATCCTTGCGCCCGCCGAACTGCCAGACAAAGAATCCCAGCACCAGCTGCGCAGCGAGGAACGACAGGCCGGCCTCGAGCATGGTCTCGTCCATCTGCTTATCGATCTCATAGCCATGCGTGGAGATGTCCTGCGGGGGCGCGACCGTCGCTCCCAGGAAAGAGTGGTGGATGATAGGGACCGCCGACGCCAAGGCGATTACGATCACCAGAACTGCAAATATCTTGCTGCTCATGTTCCCTCGCTCCCGCCCCAATCTGTTCGAAGCGTAGCTCTGTAATTCAAACGGTCGTCCAAATAACGGACGACCGGTTGGTTATTTGGCTTAGAAACTACTTTGCTTTGAAGGTGAAGTCTGCCTTCGCCGAACCGCCCGCGGCCACCGTGACTTTTGCCGTCTGGGTTCCGTAGACTTCCTGCCACGCAGATACCGTGTAGCTTCCTGGGGGCACGTTTTGGATGGTGAAGTTGCCGTTCTCATCCGTAACCGCGTAGGGTCCTTTAACCACCGCAAACCAGCCGTGCATCCAGGGATGGATATTGCACTTCACCTCGATAAACTCCGTAGCCTTCCAGCTCTTCTCAACCGGAGGCGCACCCGGAGGCTGAGACTGGTTCCACGGGATGTTGCCGGTCATGGGATTTGGATTGGGATGAATGTTGTGAGCCGTCTGATCGCTGGTCTGCACTTTGAAAGTCTGGCCAATATCCATGGCCAGCACGTGCGGCGAGTACATGCAGTTCTTCTGATCAAATACTTGCACGGCCGTCGATTCCGTTGGATTACTCAAGCCGTCGGAGATGTACAGAACGACATTTTCCAGTCCGCCGCCGGAGCCAGCCACCACATTCTGGAATTTCTGCGGCGTTGGGTTCGCCTTTACGCAGTAGGGATCCTTCGACATGTCGATGGGCTTCATGTGGGGAGCTTCGCCATCGAGTTTCACGGTGCCCGTGATTTTTCCTTCGCCAGCGGCGCTGACCGTTTTATTCAGAAGCAAGCTGCCACAACAAACCAGAACTGTTATGGCTAGTACGGAGACAAACACCTGTTGTCTGTTCATAATCCTTCAACCTTTCGTCGTTGAAACGTGGTGGATTCTTCCAAGCCGAAGTCTTGGTGCCTTCCAGTCCCTGATACATGCGCTTAGGGATTCGGGCTCACCGGCTTCAGGCCAAGCTGCCTGGCAATATCCTTTTCCTTACTCGGCTGTGCCATCAGCGTTCGCAGATAGAAAACCAGATCCCATGCCTCGTCTGGCTTGATGTTGTCGGCGAAGGACGGCATCGGTGTGCCGTCGAGGCCGGTCATGAAGATGCGATAGATATCCTGGTCCGTCGATCCGCATTTCGGCCGGGCTCCTTCGGTAAAGTTGAAGGCTGCAATCGGCCGGCCCAGGTCGTCCTGCAGCGTGGATGCCGACGGTCCATTGGCCTGCCCGGTCACGCCGTGACACTTCCAGCACTGGACGCGAGCAAAGATTTCCCGTCCGTTCTTGACTCGATCCGCGGTGACTTCCGGCTCCGGTGGTATCTGAATCGGAGTTCCGGGTTTCTCGCTGACAAAACGGGGAGAAAAGTGCTTCACGAAGGCGACCAGATCGACGCGCTGTTGTTTCGTGAAGACGTTCCAGATGGGCATGGCAGAACGATCAAAACCACGGCTGATCGCGTCGTACAAATCCTGATCAGTGGGCAGCGTTCCCGTCGGGGTGGAACGGCACTTGAAAATACCCAACTGAAAATCACGCGGCTTGGGCCACATCGGCGGATCCAGCCACTGCGCGACTTCGCCGTTGCCGTCTCCCAGATCCCCGTGGCAGCCGACGCAATAGCGACGGTAGTCATATTTCGCCTGACCGGAGTTGGCGTGCCCCGTCAGATTTCCGACGTGCGCCTCCATGTTGTCGCGAGCCGCGATGTCTTGGGTCGTAAGTTGCGCCCAAGAAGCAACAGGGAGCGAAAGGACCACCACCGCGACCACCCACAACGACCACTTCATCCAGTTTCTTCGCATGTCAATCCCTCGCTTAGAAATCGAAGTCCAGTCCCAGCAAAAGCTCGCTTGAGTTGAGATTGGTGTTGACTCCGGTGATCGGTGAAGTCGCTCCCGTACCGATCTGATGGAAAATGTTGAATTCGCTTTGCAGCGCCATCCCCGCCCGATTCGTCATGAACGGGTTATAGCGAATGATGAAGTCGTAGTTGTTGATGTTGCCCAAGTTCGACGTAGACTGCCCGTTCGTATACGTCCCATTCGTGCCGAAACATGCCAAGGAGGTCGCGCATCCCGCTCCGTTGGCTTGCTGCGACATGCGCTCCGCCTCATAGACAGCGATAAAGATGAGCTGCGGGCTGTAGACATAGCGGGACTCAACGGTGACACCGTTCCATATCGGGGCCTGCGCTCCGGCCGGCAGAACTGTTCCGGGAGTGTTGTTTGGCGGGCAGCCAGGAGTTAGCTGCGGACCCGTGCAGGTCACGCCGCCATTGCCATCGGTGGCGATGGCATTGCCATAGCCCTGCCCAAACCACGCGTTATCGTTGCCATGCTGCGTCACTACGTTCACATCGAAGTGTGGGCCAAAGTAAAACTGGCCCGTAAAGCCGACACGGCTGAATCCCTTATTGCCGAGACCAGAGCCGGCAATCGGCGCGCCTCCCGACGTTCGGAAGTACGTTGACGCTTGTCCCACAAAGGCGTAGAAGCCTAAGCGGTCAACCCCTAACTTCCCCATATCGACACCTTGGTCGAACGTGAAGAAACCACTGTAGGCGTTGCCGAATGTGAGGTTCACATTGCCATCGGCGGAACTCAACAGCGCGGCCGAGATACGGGTGCGGTCGTCATAGGAGTGCCCCACGTATTCCATGCCCAACTGGTTGTCGCCCATTTGTCCGAAGATGTTGCCGTCAGCTTGCGGAATGAAATGGTAGGTCTGGTAGATGCCGCCATTCCCTGTCAGGCCGACCATACGCTTTTCCGATAGCAGATTGTTCAATTCGAAGCGTCCCATCTTGATGTTCAGCCACGGCGAGCCAAACAAGTTATCGAACCGCCCCATGACGGTTTCGAAGTGGAAGGCAGCCGTCGGATCGGAAGATGGCAGGACGTAAAACGAGATGTTCTTTTCCAGCGTTCCGCCGGTGTGGAAGTCCAGACCGCTGAGGTCGAAACCGGTCGTGGTGATGCGCTGCAAGGCGGTTGTTCCAAAGGGCAGTGTGGCGCCGACGTTTTGATAGGTGTCGACGTCACTGACCGCGCTAACCCGGTGCCAGATCGGCGTGATGCGGAAGGTAACCGGCCAATAGCCCGGATTCTGCCAGATCGGCGCGTCGTGGTCGTTCATGATCTGATAGCCGTTGTCTCTGAACTTCAATCCGAAATTGTTCAGGATGGGCCAGGTTTCGTGGCACGCCGAACAGCGCAGGCCATACTTTCTGGCAAAGGCCGGTAGCGCATTTGCCCTCTGACTACCGCTCAGGACCAGAAAGATCAGAACCAGAGCCGTGGTCAAAGCGGAATGAAAGCAGAGCGAAATCCCACACAAGCGAGACTGCTTCGGCATACGCATGTCGACTCCTTCAAGCCAACTTTTTTGTGTTGAACAAAAAGCTGCATTCCCACAAATTCAATGGCGAGATGCCAGCAGACTGTAGCATGTGAAACTATTTCCACGTGCTTGCCGGCGAACAAAATGGCAAACCTTTTACAAGCTGGTGATGGACCGGTTACAAGTAGTTATGGTCTTACCACCGTACCGGGGCGGAATACTACTACGGCTCTGCAATAATTTGCAAGGGGGGGTTGCAAGATATTTTTGACAAAGCTTTTACAATTTGGTGTCCCAGTCTGTCTCCGTTTGGTCATTCAGCGTAAACGCGCGCGATGACAGCGCGCCAAATTCGCGGATTCCTGCGGCAGTTGACAGGGCCAACCCGGAGTTGAGACTCTTGACCTCCGGAGGATCGATCATGGCGGGATCGAAAGGCCAACGTGGAACCACTGCGGCCAACTCCGTGTCGAAACTGCGGAAATCCACCACAAGACGCGTCTTGGCGATCTTGCTGGTTTTACTGGCGGCAGCTACCCTCCGGCTTGCAGCTCACGACAAGAAAGGCATTCAGTACGGAATGGGCCTGATCGTCAACCTGCCATTTCCAGCCAGCGAGGTCGAACAGGTTTTGCAGGATGTGGCGCAGAACGGCATCATCCGTGGAACCAAGGAATACAACAGAGATGAATACATCACCGGTGCCGAGGCGGTCGAATCGACCAAAGTGTTTCCGGTATGGAACGCAGGGGGCAAGGTTTTCTACAAAGTGAAACCGAACACCCTCGATCCCAGAAACTTCAAAGACAGCCAGGACGTAGGCACGATTGCGGTCCGGTACGTTCTTCAGCCGCAAACCGATAAGAACTGCGTGCTGCGCATTGACGCGGTATTCGTCGAGGACTTCCGGCGCATCGCGCACGCTTCGGATGGTTCGGTGGAAGGCGCCGAATACAAGGATATTCACGATCACCTCGATGCGATCGAGGCAATGAAGGAACAAACGGCAGAGGCGCTGAAGGTAAAGCAGCGAAAATTGGCCGCCAAGAGTGGGGCGACACCTCTCATCGAGGAGGGATCGTCGTCTTCCCGAGAAGGATCTTCGTCTTCACGCGAGGCGCAGAGCACGCTTGCCAGTCAGGATTCATCAGGCACGGGCTCGGGAAATCCACCCTCGCAAAATGCAGAGAGCACGAACTCCGCGGCATCAAGTCAGATTCCCCAAAATCAGCCGGCGCAGAATTCCTCCGAGTCCGAGCCAATCTCGCCGCGCCAGGCATTTTCAAGCCAGGCGACGTCCAATCCGACAACGTCCAGTCAGCCCACATCCAATCGGACAACCGCGGATCCGATTTCGCCGAGTCCAGAGCGGCCACCTGCGGGTCAAACGGCTGATGAGCGCCTGCAGTATCTTCGGCAGCAGATCGAGCGGAAAGTGAAGTCCCCGGGGGCGCCACTGAAGTCCGCGCCGTTTCACACCGCAAGCACACTGCAATCGTTGCCGACGGGAACCGAGGTGCTGATCCTGGTTTCGACCCCTTACTGGCTGGGCGTGGAGACACACGAAGGGCAGCATGGCTGGATTCTTCGCGATCAATTGGAGCAAATGCCGTGATCTCGCGACTTCAGAGAGTGGCGCTGTTGGTGTTGGCGGCTGCACTGTCGAATTTGTGCGCCGGGCAGGCCACTTCAGTGCCTCAGGCCAATACTTATGAACGGACGTTTCCGCAATCCAAGGCTGCGGTGGAACAGGCGTTGAAAAATCTGCAAGCTGCGATGGCGGGGCGCTTGCCGGTGCTCGATGGATTCGCCAACGCCGGCGCGCATCCGCTCGAACGCTACCAGCGAGGCTACTACCAGGCATCGGTGCAGGTAACCGCCAACCCAGGCGGAGGCTCGCTGGTGCGGGTCACCATGAAAGTGACCGCGTGGTACAACGATCCCACCGGGCATTCCGGATATCAGTTGCTTCCGTCGAATGGCCGACTGGAAGGCGACCTTCTTGACCAATTATCGGACCAACTGGTGAACCTGGCCGGCCGCGGCGGAAATGCGACGGTCGCGACGGAATCAAACACAGTAAGTTCCGGACCTGCGGTCGCAGGGGCGCAAGCGACTTTATCACCAGTGGCACCACGGTCGGCACCACAGCCGTCTCCAGCCAAAGGGAAGCCGCAGGCAACCTCTATGGAGGAAAACTCACAATCACCGACGGTTTCCGCGCCTTCACCTCGGTTTCCGAACAACGACGAGACTTTTTCGACCTCCGTGAGTCGTGGGATCGCGGGGAATGGATTGGCTCCGCCCAATGGCGCCAACGCGGAAAATCGGCCAAGAAACGAAAAGGTTTCGAGAGAGCTGCAAGCGGAGATCGATGGCCTGGAAGAAATTCTCAAAAACCAGGCGCATCCCAAAAACCTGGTCGCGGTCAAGAAATCGGGAACACCGGTGGTAGAGTCTCCCAGCCTTACAGCGAAACCGCTTTTTCTCGCCAGCCTTCACGACGAATTCGAGCTGCTGAACTTCAACCAGGACTGGGTGCACGTGCGCATCTCCGGCCTGTCGCGGGGGTGGATCTGGCGTAATAGTGTTGAAATGCCAGATGGCGTCCCGGACACAGAAGCAGCGCCAGAGAATACGCAAGGCACAGCCGCCGATTTGTTCCACGTGGTACGTGAGGAAACCGCCCAGTTCCCCGGAGATTGGGAGCCGCTGAAGGGCAAAAGCGTCAAGATCGTGACCGTGCAGAAGATTGACGAGAACGCGAAGGACGCGGGCTTAAAAGAGCGGCTGGAATACGTGAAGTTTCTGTTCGACAAGAACTTCGACGAAGTAGACAAGAAAACCTCCGGACTTGCCGGCATTGTGGTGATCTTTGATTCGGCAGACGGCGGAATGATTGGCGCCACGCTACCGGCGCTCGAGCAATGGCGGGCGGGCACATTGTCGGATTCAGCGCTGTGGCACAAAAGTTTTTTTGATCCGCCTGAAACGTTTGATTCCACTGGCTCGGGAGCGAGCCGCTGAACCCGTCAGAGTGATTGTGATAGGCTGACCCTGACCATTGCAATTTGGTTTTCGCTTGACTTTCAAGTTGGTTCGGAATATTTATGCATTCCTTGAGCACGCGGCGGAGTGGGGTCCGCGCGTGGCTTTCTCAAAGCAACCCAGGAAACTTCTAACAGCGTTGACACGGCCGAATTCATGAGCACGATGACAATTCCTTTCTCCGGGTTGCGGACGCGCGCCAGCATTCTTTTGCGAGACTATGCCGAACTGACCAAGCTTCGCGTGACCACGCTGATCGTAATGACGGCGTGGTGCGGATATTTTTTTGGAGCGCATCAGGCGGGCGTGGCATGGATTAGCTGGGGGCTATTGCACGCGCTGGTCGGAATCGGACTGGTTTCGAGCGGCACCGCCGCGCTGAATGAAGTCATGGAGCACGATGTCGATGCCCACATGCGGCGGACCGCACAGCGACCGATTCCGGCGGGACGAATGAGTCTGATGCACGCGACCGTCGTCGGCGTGCTAGCTGCTGTGGGCGGATCCATTTATCTGGCAGTCTTCACCAACCCGCTGACCGGACTTCTGACGCTGCTCACCTCCGTGGTTTACCTGGCGGCGTACACGCCGCTCAAGCGTATCTCACCGATCTGTACATTGGTGGGGGCGTTCCCCGGAGCGATGCCGGGGGTTCTCGGCTGGACCGCGGTTCGCGGGCGACTGGAATTCGGGACGCTCGTACTGTTCGCCATCCTCTTTGTGTGGCAATTTCCGCACTTCTTTTCGATTGCATGGTTGTATCGCGAGGACTACGCCAAAGGCGGCGTACGCATGCTGCCGGTGGTCGAACAAGATGGTCGCTCGACAGCCAAAAGAATTCTCGTGTATTCCGTGGCGCTGATTCCGATAAGCCTTTTGCCCAGCCTGATGGGAATGGCGGGCAGGATTTATTTTGCTGGAGCCGTGACGCTGGGTTTCGCTCTTCTCTATTTCGGAATCCGCCTCGCGTTTCTGCGGCAACCGCTCGCCAGCGCGCCTTCTAAGATGCGTGCGCGCCATGTGTTGCAGGCAACGGTGATTTACCTTCCTCTGTTGTTTGCCCTGATGATGGGCAACTCGATTCGCCCGTAAACTCACGTTCTAAGCAGGGCTTCGTCGATCTCGTTCCCCGCATGGAGTTCCTCGTCGCCCCCGATTCACTCTTTAGCTTAAAGCTAAACTAAATCGCCAAGATCGGCGCTCGTCATACAATGCGGGCGGGGGAGAAATTGAAGCTCACCGAAGACCCGCATCGAAGGCTGAACATCCTCACCAAGGAGTGGATTCTGGTTTCTCCGCATCGCGCAACGCGTCCGTGGCAGGGAGAAGTAGCCGAGCTGCGAACCGTGCCGGAGCCGGAATATGATCCGCAGTGCTATTTGTGCCCGGGCAACGCGCGCGCCGGAGGAGTGCGGAATCCCGCTTACGCTTCGACCTTCGTATTCGAAAACGACTTTGCGGCGCTGCATCCGGCAACGGCGCCTGGTCGAAGCGACCGGATCGATCTTGAGAACAAAGGATTGATCGTCGCGGAAGCCGAGCCGGGAATATGCCGCGTCATCTGTTTTTCGCCACGGCACGACCTGACACTCGCGACCATGAGTCTCTCCGACATCAAGCCGGTCGTGCACACCTGGATGGGACAGTTCCGCGAGTTGAGCGAACGGCCGGATATCAACTACGTGCAGATTTTCGAAAATCGCGGCGCCATGATGGGCGCGAGTAACCCGCATCCACATTGCCAGGTGTGGGCGACGAAATCCGTTCCCCAGGAACCGGCGAAGGAACTCGCTTCGCAGCAGGCATATTCCCGTTTGCACGGCAGATGCCTTCTATGTGACTACATCGCGCTCGAACAGAGTGCGCAAGAACGGCTGGTCTCGGAAAACTCCGGCTTCGTCGCCATGGTGCCGTTCTGGGCGGTGTGGCCGTTTGAGATTTTGCTGTGCAGTTGCCGGCACTTTGCGAGTATGAACGATTTCACCGCCAACGAAGCCGACGCATTGGGCGAGATCCTGCACACGATCACTTCCATCTACGACCGCGTCTTCTCCGTTCCCTTTCCGTATTCCATGGGGTTTCATCCGGCGCCAACCGACGGAGGGTCGCATGCGGAATGGCATTTCCATGCGCACTTCTATCCACCGCTGCTGCGCTCGGCCACAATCCGGAAGTTCATGGTCGGCTTTGAAATGCTGGGCATGCCGCAGCGCGACATCACAGCCGAAAGCGCCGCCGCGCGGCTGCGAGAGCTCAGAAAATAAACGCCCAACTATCTGAAATCACTGCGCGGTTTCGCTGAAGTTCGCGATGGCATTCCCAAGTGCGTAGGGCGCTTCGGCCTGAACGCTGACGGTCTGGGCCGTGCTCGGCAACATGAGCGTAACTGAGGCGACGCCCGAGGAATTCGTCACCGCAATCACTTTTGTTCCCGTGACTGCTGGGCCGCTGCTGGGGGTATACGTAACGGTGCCGGCATTCGTTGTGAACAGGATGCTGGCGCCAGAGGACGCACCTCCCGATTGGCCGGGACTGAGTGTCACGGCGAGCGACTGAGGCAACGTGGTTCCCACTCCGCCGGTTTGCGAGTTTCCACCGCTTACGGCAAGACTCGCCGGAGGATTGCCGACAACGATCCATCCGCCTTCGGTCTGCGTAACAGTTCCATCGCTGCCGGTCACGGTGAAATGACAAAAGCCGGGAGTGCTGCCGGCATTCACCGTGATTTCGCCGGTCGTGGTGGGCGTGATCGTGGATGTGTTGATCGTTAGTGATCCGCTGCACGCCGTTGCGCCTTCATAGCTGTCGAAAACTGCCGACGACAGGGTCACGTTCGCAGTGCCACTGGTAATTTTCGGCTGCAACGTGACGCTGCCGCTGGCCGGCACCATGATGGTGTCGGGATTCAAGTCCCAATCGGACGCCGGCGCATTCGCCAGACTGCCCGAGATGACCAGCAATGTCGCGCTGTATGGGGCGAAGATCTGCGTCCCCGACCACGACTGAGAAGAGGAGGACACGATCGACGTCGGAGCACTCGCAGCCAAGGTATAGCTCACGAACGAGGTCGGAGTGAAGCCCGTAAGTGCGAACTGCACCTGCACGGAGTTCTGTGGATCTTTGTTGAGCACCATCACGGTCATCGCCGTGCCCGTGGAATTGAGCGCGGCGTAACTGCTGAATAGATTTGGATTACCGGTGTTGGTGTCGGAAACTGACGTGATCCCGAACTTATCGTGCGAGCCGTCATAGTTGGTGTAGAGCTTCAGAGCAAGATAATTGGGATTGGCGGACTGAGGCGCGGTCCAGCGCGATGCCATTGACATGCGCTCGCGGCCAAGCATGCCGTAAGCATCGGCATCGCCGAGCGCGGTGGAAAAATCAGACTCGCCGGCGAATGCGGCACTCCATTCGGTGAAGCTCATTGGCGTTCCCGGGTAAATCATGTTGGCGATCGCACGCATGCGAGGAATGCGGAAGGGGATGCAGTTCATGGGCTGCATGCTGGTCGCGTATTGAAATTCGCTCGAGCACTCCGTGGATTGATACGTGGGATCCCAATAGTCGCGATAAATGCTCACGGCCAGCGCCTGAAGTTGCGTTTGGGTGAGGCCGCTGGTGAGGGCGTCGGGATAGGCGTGGAGATCGAACACATCGAGTGTGCGCGCGCCTGAGATTTGATCTTGCCAGTAAACTTGATTGAGCCACCAGGGCAGGAAGTCAATGCCGGCGTGATTGCCTTTGTCCGCGCTATTGGCGCCATTCCAGTAATACCACCAGCAGCAACTCACCGGGCCAAGTCGAACCGCCTGCGGGTCCCACCCCTTCAGATTGCCGGCCTCCGTGAGATAAACGTTGGCTAACTCATCATAGCCTGAAGGATTGGGATGGATGTCGTGGTGGGTTCCACCCCAAATGTCAATTTCGTTGTCCATGTCGTAGAAGTGGCAGGACGCGATGGTCGAATACGGGATGGGACAGGTGGGTACAGGAGTCGGAGTGTTAAATGCAGCGGCCAGCGCCTGGGCCCACGTGTTCCGGTAGACGCAGGGAGTGCCGCCGGACGGAGTCGTGGCTGGCGGGCACGTTTGGCTGGAATCGTCGAGCAACGCGAAGTACGTGTTGTTAATGTCGGACGCATTTGCAGCAATGTACGCGGTGCTACCCAGGCAATTCGTCCCCGACTGAATGCCATCTCCGGCGCTCGAGTTGTAGGGATCGAAGGCGCACTGGCTGGGCCAACTCGTGCTGGGATAACTCCAATGATAGTTGTCGGCTCCCGTTCCCTGTTGTGCTGAAGTTTCCGGACTCTGTGCCACGAAATTCATCATGACCATCGTCATCAAAGGATTGCTGCCCGCATTCTGTACGTCGGTGATGAACTGGGTGGAATTGCTATCGGTGCACGTCGGAGATACGCCGAGGCCGCAAAAAGTGAAATCCTCGAAATAGTAGTCGTTGTCGGCGTTGTCGGTGAAGATCTGCCAGTTGTAAGTCGACGAGGCGTTGCCACCCCAGCGCACCAGGGTCAGGCCGCTATCGGTGATAGTAGAAGTGGAGTTGGGAAACGAACCGCCGTAGATATAAGGACTGATTGCGTGCCGGTTGGCCAGCACATTGATATTCACAGTGATGTTGGTCGGCGGTGTGGCAGGCATGGCGGATGCCTGGTTCGAGTTGCCGCTTTGTCCAGCACCGTTAACCGCAGTCACAACGTAGTAGTAAGTCGTGCCGTTAGTCACGCTGGTGTCGACATAACTCGTGGTTGTAGATGAACCGGTCTGCGTGTAAGGACCTCCGCTCGTTGTGCCGCGCAAAATGTTGTAACTGGTTGCGCCGCTACTCGCCATCCAGGAAAGGCTGACCTGCGCGTTTCCCGGCGTTGCGGTCAAGCCCGTCGGAGCGGCAGGAGGATTGCCCGTACCTCCGCCTCCGCCAGACGAAGACGAGCCTCCGCAGCCTTGAAAAAGAAGAGCAATCGACAAAGCAAACGGCATGCTCAATCGGGCGAATATTTTCCGGCTGACCATAATGAATGATCCTATCCAACTACCGCTCATTTCTGCAGACACGAACGTTCAGGTCTGGGTCGGCCGCGCGGACAAGTGGGGCCACACGATCACAGGGATTCTAACTGCCGGGAAGCGCTTTGCACGATGCCGCTGCAGAATTTTACAAAGCGCCAGCAGAACCTCTTCTTAGGCCACCGCCAGACGCAAATCAACTTTTTTGGTTGTGATGGTTACGCTCGCAGGCGAGGGCTGTTGCGACCGACCCTTGGTCAGCGCTTCAATCGTGATCGTGCCCGGAGTTCGCGTTGACTGTACGATTGCCTGTGCCAGGCCGTTGAACAAACTGCGCTGCGGATCTTTGTCGGACTCCTGACAGTTTGGATCGCCGTTGCCGACGCCGATGAGCGCGCCTTCGCCGCTCACATTGAAATAGATCATGCGATCAGCGGTGGGAATGGCGCGGCCCTGGCCGTCGAGCATCTCGACGCTTAGAACCGCCACATCTTCGCCATCAGCGTTAATTTCGGTGCGGTCGGCGGTCAGGCGAACGGCCGCGGGAACGCCCGTCGTTTCGCGCTTTTCAACCAGCACTACTTTTCCATCTTTGGTGCCGCGCGCTTCGAGAGTACCCGGTTCATATTTCACTTTCCACTCCAGATGCGTAAAAGGTGTGACGTTCTGCGATCCCTGACTCTTGCCGTTCAGAAACACTTCGACGGAATCGACATTGGAATGCACCCACACGGAGATGGGCTCACCTTCGCGCCCTTCCCAATTCCAGTGCGGAAACAAGTGCAGCACCGGATCCGATCCCCACCATGCTTTGTAATAGAAAAAATTGTCCTTGGGAAAACCACATATATCGACGATGCCGAACTGCGAGTTGATCGACGGCCATCCGTAAGGCGTCGGCTCGCCGCGATAGTCGAAACCCGTCCAAGCGAAGCCGCCGGCGAGCCATTCGCGCGCCGCATAGAATTTCCACCATTCCTCGGCCCGCTCCGACCATGAGGTGGTGTTTACATCGTAGGCGCTCACCCAGTTGCGCAGCTTATCGGTTGAGTAGATGCCGCGAGTAGAGACGGTGCTCGCAGTCTCCGAACCTACGCACGGAATCTTGGGATGTTTCTTATGCCAATCGTCAATCACTTTCAGGTTGTAGTTGTATCCCATCACGTCGAGGTGCTCGGGGAAATGAGTGTCGAAAGCGGTGTTGACGGCGGCTGTGCACAGGCGCGTAGGATCGAGTTCGTGCGTGCGAGCAATCATGTCGTCCATCACGCGTTCGCCCTGCGGTTGATACATCATGATCCACTCTTCGTTGCCCATCGACCACAGAATGATGGATGGCGAGTTGCGGTAGCGCTTGATCATGACTTCCAGTTGCGCCATGCCTTCGGGATTCGCGCTCATCAGCCGTGTCTCGCACATCATCATCATGCCCAGCCTGTCGCAGGCTTCGACCAATTCGGGCGTCGGCATGTTGTGCGATGTGCGGATAGCATTGCCGCCCATGTCTTTGAGTACGCCGAGCCGATACGACTGTAGGCGGTCGGGCAGCGCCGCGCCCACTCCGGCGTGGTCCTGATGGTTGCAGGTGCCTTTCAGCTCGACGCGCTTGCCGTTGAGGAAGAAGCCGTGGTCGACATCCCACTTGATATCGCGAATACCGAAGGTGATGCGCTCGGCATCGCGTGTTTTTTCGGGGGACTCGACGCTGACAATAGCGGAGTAAAGATAAGGTGTTTCCGGCGACCATCTCGATGGATTGGGTATGTTCGCGCTGGCTGTAAACGTCATCGAGCTATCGGCGGAAATCGATTGAGGCTTCGACTCAGTGGTCGCAACAACCTTTCCGTCGGCGTCGCGGACTTCCCAGCGAACCATGCAACTTTCCGGTTTGGTGCCCTGGTTTTGAACTGTAGTCCCGACGTCCAGCCATCCGCCCGTTCCACGTGTTTGTCGCGCTGTGCGCACATAGCTCTCCCATTGCCCGAGGTGCAGCGCATCCATCTTCGTCAGCCACACATGGCGATAAATTCCCGCGCCCTCGTAGAACCAGCCATCGCCGAAGCTGGCGTCCATGCGCACCACCAGAAAATTCTTTCCACCGTAATTCACAAAGTCGCTGACATCGAAGTTGAAAGGCGCGTAGCCGTTGTCGTTTCGATCGATGAAATATCCGTTGAGAAAAACCAGCGCGTCGCGGAAAGCGCCGTCGAATTCGATCGCGATGCGGCGGCCAGCGTCTTCTTTCGGAATGTCGAACGTGCGTCGATACCAGCCAATGCTGGTCTCCGGATAGCGCCGGCCGAGCGGTTTATAGCCGTGCGATTGCTGCTCCTCGTCGTGGACGAATGGCAATTCGACGGCCCAGTCATGCGGCAGATTCAGGGATCGCCATTTCGAGTCGTCGAACTTCGCGGTCGCAAAATCGAAATCGCCGGATTTGGAAAAATCGCCCTGGCCCAGGCCAAAACCCAGGTCCCGCGCGGGATCGCTACCGTGGCCGAACTGAAACTTCCAGCCAAAATCAAAAAGCAGGCGCTCGCGCGGAGCGATGGCCGCGTCGGACGCAGCACCTTGATAACCGGCGAGGGTCGCGGCGGCCCGCGCCAAAGGCAATCGAGCCACGAGCGATGAGGCCGACAGTGCAAGACCGGAACTGAGAAGATCGCGGCGGGAGATGGGCAACGGCCTGTTTCTTTCCATGGCGGGAAAGATATCAGATTTCTGCGCAGCCTCTGCAACTTCCCGCGCCCAAATTTCAGGCAACAAAAGAACTGAGGCTTACAATTTTGCATTCCAGAGTGGATAGGCGTCCGAGGGCCGATTCTACGGCGGGCGCGCCTTTTTCCCGAGCGCTCTTGGCGTGGTCGAGCGCTTGTTGCGCGACGCGGCTCACTTCGTGGAGCAGTTTGCGGATTTCTGTTTCAAGGCAGCTGCGACTTTCCTGAACTCTCTCGAGGATGTCGCTTTGCACTCTGGTGCTGTTCACTTCCAGCAGATTTTCGAGAAACGAGCGGGCCTGCCGGGCGATCCGGTTGCGCGCGCCCACCAGCGGGAGGATGAGATCGGCGAGCCATCGCAAAGGAGACGCAGGTTGCGCGACTTCAATGAAATCCCGGAAGGTGAATCTCGATCGGACCCGAAATCCGATCTCCGGGTCGAGGGCACGCGGCATTCGCGTCAACTCCGGCATACCCGCGTCCGCCCATTGCCGAAGAAAACTGTTGGCCATCTCGACAAAGCGATGAGATAGCCTGCGATATTGGCGTTCCGCCTCTTTTTGCTCGGGCCTCAACCACGG
Organism: Candidatus Sulfotelmatobacter sp.; assembly: GCA_030040965.1. GTDB lineage: Bacteria > Acidobacteriota > Terriglobia > Terriglobales > Acidobacteriaceae > Sulfotelmatobacter. The sequence continues at coordinate 8,030 of JASHOT010000385.1, read as the reverse complement.
AAGCACGTGTGCTCTTGCGATCTGCTGCGCCTCTTTCATGACGCGCCGGCGGTAAGCTGGGCCAGATCCATGCTGCAGCGAAATAATGGCACGATCGAATTCTTGATTCGCGCGGGGCAGAACGATAGCAATGAACGCCTTATGGCGATCCACGAACAAGTCCGAAATGCTGCGCTGTTCAGCCATGAACAAATATCCGAGTTCTCGCATCGAGCGTTCCGCCGCAACAATTGTGGCCTTCATCGCGGCAATGCGCTGCTCAGATTCCTCCAGCGGGCGCTGCAACGCCTGCCGCTCCTCGGCAATGATGGCCAACAACTGTTCGCTCAGCCGGCTGATGCCGCGTTCGCAGGCTGAGTGAACCAGCTCGCGCCCCGAGCTGTCGACTAAGTTGTGAAGCGCGCCGATCAGCTTTGGCCAATCGCGCTCCGTTTCCTCCTGGTTAAGGCGCTCCGCGGCGCTGATCTCGAAAATCGGCCCCGGATCTCGTCCAAGGCGCGCGCGAAGCTGCCTCTGGGCGAAAGCAATCGCGGCCGCTTTCTCCTCCGCAGTAGTCCGATCTGCCTTATTAAGCACGACGACAACGTTGTGCACCAGCCTCCCGATCGCCTCGACGAGCGCCAATTCCTCGCCGGCCAGTGGCGGGTCAGCGCCGACGACGACCAAAGCTGCATCGATGTGGGGTATGAAAGCCTGAGTTGCCGCGGTATTGCCGGTAAACACGGAACCCAGTCCTGGAGTATCGACGAAACACATCCCGGCCGACAGCAGAGGACTCGGCACAAAAACTTCGACTCCACGAATTCGTTTCGTGTTTTCGGGATTGCACTCCTCAGAGACGTACGGCTCCAGTGCGGATATGCCGACTTCCTGCCACGAGCCGTCGTGTGTCTGGACCCGAGCCGCCCGTCTTCCATATCTCACCACAGTCGGCACTGCCGTCACCGGAGTGAAACCAACCGGAAGGATAGACTCGCCGATCAGGGCATTGATGAGAGTGGATTTGCCGCGTTTAAATTGGCCAACGCAGGCTACGTAGAAGCGGCCTTCCGCGATTCGATCCGCGAGCTCCCTTGCCTCATCTTGAAGGCGGAGCGATCCGAGATTCTCCGCCAACGAAGCCCGCCGGAGCAACCGGCCCGCACCATCGTTTGGATCGTCATCGGTCGCTGCCGGTGACTTGACTCCAACCGACCCCAGCGGTGCAGTGCTCGGATTGCCGCGATCCTCCGCCATTTCAGTTAAGCCTGGTGTTAAGCCTGCGACCGGACTCCATCCTGATGGACGTACTTGATCACTTCCACGTCTGAGACGGCGATCAGGCCCTCGTCGACCATCTGGTCAAGGACGGGCAAAAGCTTGTTGATATTTTCCTGAGTATCCACAACCGAAACCATGATCGGCCGGTCCGAGGATCGCAGAAAATGTGCTTTGTGGATCAGCGTGCTGGCGCCGTAACCTTCAATTCCGCGGTAGACCGTCGCTCCCGCCAGATCGAGTTCGCGGCATTTCTCAACGATGGCCTCGTAGAGTGGCTTGCCGCGCCACTTGTCATCTTCTCCGAAATGAATCCGCAGCATCTTGGCTTTGCCTTCGAGTTTCATGCCCGTGTCTCCTGACGGCGTTCTTTGGCTTCGTAGTTGTGGGAATACTTGATGACGTCGACGTCGGAGAGCACCACCAGTCCCTGCTGCACCATTTCGTCGAGAATAGGCATGAAGCCGCGAAGTTTTTCTTCCGTGTCGACGATGGAGAGCAGGATGGGACGGTCATGCGAAAGGCTCAGAGCCGCATCCTTGTGAATCCTTCGATTGGCGCCATATCCGAGGATGCCGCGATATACCGTGACGCCGGCAATGTCATGGGCTCGCAAGCCACCAACGATCGCTTCGTACAGCGGTTTGCCATTCCACTTGTCGTTTTCTCCTACGTAGATGCGCATCAACTTCGCCTTGCCTTCCCGCTTGAGCGCAGGCTTGCCGATCATGGCTGCTTGCTCTTTCTTGTTTTCCGCCGGCTTCACGATCGTCGTATCGTGCATCTCGATCAGGCCGCTGCCCACCATGGATTGAAGTTTCGGCAGCAGTTCCTGCACCTTCTCGGGAGATTCAATAAACTCGATCTTCACCGGCAACCGAGTGGCGACATCGACCAGACGAGTCGTATGCATGTGATGGTCGGCGCCAAATCCCGCAATCCCGCGCGTTACCGTTGCGCCCGAAACGCCGCGGAAGAACAGGAAATCCAGAACGGCGGCATAAGCGGCGCTGCCGTGATACTGCTGGTCTTCCGCCACATAGATGGCGACTTTCTTTGCAGGCCCTGAAGTGAGCACTTTCTCTTCTCCTGTTTAAACCAAAACTCGGCTGTACTGCCCAGTATCCCACCGCTGCGAAGATCCCCGCTTCCTCCTGCGATTGCCGGTTCGCCCACACCTGACGTGAGGACATACCGATTCACGGGATTGCCCGCCCCGCGACTGCCCCGATCCAAACCCCGACAAAACCGACGATCACGCTCAGTGCTACGTTGAGCACGGCACTCAAGACCTGACCATCCTGAAAAAGCCGAAGGGTCTCATATTCGAATGTCGAGAAGGTTGTGTACCCTCCGATGAACCCGATGGGAATCAGATAGCGCCAGTTCGGGCTCAAGTTGGATTTTTCGGCCAGGATCGTAAGAATCACACCGATCAGGAACGAGCCGGTGACGTTGATGACAAACGTGCCATAAGGAAACCGGCTTCCGAACCGGCCACCGACGTAGCTTCCCAGCCAGAATCGCAGAATAGAGCCTAAAGCTCCTCCAATGCCAACCATCCCGTACTTAAGCAAGTCGTTCTGTTCCTTTCCCCATCACAGACCGTTTTCCGGCTCGCGATGATGCTTCCAACTCGTCTGCCGACTATCCCAACCGAAGCGGACGTTCCGGCAGATTCTCTCGTTCCCATTGAACGATCGAGCGATCCAGTTGATTGCTTAACGCCAGCAGTTCATCGGCAATCTCATTCAATTCCACGCCCGCCGCAGGCAGGATTTCTCCATAGCCACGCATGTATCTCGGGCGCAACTCTTCGGCGGCGATTGTAATAAAGGTCAGGAGTGTATGAAGCATGCGGCTGACCGGAATCGACGGTGCAGGACGCTCAATCCCCTGGCGGTCGAGCGTGCGAATCAACTGAGCTCGAATGCGAGCGATGTAGTCTTCAATGATTCGCCGTTGCGCGGGCTCGACGTCAGGAGAATATTCAGGAAATGCCTGCTTCGAGTCGCGGACGCTGAGAGCGTTCTCCATATCGGCGAGAAGTTTATCGATATGCCGACACGTCACCGCCAACCGTCGCGCATGATTCGGATTGAGAGACTCCTCCGACATAAAAGCTCCCGCCGAGGCACAATTCCTGTTTCTCTTGTGCTCAGACTACTGCGGAATCTCTTGGATCAAAAGACGGAAGGAGTGTGAAAGTAAGCTCCTACCAAGAGAATTCCTTCTTCTTCGTAGGAGTCATCTGCCCATGGCGGGCGATTAAAGGTGAACTCCAACACCCAGGAAGATTATGACAATGCTGCATTTTGAAGTCAATGGGACCGGTTCATACGGAAATCGATGTACAGCGGCGAGATCTTGATGTGCTCCTGGGAGCGGTACTTGGCCAACGTCGACATGCGGAGCATGGAAAGAATCGCCGCCGGATTCCCTTCACTAAAGTCCAGCACTTTGCTCAGGAATTCGGACATGTTGGACGCCGACAACTTCTGGCGTTCCGCCATTTCATGAATGAACCGGCCCGCAGTTGCGGCGTCGAAGTTTTTCAATTCGTACCTGTCATGCCGGTCGGAATAGAGCGGCTGGAGAAACCCGGCGTCTTCCATGTGGATCGAGCGCGCGACGGCAATCACGGGTGTGGAGCACCACCCCATGATCTCGCGGACAGCGGTAGCAAAGCTTTGCGAAGGCTGGCTGACGTGATCCAGCACAATCGAAAAGCTCCCCTCGCGCAGAGCATCCATCACGATGCCCTTCAGCGCGACGGCGGACTTCGACCGAATTCCCTCGTCATTTCGGCAAGCCTGACGAATTCGTGAAGCACCGCCGTGCAACAAGCCCTGCGCAATGCCGCGAAACATCTCTTGGCTGCTTGCTGAATTCTGGCAATAGAGCAGGGCCGGAATTTTCGCCACCACGCAACCAAGAACGAGCGTCTTGCCCACTCCAGTTGGCCCATGCAGCAAGAAAGACTTCTTCTTCACAAGGCGCTGCTCGATCGCTCGCGTTTCCTCCGTCCGGTATAGGATTTCGCCCATGATCCGATCTCGAGAAAAATCTAACATCTCAATGCCCGCAGGTAAGCGCGAATTTCAGTTTGTGCAATTACGAAATGACCTCGCCACGTCAACTGTGAACGTTGCCGGCATTGAGCTTGAAATTATGATTGGGGACTCTGAATACGACGTGTGTCGTATTCACTACAATTCAGAAACTGGTAATCTGTTTGTTTAGTGAGCAAGAATCCGCGCCTGACAAACCGTAAGTCGATCGTGATCGAATGGGGCGATTGCGATCCTGCACGCATCGTTCATTTCCCTCGCTACTTCGCTTTCTTCGATGCCTGCACGACTGCGCTGTTCAAGAAAGCCGGTCTGGCTAAGCGCGAGATGCTCCAGAAATACGGAATCATTGGCATCCCCATGGTCGACGTGCGGGCTTCGTTTCGCGCGCCTTCGCGCTTCGGGGACGAAGTTGAAGTTGTTTCCGAGATCACCGAATTCCGGGGCAGCAGCTTTCTGGTTCGGCATCAGCTCTTCAATCAAGACAACCTGGCGGTCGAATGTTTTGAGACCCGCGTCTGGGCGCGGGCATCCCTGAAAAACTCCGAGAAGATTGAGAGTACGCCGATTCCAGCGGAAGTGATGGCGAAATTTTCTGACCGCAGGCCTTCGCGCAAGGCTGCCCGCAGCTCAAACGAGCATTGAACAAATGAACCATGCTGTGAGACAGCTTCTGGCGGGTTCCGGATGAATCAATCTATGCGTACACAGGTCGGAATCGTCGGCGCTGGACCGGCCGGGCTGGTGCTCTCGCATCTGCTGCACCGGGAAGGTATCGACTCGGTGGTGCTGGAAGCGCACACGCGCGAATACGTGCAGGAGCGGGTTCGCGCCGGCGTGCTCGAACAAAACACCGTCGATCTGCTGTCGCAAACCGGTGTGGGCGCGCGCATGCAGCACGAAGGCCTGGTTCACCATGGCATTGAATTGCGATTTCAGGGGCGCGGACATCGCATCGATTTTCGCGAGCTCACTGGAAAGGCGATTACGATTTATGCCCAAGGTGAAGTTGTGAAGGATCTGATCGACGCCCGTCTTGCAGCCGGCGGGACTTTGCTGTTTGAAGCGCCTGTGGTCTCCTTGCACGATTTCGAGAATTCCTCCGCCAACAAGTCTTCCATCCGTTTCCGCAAAGACGGCTCGTCGGTCGAACTCGGCTGTGACTTCATCGCGGGCTGTGACGGTTTCCACGGAATCTCGCGTACCAGCATTCCCGCAGGCGCATTGACCGAGTACGAGCGCACGTATCCGTTCGCGTGGCTTGGCATTCTCGCGGAAGCGCCGCCGGCATCCGAAGAGCTGGTTTACTGTTATCACGATCGCGGTTTCGCTCTACTCAGCATGCGAAGTCCTAAGCGGAGCCGGCTCTATCTGCAGTGTCACCCTGAAGAGCTGATCGAGAATTGGCCGGACGAGAGAATCTGGCAGGAGCTGCACACTCGCCTGGCGCGCCGAGGCTGGAGTCTGACCGAAGGTCCGGTCATTCAAAAAGGCATCACGGGCATGCGCAGTTTCGTCGTCGAACCCCTGCAGTATGGACGTCTCTTTCTGGCCGGCGATGCGGCCCACATCGTGCCGCCAACCGGCGCGAAAGGACTGAATCTTGCGGTCGCCGACGTGTGGGTGCTGGCGCGGGCGATTGCCGAATTCTATCGCTCAGGAGATCGATCTCTGCTCGACCGCTATTCCGAGACTTGCCTGCGGCGCGTCTGGAAAGTCCAACGCTTTTCCTGGTGGATGACATCGATGCTGCACCGCTTCGATTCCGACAATCCCTTCGATTGCCGCCGGCAACTGGGAGAACTCGACTACGTCACCAGTTCGCGTGCGGCATCGCAGAGCCTGGCGGAAAACTACGTTGGCCTCCCCATGGACTGAGAACGAATCGCATGTTATGTAATGCCTTACCGCAGCGCCCAAACCGATGAGATCGTCTCCGTTGATGTATAAAGGTGCGTCCCGATGTGAGTGGTCGTTCTGGACGGCCACACATCCGTGGCGGGAGCGTGGATGCCGGTTCCTCTGATTGACTGTCTGGCGGGCACGGAAGCGCTGTCCGAGTTGTTTTCCGACCCGTCGATTCTGCGCGCCATGCTCGATTTCGAAATCGCTTTGGCGCGCGCCGAAGCAAGGGCTGGAATCATTCCCCAGGCAGCCGCTGATGGCATCGCGGCCGCTGCCGATCCTGCCGCGTTCGATTTGCCTGCCTTATCGCACGACGCTCTGCGCGCCGGAACTCCAGGCATTCCGTTGGTCAAGCGCCTGACGGAACTCGTCCGTGCGCGCGATGCTGCTGCTGCCGCATTCGTTCACTTCGGCGCAACCAGCCAGGACATTTCCGATACAGCTCTGATTCTTCTTCTCACGCGCGCGGAAGCCTTCATCGAAGCGGACTTGAAGTCAGCGGAACAGTCTCTGCGCGCATTTTCCGAGCAGCATAAAAACACCGTGATGCTCGGCCGAACGCTGCTGCAAGCAGCGCCTCCGATCACGTTAGGACTGAAAGCTGCCGGTTGGCTGGCAGCGATCCGGCGCGGTCGCGAACGCCTGTCCGCAGAATTCCAAAATGCCAAGCTGCTGCAATTTGGAGGAGCCGTGGGCACGCTCTCGGTTTTGGGTAATCGCGGACTCGAAGTTGCCGAACAACTCGCACGCGAACTTAAACTTAACTGCCCCGACGCGCCGTGGCATACGCATCGCGATCGCCTGGCAGCGTTCGCGTGCGCCTGTGGGATGGTGACCGGATCATTAGGCAAGATCGGGCGCGATGTCAGTTTGCTAATGCAGAGCGAAGTCGCGGAAGCGGCCGAGCATGATTCTCCCGGTCGTGGCGGTTCTTCGACCATGCCCCATAAGCGGAATCCGATTGGTTGCGCTGTTGCCATCGCCGCATCTTATCGTGTGCCTGGGTTGGTTGCATCTTATCTATCTTCCATGGTTCAGGAACACCAACGTTCCGTCGGAGGAATTCAGGCGGAGTGGTCTACGCTTGCAGACATCGTGCAATCCACCGGACTGGCTGCTGCTTCCGTTGCTGAAATTGCGGCGGGCCTCTCCATCGATTCGGGGCGCATGGCGCAGAACATCGCCGCGACGCACGGCACGATTTTTGCCGAGAAAGCCGCAATGCTGCTGAGCGCAAAAGTCGGCCGCGATGCGGCGCATAAAGTTTTGGATCAGGCGTCCCGGCAAGCGATCCAGCAAAAGCGGCCCCTTGCGGAGGTGCTCGCTGAAATGCCAGACGTAGCGAAGCATTTGGATCGGACTGCTCTCGAGCAACTTAACCACCCCGAAAGCTATCTGGGATCGGCAGAGATTTTTCGTCAACGGCTTTCGCAACCGTCCGGGTCACAAACTCACTCCAAACATCCGGAAAAAGACTGAGCTCCATGCCATTCATCACCGCTAACCAGATCCGCAACTTTTATCGGCTCCAAGGAAACGACGGGCTCCCAGTTCTGATTCTGTCCCATTCGATCGGCACAGACCACTCCATGTGGGATCCGCAGGTTCAGGAACTGCTTCCTTATTTTCAGGTGCTTCGCTACGACACGCGCGGTCACGGCGCAAGCGACGCTGTCCCGGGAGAATATTCGATCGAACAATTGGGCCAGGATGTTATGGCGTTAGCTGACGCCCTCAAAATTCGCCAGTTCGCCTTCTGCGGACTGTCAATGGGCGGCGCGATCGGTCAATGGCTGG
>JASHOT010000384.1 GCA_030040965.1 Candidatus Sulfotelmatobacter sp. | reverse complement strand
AAGGTATTTATTATAGCGTTTAGGGATTCGAGCCAAGCGGCACAGTTTAGGCACACCTTTGGGATAAACTAAATATGGCGAGTGTCGGGTCACTTGGTTATCAACGGCGCTTTGTGCCCTCGACGGGTCTCAATCTTGTAAAACCTGCATACCTCACTCGAGCAGCCTCACGCCATCGAATCTCGTTCGAACCGGCGAGCCTGGCTGACGCTTCATCTGCCAATCAGTACCTTTAATCCGTTCGATCTTACCAAAGACGGCGCGTTCCACAGGGCAATCGAAAATTCTTTCAGCTGCGATGATCAAACTCGCGGCCAATTTGCGCTGTTATAGACAAGAACGAGCTCAGATGGCTGACGTCACGCTTCGGAAGAGCGAGTTCGATGTTTGCTTGCTTGCCGCACGTCCCGGGCAAAAAGGCAGCGTTGCAATCGCATTACTCAGGCCGCCATTGAAACTCGACAACTCGACAAGGATGGTGGTCGGCTGGCATGGCTCGTTGTCCCGACGGCTATAGATCGGCCACAAAAGACCGACCACAAAATGAAAAGGAGAAACTTCGATGAAAAATGCGTGTATTTGGATCACCACGATTCTGCTGTTGACCGTCGCGTCCCTGTCTCTGCAGGCGCAGGAGCATCAGTTCCCGCACCGCGTCCACTTTAGCGGCCTAATCAACGACTTTACACCAATCACTACCGGTGCGAGTCCGTGGGAGCTTCGGGGTCTCTGGAGTTTGACGCTGGACGAGCAATCTTCCACGGCTAGCTTCTCTGCAACTCTGACGATGGAGTTGTCCGACTTTGGACAGACAGTCACAACGGTGAATGCGGTCCAGCGAGCGCAGCACACGCATCGCATCACGATGAAGACCAATTCCGTGGTCTATAACCCGACCGACTGCCCTCCGGCTCCGCCTTCGACCCCTGCCTATACCGCACTCATCGAGCTTACGGGAACAGCGAACATCGAGGCGAATGGAAGTCCCGCGCCCTTTGGGTCTTCGCCGTTGCAGGTGTGCATCGCTGGAGGGTCGAACATCGAGTTTTCGAACATCACGCTGGTCTTTGCGGAATCCAGTGGCGCCGCCGGCCATTTTGGGCCACAAGCAATCCACGGTGTAGTTCGAAAGGTAGAGTAGCGACACAACTAGTGGCGCAAATTGGTCGAATAAGTAGTCGTCAGTTTGAAAGGCGCGGCCGCGCCTCAGAAGGCGGCTCAAAACAGCGGCTGGCGTGGATCGCAATCTCTAAGGGAGGCTTCTAGGTGAACGCCTCTTCATATGCTGGTCGCAGGCGCATAGACTTTATCGGGCTTCAATCGAATCCGAGACACCGTCGTGATTTGCGCTCTTTGAAGTCAACATCGATTGCGGTGTGGGGAGGAGCAAATGGTTAAGCGTTGTTGTGTCGCTTGGTTCGGTGTTTTGCTTTTCTCAACTTTGGCTTTCGGGCAGGACAGCTTCGTCTCGAATTGGCTGGATATGGTGACATAAACCGAAAACGAACAGCCTCATTAGGCTGTCCCGCTTGCGACATTCACTCCGACGCTCCACCAACTACTTAGATACGACACACAGTGGCAGACTTACAACAGCGGGGTCACAGCGACCAACTATGGCGCTAGTAAAGGTCTGGAATTCATCCCGAAAAAGCATGTTGAGGTGATCCTCAGCATCCCGCCGTATATTGTGAACAACCCAAATTCTCCGGATGGGTTTGGCGACTGGCAGTTCCTTGCCAAGTATCGAATTGCCGCAGCAAGCGAGGAGCACGGGACCTACATTTTGACGGCCTTCTACCAGATGAGTTTTCCCACAGGGCAGTATCGACAGGGAGCGTTAAGTCCAATAATTACACCGACGATTGCCTACGGAAAAGGCTATAAGGATTTTGACTTGCAAGGGACATTGGGAGGCGGTTTACCCACAGGAAACATATCAAAGATAGGACGAACGATCTTGTGGAACAACGCACTGCAATATCACATCTTCAAGAAAATCTGGCCGGAGACGGAGTTCAACTTCACGCACTTTTATGAAGGTTCACACGACGGCCATTCGTTGCTCTACGTAACGCCCGGCATCGTAGTCGGCAGGTTACCGATTCATGACCGTTTCGCGTTCTTCATCGGTGGGGGATTCCAAATCGCTGCAACATCGTTCCATCCCACCAATCACAATGGAATTTTGTCGATCCGCTTTCCGTTCTGACGACTATGGCCGGGCTTGATTCCTCGCAAGGTCAATCAGCAGTATCTCCGAGTCTTCCGATAGTCGGTCGAAAACAATCCGCGTGCTGTCGGGAGTGATATCAAAAGCCCGCATAACTGCGGAACTGCTCAGCTGAGTCAGACGGCGTGAACGCATCGTGCTAAGGTCCAGCAACCAGAAATCTTGTTCGGCCAGCGTATTTCCCAACATGTAAACGAGTCCCGTGCCGTTTGGCAGGAAACGCGCACGCACACCTTCGCGCTGTACTCTGATCTCTGGTAACTTCGCCGCTGTGCCATCCGGGTGTACAGCCAGGAGTGGCGCGAGCGTGAACACCTGAGGCCCGCAATACACGATCAGATCCCCTCGCGGAGACCACACCGGATCCAAAAACGGTCCTGTTGCAATCCGAACCGGCGCGCCGCCGTCTACAGGTAATTTGAACAAGCCTAGTCCATTGCTGTCGGTGCCAGCCACGGCAATCCATTTGCCATCGGGAGACCAGGATGCTGCGCCTCGAACATCTAGATTACTGGAAAGACCGCGGAGGTGTGTCCCGTCCGCTGCCATTACGTGCATCTGCTGCTTCCCGTTTCGCTTCAGTGCAAATGCAACTTCGCTCCCGTCCGCAGCGACCGCCACTGGAACTTGAATCGCGCCTTCAGAGCCTTTCCATATCTCCAGTGCTTTTCCATCGCGGTAGTTCCACAATCCGTCAGCGCCGTCACGCGAAGATAAGTAGAACAGCGATCCGCCTGCGAAGCGCGGCGCCCAGGAGCGCGCCGTGGGTACTTGGAAAGCTTGGACTTGGTGTTCTTCGAGTACGCGATTCGTAATCGGGATTCTCCACAACTTTACCTGAGGGTTCATCACGCTGGCCGCAATACGTCGGCCATCGGCGGTGGCTGCCAATGCAGTGTATTCCTCCAACCCGGAACTCACGCGGCTCGAACTTCGCGTTGTTAAGTCGAATGCCCATAACCATGGGCCAGCCCCATATTGATTGCGCGCAACAAATAGAATCGTTCGTTCGCTAATCGGGGTTGGGTAGCTAATGTCAGTGTTGAGATGAGTGAGTTGCTCTAATCCGCCACCATCCGGTCGAATGCGCCACAGATCCATCTCGTGCGTTGCCGGCCGGCCGTGCACAAAGTAGATGCAGCGGCCATCCTTTGACCAGACTTGATAATGGTTGTGCAGTCCGGGGTCGTTTTGCAAGATTAGGCGTGGATTGCTCCCGTCGCTATCGGCGACAAACATCGGGTCTCCTGCTTCCCACCTGTGATACACCACTTGGCTAGCATCGGGAGACCAGGCAACCTCAGCCGCTCTTTCATCCGGAAAATTGCGTGGCGCACCTCCAATCAGCGGCCACAGCATGAGCCTCTTGCCTTCTGTTCCCCCGCTGCTTTCGGTTCCTGCGCTCCACACTTCTGATCCGTCGCCTGAAAAGCCAAACGCACGGAGGGGTGCACGCATATCCCCCATGCGACCTTGGGTAAGGTTCACAGGGCTGTTGCCGTTGGTTTGCATCAGCCATATGTCGAAGTTACCGCTCCGGTCGGAAATGAACCCGGCAAATTTCCCGTCTGAGGAGATAGCGGGGTTGATCTTGGTTCCACTGAAGTCTGTCAGGTTTGCGAACTGCGCACCGGAAAGTGGATTTTGGATCTCTCGCTGTGGGCGATTGGCGACAAACCACGTGCCCAATCCCGCCACCAGCAACGCCATGAGAGTCCACAGTAACCAGGCGTAACGCTTCGCCGCAGAGACCGTAAAAGGACTTGTTCCCGCACCACTGGAATCCGTATCGCGCTTCAATCGCTGTAGGTCACTGCGAATGTCCGAGGCGTGCTGGTAACGCAGGTTCCGATCTTTTTCCAACGCCTTGTTGATGATCCGCTCGAGTTCCGGCGGCAGATCGGGATTCAATCGGGCAGCCGGCGTTGGTGACGAGTCAAGAATCTCCTTGAAGATTACGCCCGTACTCTCGCCGCGAAATGGCAGCGCCCCGGTTGCGATCTCGTAGAGCACTGATCCAAACGAGAAAAGATCCGTCCTCGCATCCAGTTCCTTTGCCCGCACCTGCTCCGGCGACATGTAGGCCACCGTCCCAACGGTGGCCCCGGGGCTGGTCAGATGCTCTTCAATCGTCGCCGTTGCTTGCCCCGCGAGTGACGACTCCCCGCCCGGCTCGCGAATCGGAAGCGTCACCTTCGCCAACCCGAAATCCAGGATCTTGGCGTGCCCGCGCTTGGTAAGAAAAATATTGGCTGGCTTGATATCGCGGTGGACGATCCCGGCCGCATGCGCCGCATCCAGAGCGTCGGCGATCTCGATCCCAAGCGACAAGATCAACTCAGCTTCCACCGGACGGCCAGCAATCCGGTGCTTCAGCGTCATGCCGTCCAGGTACTCCATCACCAGAAACAACTGATCGCCGTTCCTGCCGATCTCGTGGATGGTGCAGATGTTAGGATGGTTCAAAGCAGAAGCCGCACGCGCTTCCCGGCGGAAGCGCTCCACCGCTTGCGGATCGCGCGCGACATCGTCAGGCAGAAACTTGAGTGCGACGAGGCGGCCGAGTTCGGTGTCTTCGGCTTTGAAGACCACACCCATGCCGCCTCCTCCGAGCTTCTCGAGGATGCGGTAGTGTCCAACCATCTTATTCAGTTGCACCGGAGATGGGCCTGTGGAAGAGGGACTTGTCGAGGACGTAAGGTCCAGTATGTCGGGAGCAGCGGCAGCCAAGAACTGACTACCCGCCTGTTCGTGGGAAGCAATCAGCGATTCTACTTCAGCACGTAACTCCCGATCCTTGCCGCAGGCCGCATCAAGAAACTTAGAACGTTCTTCGGCCGAGACGCGTAATGCTTCTTCGAGAATTTGCTTCGTCCGCTCCCATTGATCCCCGCTCATACTGGGTGCCCTCTCGAAATTTCCCGATGAAGCCAGGCACGCGCAGCTGTCCAATCACGCTGCACTGTAGCGGGAGCGATTTCTAACACCTCGGAAATCTCCTTCAGTGAAAGCCCTGCAAAGAAGCGCAGTTCGACGACGTAACTCTGTCGCGCGTCGATTTTGGCGAGTGCGTGCAGAGCATCATCCAGGGCGACGACATCTACCTGTGCTCGGCGGGGCGTCGCCATCGCATCCTCCAACGATAGCTTGCAGACACTGCCGCCGCGCTTCGCGGCTCCGTGGCGCCGCGCATAGTCGACGAGAATCTGACGCATGAGCTGAGCGGAAATGGCGAAGAAGTGAGTGCGGCTCTCCCACTGTTGTAGCGGACTCATCCCCACTAAGCGAAGGTACGCTTCATGCACGAGCGCAGCGCTTTGCAGAGTGTGGTCTGGTCGTTCGTTGCGCAGTTGATGGCGCGCCAGACGGCGCAATTCCTTGTAGATGCGAGGAAGCAGAATGTCGAGTGCTTTGCCGTCTCCGTTTCGCCAATCTTGCAATAGCTGCGTGATTTCGCTTGGAGGGTCGCACTCCATGCACATCCCCCAAAAGGGCGCCCTTGGCAGAGTAGCCTATCTACTCCTGCCAGTACCTGTCAATCCGAACCTATGAAAAACCAATAGGTTACAAGACTTCCGGCACCACGGAATGTTTTTCAGCAACAGATGATCGTCGCTCTAAGAGTCGCTGTGTCGGAAATTGAAATGTTGGCCCGGGGCAACATTTTTCGCGCGGCCCATCCTGAGCACTGAAACACGTTCTTTGCTGAGCCTCGCCGTGCGACCCGTTCCGGCGCGCACCCAGCGTGAGTGGTACAGATGATGATCTTCTCATTTTCACCCATAGAGCGACCGAGCGGGCTCTCCACTGACAGCCCGCTGATCGGGTAGGAGACCCTTAGTGCTCGACACTCGCCACTTTTCCAATTTTCTCCGTTAGGCCGCCCGTACGCAAAAAAAAATGCGCTAACGAAGTAACCCGATAACTGAACTATTATGGAGGTCGTTCCGTCAATCACGGTACGACGAGTTGCTTCCGTGCGGGCTGCAATGGAGGAAACTCGTGAAGCTCTTTAAGAAACCAAAGTCGAGGTTTTATTGGTTTGAGATGGGTATCCCCTTGACTCAGGTAACCCCTACAGGTTGTGGTTTGGATCGAGTTTTCGCTGAAGTCGGGTGAACCATGTGGTCGTAAGTTACAGGATCGACAGCCACAGCTTGTTGGGCGAGGCGGAAAAACAGCTTGCCCCGACTTTGGGATCGGCGCCGGTTGAACCGGAACGTGAACTCATCCAGGTAATATTCGAGGTGCTTGTGGCTGACCGCTCCCTGATGGGTGCCAATCAGCCATCGCTTGAGTAAAGAAATCACGCGGTGAACTCGGGGCATCAGTTCGGAAGGAGTCTTTTTCTTCCCGTCAGAAACGTGACCTCGTGCGCGTAGCCTTGGCTCTCCAAGGGTGAGTATCCCAACCAACCATCGGTATGAACCACGCTGCACGCTGCCACCGACTCCCGCACAAACGGCATCAGGCTGGCCGAGGAGTCGGCTTGCACCGGGCCATACTAGATATTGCGCTTACCTGAGTCAAGGGGATACCCATCTGGTTTGATTTCACCTTACGTGGCCAACGATATCGGGGATCAACCGGTGAAACCAAAATGGCAAAGGCTACGAAAGTGGCCAGCATGAAACTTGCCCGAGCACTGGAGCAGGGTGATCTATTTTGTACCAAGCCCATGGCGCTGGCAGAGTTTTCACAGCGATTCCAGAACTGGCTGGATGAGGTCAGACTGGAAGAAAAAACAAGAAAACACTATCACAATGGATGCCGCCTGTTGAAGGCAACACCGATCTTCGGCATGTGGCTGGACGAAATTACAACTGAGGACGCTGAAAGACTGAGCTTTCCCGGCTCGGCTGGCAATGCCAATTGTGCATTGCGAACTCTGAGACGGATGCTTCACAAAGCTGAGGAATGGAAACTCATTGCTCGCGCTCCGAAGATCAAATTAATGAAAGAGCACGGGCGATCGCTAAGGCTCGACGATGATGCGGAAAAGAAATTGATGGCTGCAAGTACGCAGTGCAGATGGCGGGCGCATACACAAGAACTTTTTCGGGACATCATCGTATTAATGCGCGACACGGGAATGAGAAATGAACGAGAACTCTTTCGGATGCGCATTGAAAATCTCAATTGGGAAGGCCGCGTGATTTTCGTCCCTGACAGCAAAACTCCGGAGGGCCGCAGGCTCGTGCCAATGAGCCAGCGGGTCTTTGAGATCCTGCGTCGACGCTGTGAAACAAAGAACGATGGATGGGTTTTTCCTTCAAAGCGTTCGACGTCCGGGCACCTGCGGTCGATCGGTCGATCTGCAACTTGTTTCGGCACGCGCGCATTGAAGCCGGGCTCCCAAAGGATCTCGTTTTGTATTGTGCGCGTCACGATTATGGAACGCGGATTCTCATGCGAACGGGGAACCTCGCCGCCGTCATGAAAACCATGGGACACCGAGACGTAAAGACTGCGATGCACTGATGCACTACCAGCACCAGGAACTGGAGATCGTTCGTGCTGCGCTCGACTACGGTGCACCAATCAGTACGAGTGAAACGATGAGTGCCGCGGGAAGGACTTACGGCTCATTCCACGTCACACCTGAAAACCATGATGTCAGTAAAGGTTGAGAACCTCTACTGATGCACGACCGGAGGATGATGCCGGCGAATAACGGCCGAACAGCAGTAATTCCAGTGGTAGATCCTAAAGGACAGCCTCATTGCGATGTGGTGTGTGCCAACAGTTGTGCCTCTCAAGCTACAAGACACAACCAGACAAACGCGAAATGATCGAGGTTGACTCCAATCGTCGGGTCTTCTGCGAGTTGGGCTCTGCGGGCATCCAGTCCGGACAGTTCTTGGTTGTAAAGATAAGGAACGACGACCACCCGAAATTCCCCGAAACGATAAGAATTGATACGGGATGCAATGTGTAAGGCAGCCGGATATAAGAGTCGCATCGACGCGGCTTCGGTTGACAGCGCGGGAACGGGATACGATACTTGGACACTACTCGGGGGGTTCCCTTTTCACACCGTCGAAATGTGGGAGGAAAAACGCTGGCTATGCTGCGGCTGCCGGGTCACGTTGGAAGAAATCAAGCCTGCGTATTGATGTCCCTCTCAGGTAAGTCACGAGGGTGGACTTGCCTCGTCATTGTTGCGTCTGCGATTGCTGTTGGGCAAATGGGCGGCGTGGCCACGGCTCAGAGCCCAACTTGCCAGGATCTGCGGCCCGGAGTGGTGGTCGAGAGTGTGAACAAAAACTCGGAGGGAGAGAAGGCGGGGATTGCTGAAGGCGACGTGATCAACGGCTGGAGCCGGGGAGATCTGAGGGCAAAGATCCTCTCTCCGTTTGACGTAGCTGAAGTGGAGACGGAGCAAGAAGCCAGAGGCCCGGTCACCTTAGAAGGGGTTCACGCGGGACTGGAACACACTTGGAGGATGGGGGCATCCCGCTGGGGATTTGAGAGCCGTCCCAATTTTGCGGCCGCATCCCTGGCGCGCTACCTAGATGGGATAGAACTGATCAAATCCGGCAGACCAGAAGAAGCCATCGTGAGTTGGCGAGCAATGGCAGCGAGCCAAGAAGATTCATGCGTGGGGCTTAGAACGTGGATTCTGTATCGCGCCGCAAAGGCGGCAGGCAAAGCCGAACAGTGGACCGCATCAGATGCGTTGTATCAGGCCTCGATCGAGCAAGCACAGAGCTCCGAGTCGAGTGTCAAAGCGATACTCCTCGGGGCTTGGGCAGGGACCTTTTATTTGAGGGACGATTTGGCTAGGGCCGAGGAGTACTACCACAGAGCGCTGATTGTCGCGCAACAGCAGGGTCAGGACACCTTTCGGACGGCGAGCATTCTGGGCTGGCTTGCGCTTAGTGCAAGTGGCCGCGGAGACCTGGACAAAGCCGAGAAATATAACCAGCAGGCGCTCGCGATCGAACAGCGACTCTCGCCAGACAGCCTTTTTCTTGCGCCCACCTTGAACAATCTGAGCAGCATTGCCGAGAGGCGGGGAGATCTAGTCAAGGCCGAGGAATACCTCCAACAATCGGTGGCGATCATACAGAGGCTGGCGCCGGACTCTCACATGCTGGCTGCTGCCATCGGTAATCTGGGCACTCTGGATGCTGACCGGGGCAACCTCAAGGATGCTGAAGTTTACTACGAGAAGCAGTTGGTGCTGGAGGAAAAGTTCAAGCCAGGCAGCCGCTATGTAGGTCTTGTGTTCATGAATTTGGGCGATCTGGAGCTGGAACGCGGGGATATGGCCAAGGCGGAGGAATACGACCTGAAGGCTCTGTCGATTTTGCAAACGACCGCCCCAGATAGCCTGCACCTGGCTTTCACCCTTGAGAATCTGGGTGCATTGGAAAAAGCACGCCAAAACTTAGCTAGGGGCGAGGAGTATCTCAAGCAGGCGCTTGCCATTTGTCAGAAACTAGCGCCGAGTAGCGTCGAACTCGCCACAGTTCTGTCCGATCTTGGTGATGTAGCGCGGGAGCGTCACGACCTCAAAACATCGGCGGAATATTATCGGCAGGCGCTAGGTATCCAGATGGAACTCGCACCCGAGAGGGTCGCCCATGCAGAGACGCTGATGGGGTTGGCCGGTACCCTCCGCGATTCGGGCGATCTGAACGAAGCGGCGAAGAAGTATTCCGAAGCACTGGATGTATTCGATCGGCAGATGGGCATGTTTGGTGGATCGAGTGACGTGCGGGCTGGATTCCGGGCACAGCATTACAAGTTTTATTTCGAGTATGCCGATCTCTTGATTGGGCAGAACCATCCGGAAATTGCGTTCGATGTGATGGAGCGAGCGCACTCGCGCACGCTTCTGGAAAGTCTGGCCGAGGCGCACGTCGACATCAAGCAGGGCGTCGATCCGGCGTTGATTGAGAAAGAGCATCTGCTGCGGGCGACGCTCGAGGCGAAGGCGAACCGCAAGATCGACTTATTGAGTGATGGGAAAAATCCGGAGCGGGTGGCGGAAGTCGACAAGGAAATCGAGGACGTGCTTTCGCAGTATCGGGAACTGGAGCAGCAGATTCGCTCAACGAGCCCGCGCTACGCAAGCCTGACCCAGCCGAGGCCGCTGACGGCGAGGGAAGTGCGGCAAGAGTTGCTCGATGCCGATACGGTTTTGCTGGAATACATCCTGGGCGATGAACGCAGCCATGTTTTCGTGGTTACTCGAAATTCTCTGGATGCAGTTGAGCTTCCAAAGCGGTCGGAAATCGAAAGAGCCTCGCGGCGCGTTTATGAACTCTTGGTCGCGCCCAAGCGATCTGCGGTCGCGGAGAAAACTAATCAACGCCGGGTCGGCCTTTCAAGCGCGGAGGCGGAATACCAAGAAGCAGCGGACAAGCTCAGCACGATGGTGCTGAAGCCAGTCGCTCAACAACTGGAAGGCAAGCGGCTGCTCATCGTAGCGGACGGCGCGCTGCACTACATCCCCTTCGGCGCGCTGCCGGCTCCCACGAGAGATGCGACCAAGCCGGGAGTGCCGATGATCGCTGAGCACGAAATCGTCAATTTGCCGTCTGCGTCGGTACTCGCGGTTTTGCGACAACAAGCCGCGAACCGAGTGAACCAGCCCAGCAAAGAGCTCGCCGTGCTGGCCGATCCCGTGTTTGACAAGTCGGATCCGCGAGTCGCAGCTGTGAGGAGCGAGCCCAAAGGGCTGGAACCGGCGGCCAAGCGTGAAGCTGCGTCTGATCCAAGCGCGGTTCCTGATTCACCCGTCGTTGCTGCGACAAGCGTGGGTGCGACCCGTGAACACCTTACACGCTCGCTGGGGGATGTGGAGGGGACGCGAGACGTATCCGGTCTGGCGCGATTGCCTTTCTCGCGGCGGGAAGCCTCC
>JASHOT010000383.1 GCA_030040965.1 Candidatus Sulfotelmatobacter sp. | reverse complement strand
CGCGCCCGGGATTGGGCAGGCTACGGCCATCGAAGACGAATCCCCCGCCGTTTCCGCTGTCATCTTTGGGCAAGCCGCGATGAAATGAAAAACTGAAAATTCGCACCACCAGATTGTCGGCTTCGGAGGCCAGGCTCAGCAGCTTTTCTGAACGCAACATGCTGTGGAACGCGTCAATGAGCGTGGGCAGGGCGACGGGAAGCGTGACGTTGTGCAGCAGCCAGCGCAGATTCTTCAGCGCGTAGGGAACGCTCTGCAGAAAGTGCGCCTTGCGTTCGTAGAACCCGCGAAAGCCGTAGGCGCCCAGCGCCTGCATGATGCGGATATAGACGTAGGCGTAATAATGCCTGAGAAACTCTTCGCGCCGCAGGTCGGTGAATGCGCCGAGGGCGTCGAGATAATGATCGAGCAACTGTAGCCGCAGTTCAGGAGGCAGATCGGCCTTAGCATCGTAAAGAAGCGAGGCGACGTCGTATTGCAGCGCGCCTTTGCGCCCACCCTGATAATCCAGGAAAAACGGCTGCCCCTCGCGCAACATCACGTTGCGCGATTGGAAATCGCGATAGAGAAAATAGTCACGGCGAGCGCTGAGCAGAAATTCGGTTAAAGCGCTGAAATCGTCTTCCAAAGCCTGTTCGCTGAAGGAAATTCCAGCCAGACGCAGAAAATAGTATTTGAAGTAGTTGAGATCCCAGGCGATCGATTGCCGATCAAAACTTCCCCGCGGATAGCAGACGGAGTAATTCAAGTCGATGGCGGCTTCGATCTGAAAGCGTGGCAAGATCGCAATCACCCGCCGATAGGCTTCGACCGCCTCAGGCGCGATGTCTTCTCCCTTGCGATGCTGGGAGAGAAACTCGAACAGCGATACGTTTCCGAGATCTTCTTCGAGATAAGCGTCGTGATCCAGATCCTCGGCATAAATTTCAGGCACGGGCAGTCCGTGCTTGCGAAAGTGCCGCGAGAATTCGAGAAACGCGCGGTTTTCTTCCCGCACTCCATACAAGATGCCGATCGCGCTAGCCGTCCCGCGGCTGAGGCGGATGATCGTGCGTCCGGAACCGCCCAACTGCCCCTGCAACGGCTGCACGCGTTCAGCCGGAGAGTGAAAGTGCTGCTCGAAAAGTTTCTGGAGGATATCCATGCGTGATGAGTCCTCGACCGCCAGGCGCGATTCTTCACAAAGATAACACCGGAGGGCGGTGACGCGATGCGGAGGGACTCAAGAGAATAGCTGGGAAGGCAGTGCTTCATTCGCCGCGGATTTACGCGGATCAACGCGGCACACTGTTCCGCCGAATTGTCATCCCGAGCGAGGATGATCGGTTACGCTAGTGAATGAACACCGCAGTCGAGGGACCCTGTGTTTCTGCCGGGTACCAATCGGGATGACAGTGTTTGGAGGATTGCACAACGCACTTGCGCGCGTCTGTGACGAATGAACATCGTTTCCACAGTTCGACCGCGGCGACCGGAAGCGCGGTTACTTCAAATGAACGGCCGCTTCGGTTTCTTTGTAGCTGCTGGTTCCCTTCTTGACCTTCGGCGTGCCGTATTTTGGTTTGATTTCGTGGCAGCCGTTTTCGCAGAAAACGCCGCCTTCGGCGGATTCCGGTGTTGGCATTGGTGAGATCACAGCAATTTCGCGTTCTTCTTCGATGACCCGCTCTACTTCTGTGATCAGATCGGCATTCTCTTTGCCTGTCAGCCACTTTTTTTCTTTCACCAGATAATTTTCGAAGCGGGCGATCGGGTCGCGCTTCTTCCAGAAGTCGAACATCTCTTTCGGTACATACGCGGCGGCGTCGTGGATGGCGTGGCCTTTCATGCGCATCATTTTGGCTTCGATGAGCGTGGGGCCTTGGCCGCGATGAGCGCGCTCGACGGCTTCGCGCGCAGCGTCGTAGACCTGGCAGGCGTCGGTACCGTCAACGATCACGCCGGGAATGCCGTATCCGATGGCGCGTTCGGCGAGATCTTTGCAGCGGTATTGCATGTCGGAAGGCGTCGAATAGGCCCAGAGATTCGATTCGATGAAGAGCACGAGGCCGAGATTCTGCACGGCAGCGAAGTTCATGCCTTCGTAGGTGACGCCGGTGGATTGGCCGCCGTCGCCAATGTAGGTCATGACCGCGATATTGCGGCCTTGCAGGCGCGCTCCGAGCGCCACGCCGCTCATGACCGGAATGAGATCGCCGAGCATGGAGATGGGCGAGACCATGTTGCGCGTTTCGATGTCGCCGAAGTGCGAGGTGCCGTCGCGGCCTTTGGTGGGCGAATCGGCTTTGGCCATGTATTGCATCATCGTGTCTGAGGCGCGGAAGCCACGAACCAGAAGCGATCCCTGATTGCGGATCATGGGCGCGAACCAGTCATCTTTGTCGAGCGCGTAGGCGGAGGCGCAGGAGCAGGCTTCCTGGCCGAGCCCGAAATAGACTCCGCCGACGACTTTGCCCTGCTTGTAAAGATTTTCGAGAGCGGTCTCCATTTTGCGGTTGAGCAGCATGTAGCGGTAGATCTCGATGGCTTGCTGCCTGGAGAGATATTTGGAGTCGCGGATGGGCGGGACTGGGGCGGCGAGATCGCCGGCGACTTCATAGCGGACTTTTTCCTGCCCTTGGCCATCTTTTTCGATGGCTTGATGGACGGTGAAGTCGATGTGCTCAAGGCGGTAGTCGGGGATGGAATAGGTGCGGAGGGATTCCGTGGAATCCGTGCCCGCTGTCGCGCTTCGCGCGACCGAACGGCCGAGGGCGGCCGTTCCTACATGTGCATTGGCGGATCGAGAGCCGTTGCGCGGGCGATGACCGTTGTGACTCGCTTTGGATTTTTTCTTGTTGTTGGGCATGGGATGCGGCGCGGATGGCGCGTTAATTGATGGTATCGCGAGAGGGGCGGAAAGGGCTAGGGCACGCGGCCGGGGGCGCCCGCGCCACATAAAAGCGCGTCGAGGGATTCGAGCCAGAGGATTTGAGATTCGAAGAC